>CAYUPG010000022.1:0-16465 GCA_964446515.1 uncultured Treponema sp.
CGCCACCAGGTCCGCGGTCTTGCCTATGTCCGGAGCCAGGCTTTCGAGCACCTTCCCCGCCCGGTTCGCCGCCGCGGTGGTGGAGGCGGATATTTCGCGTATCTCCGCCGCCGAGGAGCCGCTGCGCTCCGCGAGCTTGCGTATCTCCCCGGCCACCACCGAGAAGCCCTTCCCCGCCTCCCCCGCCCGGGCCGCCTCTATGGCGGCGTTCAGGGCCAGCAGGTTAGTCTGCCGTGCAATCTCCTCGATCACCGCGATACGCTCCGCGATGCGCATGACGGCTTCCACCGCCTCGCCCACCGCGGCGGCGCCCTCCGCGGCATCGGAGGCCGCCTTGCGGGCTATGCGCTCGGTCTCCGCGGCGTTCTCCGCGTTCTGCCGTATGGTGGCGGCCATCTCCTCGACCGAGGCGGATACCTCCTCCGTGGACGCCGCCTGCTCCGAGGCGCCTGAGGACACGTCCTGGGCCGTATTCTTGAGCTCCTGGGCCCCGGAACCCACCCGTCCGGCGCTCTCGATGACCCCGCCGATCAGTTCAGCAAGATCCCGGCGCATGGTGTCCAGGGAGCGCAGCAGGGTCCCCGTCTCGTCGGAGCTGCGGGTATACTTCTCGTCGAAGGCCGCCGAAAGGTCCCCGGAGGCGAACACCCCCGCCTGGGCGGCGGCGTAGGTCAGCGGCTTGGCCAAGCGGGTCCCGAAGGACACCGCCAGCAGGGCCGCGAGCAGGGCCGCGGCCAGCGCGAAGCCGCCCATGGCGCCCAGGGAGCGGGCCATGGCGGCGTAGGCGGCATCCTTCTTTTCGCCCACTATCACGTCTATATCGTCCACGTAGAGCCCGGAGCCGACGATCCAGCCCCAGCTCTTGGATTGCAGGCTGTAGCCCCGCTTAGGCAGGGGTTCAGTCTGCCCGGCCTTGGGGAACCAGTAGTCCGTGTATCCCCCCTCCGGCTTCAGTCCGTTCTCGATGATGTGCTTGACCAGGGGATACCCGTTGGCGTCCACCATGTTCATGCGGTTCTTGCCCTCCTGGGCGCCCCCGAGCAGGACCACGTTGGTGCCGTCCGCAGTATCCGCCCAGAAGTAGCCCTCCGTCCCGTAGCGCAGATCCCGCAGGAGCTTTTCCGCCAGGGACCGCGCCGAGTCGGCGGAGAGGACGCCCTCCGCACGGAGCGCATCCACCTTGGCGAGCATGGACACGGCGGTTTCCACCTGCCAGCGCATGGTGCGGTCGAAATCCTCCCGCAGGGACGTGTCCAGAAGCCGGACTTGATCGTCCACCATGGATCTAAAGGTGTAGGTGAAGGCGGCCATCAGGAAAAGGGCTATGGCCAAGCTGGTGCCGACGGTCAAGGCGATAATTTTTGCGGTTACGCTTTTCATCCGCACCTCCGGTTTTTGTTAAGTCTAGGGGAGGGCGGCGAGGAATGCAAAATTTTTGTGGAATCGGCTGCCCGTTTAGCCCTAGGACCGGATTTGGTCGTCCAGCACGTTCTCTATGACCGAGATGAGTTCCCGAGAACTCCAGGGCTTGCGTATGCAGGCGCGGATCTTGGCCGCCTCGACGGCCCGCTCAATTGCCGCCTCGTCCGCCTGCCCGGTGACCATAATGGTCGCTATGGAGGGGAACTTTTCGTGCACCAGGATGAGGAACTCGTCGCCCTTCATGCCGGGCATGAGCCAGTCCGAGATTACGATGACCACCTCGACGCCGTCGGAATCGAGATCCTCCATGATCTCCAGGGCCTCTTCCGCGTTCAGCGCAGTCTCGTAGATGAAACGGGCTCCGAAATGGTGCTTGAGCTCCTGCTTCATGGCAATGAGTATGATAGCCTCGTCGTCAACGCAGAGTATCGCCTGCTTCACCATCCTGCCTCGATCCTCATGGGATTTGCGCCGTAGCGTCGTAAAGACTATAAGATGAAAGGAGCGCCTTTACAAGGCTTGCCTTTCAAGAACCGGCGGAAGCTTCGTCCTCCAGAAGCTCCAACTCCCGGTAGCCGGAGCGGAGGTCCTCCAAATAGCGGTTCAGCTCCCTGGTTTTTTCCTGGATGGCCCGGTTCGTTCCGGCATCCGCTTCTCCGGACATGCCGGACAGGCGTCCGAGATCGATCTGCATCTGCTTCAGCGCGTTGACCGAAGACCGCATCTTGAGCTCCAGAAGCTCCCGCTGGTTCTTCAGCTCTTCGAAGGATTGTTCCTGGCGGTCGATCTCGGCCAAGGATTTTTCGTACTCGCCGCGCATGGAGGGGACGGGGTCGGCTTCCAGCTTGGCGGCAAGGCGTTCCCGGTCGGCCTTGAGGGCGGAGCGGGGAATCGCCTCGATTATGCCGTCCACCTCCACGGTCTTGCGGGCTAGGAGGGAAACCTGATCCACATAGTTGTCCAAAACCGGCAGCAGCTCCTCTCCCACCGGCAGCGAGGGCTTTGGCTTCTCTCCCCTTTTCTCAGGCTTCCGCTCTCCGCCGACCATACGGACTATGGCGTCCCGGGCCGAGCGGGCCTGGGCTACCTGGTCGGCATAGACGCCGTAGTCGTCGGCCCGGGCACCGACCTCTCCTCCGACGCGGCCGAGCTTACGCCGCCAAGCCGGGCCGGAAAGGCCGAAGCTCGCGGCCAGGGCCGCATCCAGCTCACGGGACTTCTTTGCATAGGAGCCCAGGTGGGACAGGAGGCCTACGCCCATGAAGAAGATCGGGATGAAGCTCCACCAGAAGGATGGGGAGGTGACGGCGTTGATCATCCACAGGAAGGCCCCGGTGGACACCGTGGAGACGGCGTTGTGCCAGAGGGCATCCTTCTTCTTTTGGAGTTTCTTGAAGATCTCCAGTTGGCCGCTCCGCATCGCGGGCAGGGCCTCCAGTTCGCGCCGCTTGTCCCTGTTCCTGAGCACCGAGGTGTAGTGCTCCAGAAGGCCTATGCCCCAGCCGCCCAGGGGGAACAGGGCCCAGGGAAAATTGGGCGAGACCCGGGCGTTCACCGTCATGAGGAACCCGTTCACCGCCACGAAGGGGATGAGGTGGGCCACGAAGCCGCCCGCAGCCCCCGCGGCATCGCCGCGCACCTTCCTGGCGTAGGCCTCATAGGCCTCGGAGCCGCCGTCGGAGACCTCGGCGGATTCGCGGCCCGTCCGCCCCACGACGGCGCCTTCGCGTACCCCTTCCGCAGTATAGCGGTGCCGTTCCCTGCGTGCCTCCCGCACGGCCTCCCGCACCGCCCGGGATACTTCCCGGACCGTCTCTCCGATCTCGTCCTCCAGGGGCCTTGGTGTAGCCGGCGCCGGAAGGCGCGGCCTGACGCCGGGCGACGGCTCCGGGCCGCTGAGGAGTATCCCCTTTTCCGCCAATTCGGCGATCACCCGCTCCGCCGCGGGCCCCTCGGCGCCGTAGCGTATGCGCATCTGGTCGGCGCCCAGGCGTCTGCCCGCGGCCTTTATGTCCAGCATGATGCGCCGCTTGATGTCCGCGGCCGCCTCCCCTCCCTCCGCATCGGCGACGGGCGCCGTGCGCGCCGCAGGAGCCGCCGCTTTATCGGCCTTGTCGGGCCGCAGGATGGGCCGGGCGTCCCGGTTCGGGTCGAATTCCACGTTGGGGGTGACTATCTCGTAGACCCGTATCTCCTTGGTGATGTTCTTGAGGCTCACGGGGCCGAGCTTTTCGGCCGTAAAGTCGACCTTGTTCAGCACCAGGTTGTAGACGTCCTCGGACATGCAGATGCACCCCGGATGGGCCACGGACTGCAGCCGCGCCGCGATGTTGATGCCCTCCCCCAGGGCGTCGTTCTCGTAGAAGTAGATGTCCCCCAGGTGCAGACCTATGCGCACCAGGATGGGCAGATCGGGAGAAGCGGCGTTCCGCTCGTAGAGCTTGTATTGGATCTCCAGGGCGGTCTGCAGGGCATCCACGGTGTTCTTGAAATCGATGAGGAAGGCGTCGCCTATCGTCTTGATGACCGTCCCCTTCCGACGGGCAACGATCTCTTCGATAATTGCGTTGTGGGCGTGCAGGAGCTCCAGGGTCCGGCCCTCGTTCTTTTCCATCATTTTTGAAAAACCGGCGATATCCGTATAGAGGATGGCCGCCAGGCGATAGTCCTTCCGTTCCATTGTCACAGGATACGGCGGCCGGCCCTTACGGTCAATACGGAAGGCCGATATACTGACGGGCTGTTGAAGCGGCCCGGATGGCAAACCCGTAAGATTTTCAAGGAAGCTCGATGAAGAAGCAGAAGTCCGTAGCCTACAAGTGTTCCTCCTGCGGCCACGAAGAGCCCAAGTGGCTTGGGCGCTGCCCGGAATGCGGGGAGTGGAATACCCTGGAGGAAACCCTACGCGCAGCGCCTGGACGGGGCGGCGCGGGAAGCGCCGCCGAAGGAGGGCCGCCCCGCTCCATGCCCCTCTCCGCGGTGGATCCCCAGGAGGGCAGCCGCCTGCCCAGCGGCATCGGGGAGCTTGATCGGGTGCTGGGCGGCGGGATCATGCGTAGGTCGGCCATCCTGGTGGGCGGGGAGCCGGGCATCGGCAAGTCGACCCTCCTGCTGCAGGCCGCCGCAGCCGCGGGCACCCGCGGCAAGGTGCTCTACGTCTCCGGAGAGGAATCGGCCGGACAGGTGCGCATGCGCTCCGACCGTCTGGGCATCCGGGGCGACCGCATCGAGCTCTATTGTTCCGGCAGGCTCGAGGATATCGAGGCCGTCCTCGCCTCAGTCAAGCCGGTGGTGGTGGTGGTGGACTCGGTCCAGACCCTCTACAGCCCGGAGCTGGGCCTGGTGCCCGGCACGGTCAACCAGATGCGCTACTGCTCCCACGAGCTCATCGCCTGGGTCAAGGAACACGACGCGGTCCTGTTCCTGGTGGCCCACGTCACCAAGGACGGGGTCATCTCGGGCCCCAAGTCCCTGGAGCACATGGTGGACACGGTCCTCTACTTCGAGCAGAACGACGCGGACAACCGCTTTCTGCGGGCGGCGAAGAACCGCTTCGGCTCCGTGGACGAGATCGGCATCTTCACCATGGGAGAGGGCGGCCTTACGGCCGTGGAGGACCCCTCCTCCCTCTTCCTGGTAAGCCGGGACGGCGAGCTGCCTGCGGGCATAGCCGTCGCCGCGGTAATGGAGGGCAGCCGTCCCCTGCTGGTGGAAATCCAGGCCCTCGCCGTCCCGGCCAAGGGCTCCATGACTCGGGTGTTCTCGGACCGCATCGATGCGGGGAGGGTCTCCCGGGTCGCAGCCACGCTGGAGAAGCACCTTAAGCTGCGGCTGTCCGACCACGACCTCTACGTCAACGTCGCCGGGGGCATGCGCATCGCCGAGGTGGGCGTGGAGCTGGCCCTGGCCGCCGCCCTATACTCCGCCCGCACGGGGCTGGCGATGCCCCGAGGAACCGCGGTGGCGGGAGAACTCTCCCTGGCGGGGGAAGTCAGGCCCATCCGCCGCCTTTCCGGACGCATCAAGGCTGCCCGCGCCCTCGGCTTCGACCGCTTCGTGGGCCCCCGTTCCGACGGAAGGGACCGGGGGGAGGCTGAGAAATGGACCGAGGCGAGGAACCTCAAGGGGGGCATACAGGCCCTCTTCGGCGCCCCCTAGGCTATCCCGACCGCCGCCCGGCGGGTCGGCGTTTTTTGCTTGACGGCCCTATGAAGATACGTTACTGTTCTTGTGTAAGTGGGAATCATTTGAATACGGTACGAAGTTTTGGTCCCCGGCGGACCGCGGGTTTGCTGAACGTTCTATTTTCTCGCCCCGTTTACACTCCCTTGAGCGCATCCGAATTCCCCATTGCATCCGTATCCCGGCTCCTCTCGTATGGGGGGACTTGGAGACGCCCATCTTAGCTGGGCGTGAATAACCGCGCGCCCGGACGCATTTCCGGGATAAGGAATTTTCTCGATGGCCAAGAAACTTTACGTCGGCAATCTCTCGTACAACACGTCCGAAGACGCCCTGCGCAACCTGTTCTCCAACTTCGGCACCGTCGCATCCGCGAAGATCGTTTTCGACCGCGAGTCCGGAAACTCCAAGGGTTTCGGCTTCGTCGAAATGAGCACCGAAGAAGAGGCGGGCGCCGCCATCGCCGGCACCAACGGACGGGAGTTTGAAGGCCGCCAGCTCCGGGTCAACGAGGCCATGGACAAGCCCAACCGCGACCGGGATTCCGGCGGCGGCGGATACGGCCGCTGGTAATCGGATCTTGATTTTTATGCCGCCCCCCCTCCGGGCGGCTTTTTTATTTCCATTCCTAGCGGCTCCGTAGCCGAATCGGGGCCTTGGCGGTGCCTGGGCACAAAAAAAAGCCGGACTCTGCCGGCTTTTGGAATTTCCTGCCTGTTGCCGCCCCATCGGGTGCGGGTCCGGCACGGATGTCGTTCACTCACTCTTCAATAGTATCCGCTCCGCGGATAAAAACGCTCTCTTCTTTGCGTCTGAAGGACCGGAGCCGAAGCATCGACCCCGGTCAAAAAATGTCGGGAGGAGCATCCACGGTAGGCCTCCGAAATACTGCGGCATACCCGCCGCGTCCCGTTGTTTCCGTCCTGCGCCACCCGGCGCCGCGGAACCTTGACCTACCTTAAATGTACTACCCTCCGGCTAAAAAGCAAGGGGAAAATGCAACTATTTCAGCAAACCCAGCGACACCAGCTCGGCCATCAGTTCGGTCAGGACATTCATGTCGATCTCCCCCGCCGCGTCGTTGAGGGTGTCCAGAAGCTCCTCAAAATCCCGGCGGTCCAGGGGCATGGTTTCGCCGTCGTACTCCCGCAGCAGGAAGGCGGCCAGGTAGCCCAGGGGGGGAAATTCCGGCTCCGCCTTGGCCCCGTAGCTGTCTACCCAGTACCGGAAAAGCCCCTCCGCGGCCTCCGCGCCCACCACGGGCACCGTCAGACGGCAGAAGGAGGCGGAAAGGCGGGATGCAAGCCGCGGATCCACGGTCTTGGTGCCGGAACGTCCCAGGGCATCGAGTTCGGATAGGAAATGATCAGCGTCGCGCATAGAGAACCATACCATGGGTTTTAAACGAAATGCTAGACAAATGAACGCATAGTCCGCATGCTTGACTTTTCACATCTTGGGTTCTACACTTATGGGTATGAACCTTAAGACCGTCTTGACCAGAGACACCATCAGTCTTCACCTCAAGGGGACGACGAAAGAAGAGATCATCAACGAGTTGCTGGACATACTCGTTAAGAACGGCAAGATAAAGGACAGGGAAGCGGCCTACGCCGCAGTCATGGACCGGGAACGGAAAATGTCCACCGGCATGAAGCACGGCATCGCCATACCCCACGGGAAATCTCCCGCCGTCCACGATCTGGTGGCCTGCATCGGTATTTCCGATGCCCCGGTCGACTTCGATTCCCTCGACCACGAGCCCTGCCGCATCTTCATCATGACCCTCTCGCCCATCGACAAGACCGGCCCGCACCTCCAGTTCCTTGCGGAGGTCAGCCTTTTATTTAAGAGCTCGGAAAAGCGGGCGGAGATACTGGAATCTTCCTCCCCGGAGGAAGTGCTCAGGATACTCACGGAATAATCGTCGTCCTCAGGAAAAGAAAAGCCGTCCGGGCCTGCCGGACGGCTTTTTTCATGCGCGCGCCTCCCGAGGGGAGGCGGAAAACCTGTCAGGGAATGTTCTTCAGCGCCTCAACGGCAAGGACCTTCACCGCGTTGGTCCAGTCCAGATGCTCCACCGACTGGAGCGCCGGGCGGCCGGCGGGCCGGGCGGCGGCGCCGATGGCGGGAATCACCGCCCGGACCATGCGCTCGTCCTCCTGGGTGATGTTTCCGGCCTTGCGCTTGGCGTTGAGCACCAGGAGGAAGGATGAGAGGGCCCGGGCCGCGTCGTCGGAAGCTATGGACGCCAGGGCCGCCACGGAACCGAGCTTCTCCTCCATGTCGATGCCCTCCTTGTAGGAGCGCTCCAGGAGGGGGATGACGGCAGGATCGGGGCTGCGGTAGCGGCGGACCATGTCTATGGCCAGTTTACGGGAATTGGACAGGACCATCTGCTGCCTGACGTCCCTGGTGGCCGCGCGCCAGCCTTCCCCAAGGGCGAGCACCGCGACTCCCGCCTTGGCGGCGTTGGAGGCCTTGGAGCTCTCGGCGGTCTGGAGGGCAAGGTGCTTGGCCTCATAGGAGTAGGTGCTGGAACGGATGACGGTGGAAAGGGGTTCCGACGGATCATCGATGATGTACGGAAGGGCGGATGATGCCTGGTCCTTGATGCGCCGGTTGTACCAGCCTGTGGCGGCGAAGAATACGGGCAGATAGCCCGAAGGCTCCCGGTACTTCTCCAGGGCGAGGATGGCCCCGTAGGCTATCCGTTCCCCCGCTTCCGGGTCGGAGGTGGGAGTCAGGTTCAAGTCCGAGAGGGTGCGGACCACCTGGGGCAGGTAGTCTACGGCCCGTATGCGTCCCAGGGCGATGAGGGCGTCCGCCTTGACCAGGGGGTTGTTGAAAATCTCAATCACCCGCCAGAGGTCCCCCGCTGCGGCGGCGTACTTGGCGTCCCCGAGAAGGCCGGAAAGCAGCCTGGCCGACGCGTCCGCCGCTTCCCGCTCCGCCGTGGTCCTGAGGGTGGGCTGCTCAAGAAGCAGCTGCGAGAGCGCCTCGGCGTAGAGCTGCCCGGCGCCACCGAGCTTCGCCTCCGAGACGCTCCTGAGAACCCCCAAACGCTCCGCGGCGGTTGAAGCATCGCGGTAGAGGTAGGTATAGATATCCAGTTCCTCCGATCCGAAGGCCGCGGCGGCGGCCAACAGAAGGGATGCTGCGAACAATGCGCGTTTCATCACTTGGACTCCTAGTCTTGGATGGTACGCTGCTCCTCCCGGAACGCGTATTCGTACTCTATGCTCTGCTTGGACTTGCCAAGAATATCTTCCACGGTTTTACGGAGGATTTCGTTATCGGCGCCGTATTCATAGGACACGCGCTGCTGGACCTGTCCGCCCGCGGTCGAGCGCTCTTCCCGCGCCAGGCGGCCGTTCTCCCAGTAATTGGTCTCAATCCGGAGCAGAGATCCGCCCGCGTTGAAGAAGCGCTGACTTTTTATCGAACCCTCGCTGCCGTACTCGTAGGTGCCGGAACCGGTCTTGCGGCCGGAGCCGTCCAGCAGCTCGGCGCCGACCAGGCGACCGCCCGCGTAGGAATAGCGCGTTTCGGCGATCTTGACGTCCCGGCCGTCCTTCACTATCCAGAAGGTCCGGTTGCCCGAGGCGTCGTAGCCGAATTCGAAGGAGGAGACGGGCTTGCCGGCCCCGTCGAAGAGGCTCTCCGCGACGACGAGGCCCGCGGAATTGTAGGAGTAGCGGCGGAGGGAGAGCTGCCGGCCCTCCCCGTCCTTGGAAGTTTTGGAGGCGAGCAGACCCTCCGCATAGGCATACTCGATGCGCTCCGCGGGCACTCCGGAGGCGGAGAAGCGGCGCTGCAGGACGAGGCGGCCTTGGCCGTCGTAGTCGGAAAGGGTATATTCGTCCAGGGACCCGTCGGCGAATTTGACCGTTGCCCTGGTTTCCATGGGAATCCTGACGGTGACGATCCGTTTCTCAGGAGCAGGCTGGGCGGCAGACGCTTCCGCCGCCGTGGCGGGAGCATCGACCGCAGGTGCGGGAGCCGCCGCAGGGGCGCCGGTGCAGGACGCGAAAACGATTGCGCTGACAATGGCCGATATCACACATTTCACGATTACTACCTCCTCCTGGAGAGTATATACTATGCGTTATATTGGGGTCTTTTTTCAAGGAGGCTGAGGTGAGGGTTGACGGCGTTTGGATTAGGGACGATCACGGCAGGGCTCTGATCCTGCGGGGATGCAACCTGGGAGGCAGCTCCAAGGTGCCCGCCGTTCCGGACGGGGCCACCTGGCGCTCCGATTCCCTCGGGGACGGCGCGTCCGTGAGCTTCGTCGGGCGCCCCTTTCCGGAGGAGGAGGCTCAGGAGCATTTCGAGGGCCTGGCGAGTCGGGGCTTCACCTTCCTGCGCTACGTCATAACCTGGGAGGCCCTGGAGCACGCCGGGCCCGGCATCTACGACGAATCTTTCCTGGCCTACACAAGAAAAATCCTCAAGAAGGCGGAAGAGGCGGGCATCTCGGTGTTCATGGATCCCCATCAGGACGTATGGAGCCGCTGGACGGGAGGGGACGGGGCGCCGGCCTGGACGCTGGAGAAGCTCGGCATGCGCCTGGACAGGATGGACGCCGTAGGGGCCGCCCTCACCCACCAGGGGCACGGGGATCCCCTGCCGCGCATGTCCTGGCCCACCAACTACAACCGCTACGCGGCGGCCACCCTCTTTACCCTGTTCTTCGCGGGGAACGCCTACGCCCCGGAAACCCGCATCGAGGGGGAAAGCGCCCAGGACTGGCTGCAGGAGCGCTACCTGGCGGCCATGCGCCACTGCTACCGCAGGCTCAAGGACTGCAAGGCGATCGTCGGCTGGGGAACCATGAACGAGCCCCACTGCGGCTACATCGGCTACCGGGACTTGAAGGGCCTGGAGAACAACATCGTCGCCACGGGTCCCCTGCCTTCGGGCTTCCAGTCCATGGCCGCCGCATCGGGGCACCCCGTGCGGGTGCCGGTCTACCATACGGGGCTGTCGGGCGTGCGCACCACGGGCACGAAGCTCCTGAATCCCGACGGACTCAGCCTCTTCTCCGAAGGCTTCCAGTGCCCCTGGAAGGCCGCGGGCGTCTGGACCGACGGGGACGGGGAACCGCGCCTCCTGCGGCCGGACCACTTTTCCCGGCACGGGGATAGGCCCGTCCGCTTCGTGGACGACTTCCTGAAACCCTTCATGCGCCGCTTTACGGAGCGGATGCGGGAGGCGAACGGCAAGGCCCTCATCTTCGTGGAAGGGATACCCGACGGGGACCATCCGACCTGGAGCGCCGAGGACGGCGAGGGGGTGGTGAACGCCTTCCACTGGTACGACGGCGCGACCCTCTTCTCCAAGACCTTCCGGCCCTGGCTCTCCGTGCGGGCCGACACCCGCAAGCCGGTCTTCGGCCGAAGGAAGGTCGCCGAAAGCTTCCGCGACCAGCTGGCGGAGGACGCGGCGTGGTCCCGGGACCGCATGGGCGGCATTCCCTCCCTGCTCGGTGAATTCGGCCTGCCCTTCGACATGAACGGCCGCCGGGCCTTCCGCACCGGCGACTACCGCCTGCACGAGGAGGCGCTCTCCCTCTATTACGACGCGGTGGACTCACTCCTGCTGCATTCCACCATCTGGAACTACAGCTCGGACAACACCAACGACCGGGGGGATAATTGGAACGACGAGGACCTGTCCATCTACAGCGGCGGGAAATTCCGCGGCGAGGGCGGCTGGAGGCGGCCCTACCCCATGGCCACGGCGGGCACGCCCGTCGCGTTCCGGTGGGACAGGAAGCGGCGCATCTTCACCTACCGCTACCTCGCCGATTCCGCCGTCGCTGAACCCACGGTCCTCTACGCCCCGGAAGCCTGCTTCGGCGGCGTTCCGGAAGTCCGCTGCGAACCGGAGCTCCGAGTCGAGCGCCGGGCCGAATCCGGAAGGATACTGATCTACGGGGACGGCGAGGCCGGGGAGGTGCGGATTACGGTCTCCCTCAGCGGAGGACGTTCAGAATAGGAAAGCGGACCGCCGCCAGCCGGGGCTCGGTGCCCTTCTGTGGAGCCACGGGGGTCACCCTACCGTCGGCGATGATCCAGCGATGCTCCAGCTGATCGCGGAACAGCTCGTTCACCCCGTCCCTGAAATCCTGGATGCGTGAAACGTAGTCCAAGGTCTTCTTGGGAGTGCCGTCCTGGCGGACCCGGGTGGTGCCGGCGTTGTACATGGCCAATGCGGCGACTTCGGATCCCGCCAGGTCCAGGCACCAGCGGAGGTGGGCGATGCCGTACCGGGTATTCAGCTCCGGATTGAAGAATTCGGTTTCCGTCAGCTTGGGAAAGGACTTGGAATTGAGCTGGAAGAGGCCCCGGTCTATGCTGGAAATGTTGCGGTTGACCGCCCGGGGATTGAAGCGGCTCTCCTCCCAGCTCAGGGCCAGGGCCAGGCTGGGGGAAACATCGAACTCCGATGCGTAGGCCAGGATGTGCTCCGCCAGGGGGCGGGAGTGAAGGATGGCCTCGAAGAAGGCCACCACCTCTTCCCGGGAAAGCTCGTCCCGATAGAGGGCCAGTATGGCGTCGTTGCGCTGCCGGGACTTGAGTACTGCGTCCCTATATTCCTTCGGGTGCAGGGCTACCCACTCGGACTCCTCCGCGCCCTCCTCGGCCGCTGCGCCGGAGGAACCGAATATGCCGCAGGAAGCAAGGAAAAAGAAGGAAGCCAGCGCTGCAACGAGCGCCCGTGTTGCCGTGATTGGTTTGACTAGATGCATCGCGTACCATGAACTCCATAGGGGTTATCTACGTTTTACTGCCGTTTAATGAAAAGCAGTGTAGCGGCGTGCATTGTAGTCATAATGTAAAAAAATGCCTACCCCTGGAAAAACTTGCTTCCAGAGGCAGGATTATTGCTTTTAATATCAGGACTTAGCTATCGTACGAACCCGGATGATGCCGTCCACGGCCCCGATGCGGCCGAGGATTTCAATGGGGATTTCCTGCTCCGTATCGATGATGTTGTAGGCGAACTGATCCCGGTGGTGGTTGATCAGGTCGGTGATGTTGATGTTCGCCGCCGCCAGGATGGTGGTTATCTGCCCCACCATGTTGGGGATGTTGCGGTTCGCCACCAGCAGCCGATGGGGGGCGCGCTGCTCCAGCTTGCAGTGGGGGAAGTTGACCGAGTTCTTGATGTTCCCCGACTCAAGGTAGTCCATGAGCTGGCGGACCGCCATGGCGGCGCAGTTGTCCTCCGCCTCGGGAGTGGAGGCCCCCAGATGGGGTACGCAGATGGCCCGCTCGCAGGCGAGCAGCTCCGCGGTGGGAAAATCGGTGACGTAGGCCCCCACCCTGCCGTCTTTAAGGGCGGTGATCATGTCCGCCTCGTTCACCAGCCCCCCCCGGGCGAGGTTCACGACCCGGGAGCCCTTCTTCATGATGCGGAACTTCTCCGCATCCAGGATGCCCTTGGTTGCGTCGGTCAGGGGGGCGTGCAGGGTGATATAGTCCGCCTTGATCAGCAGGCCCTCCAGGGTATCCGCCCGGCGCACCGAACGGGACAGGCTCCAGGCGGCGTCCACGGAGATGAAGGGATCGTAGCCGATGACCTCCATGCCCAGGGCGACGGCGTCGTTGGCCACCATGACGCCGATGGCCCCCAAGCCTATGACGCCCAAAGTCTTTCCCTTGATCTCGGGGCCTTCGAACTTGGACTTGCCCTTCTCCACCAGCTCGGGGACCTCGTCCGCCTTGTCCGCAATACCAGCGCACCAATTGATGCCGTCCACGATGCGGCGGGAGGACAGGAGCAGGGATGCGATGGCCAATTCCTTGACCGCGTTGGCGTTGCCCCCGGGGGTGTTGAAGACGACGATGCCCCGCTCGGAGCACCTGGGGATGGGGATGTTGTTCACCCCCGCCCCGGCGCGCCCTATGGCCTTGACGCTCTCGGGCAGCTCCAGGTCGTGGAGGTCGGCGCTCCGGACCAGGAGGGCGTCGGGGTTGGGAAGGTCGCTGGCGACCTCGTACTTGTCCCGGGGAAAGAGTTCCAATCCCTCGGGTGAAATCTTGTTCATCGTGCGGATGCGGAACATGGACTACCTCCCGTTTGCGGCTTCGAAGCGCTTCATGAAATCCAGCAGGGCTACAACGCCCTCCCGGGGCATGGCGTTGTAGACGCTGGCCCGCATTCCCCCCACCAGCCGGTGGCCCGCCAGGTTCACCAGGCCCGCGGCGGCGGCTTCCTTGACGAAGCGGGCCTCCAGATCCGCATCTCCGTTCACGAAGGGGATGTTCATGAGGCTGCGGGC
Source organism: uncultured Treponema sp. (assembly GCA_964446515.1). Taxonomy (GTDB): domain Bacteria; phylum Spirochaetota; class Spirochaetia; order Treponematales; family Breznakiellaceae; genus CAYUPG01. The sequence continues at coordinate 13,898 of CAYUPG010000022.1, forward strand.
CGCGCCGTCCACCGGCGATTTGAATAGGGCGGACTTATCCAAGTAGTCGTAGATCAGCGCCGCCTTCTCCCGGTTGCGCCGCCCCATGGCCTCCGCGCCCCCATGCGCCTTCATCCATTCCAGGACCAGTCCTATGATATAGATGCCGTAGCAGGGGGGCGTGTTGTACATGGACCCCTCCTTGGCGTGTATGTCGTAGCGGAGCATCGTCGGAACCCAGGCGGGGGCCTTGCCGATCAGGTCGTCCCGTACGATCACCACCGTGACGCCCGCGGGCCCCAGATTCTTCTGAGCGCCGGCGTACAGGAGGCCGAAGCGGGACACGTCCAGGGGCTCGGAAAGTATGCAGCTGGAGATGTCGGCCACCAGGGGGACCGCGCCGGTATCGGGCAGGGAGGCCCACTTGGTGCCCACGATGGTGTTGTTCAGGGTGATGTGGTAGTAGGCGTCGGAAGGTCCCGGCGCGGGGGCCGCGGGGATGTAGGAATAGGCCTTGTCCTTGGAACTCGCGGCCACCCGCACCTCGGCGTACTTGGCCGCCTCCTCGGCGGCCTTGGAGGCCCAGACCCCCGTATCCACGTAGGTCGCGGGCCGCCGGTCCCCAAGGCCCGCCCCCGCGGCCAGGTTGAGGGGTATCATGGAGAACTGCAGGGACGCTCCGCCCTGGAGGAAGAGGACCCGGTAGTTCGCCGGTATGCCCATGAGCTCCCGCAAGAGGGCCTCGGCGTTCTCGATGATGGGCTTGTAGTCCTTGGACCGATGGCTCATCTCCATCACGGACTGCCCGGTACCCCCGGCATCGCACATCTCGGCGGCGGCCCGTTCCAGCACTTCCAGGGGAAGCATGGACGGTCCGGCGGAAAAATTATACACGCGCTTCATAGTCGACTCCTTTGCAGACGGGTATTTCTACGGGTCGCCGCCTAGCGGCATTCCCCTTGGGAACAGGCGATCTTCGCGGCCAGGGCCCGCAGCTCGTCCACCACATACACGTTGCGGACAGAAACCTCCGCGGGCACGTCCAGCACCACGGGGGCGAAGTTGACGATGCCCCGGATGCCTGAGGCTACCAGCTTATCCGCGCAGGGCTGGGCGGCGGCGCCGGGAACGCAGAGCAGGGCCAGCTCTATGCCGAAACGGCCGACCACTTCTCCTATCTTGTAGGCCGGATACAGGGGCACCGGAGATTTTAGGATCTCCACCCGGTTGACGCTGGAATCGAAGCCGGCGCTCAGCTCGAAGCCCTCGTCGGCGAAGGCGGGAAAGTTGAGGTAGGCGGAGCCGAGACGGCCCAGACCCACGACGCAGAACTTGCGGACGGTCCCCAGCCCCAGAGACGCCTTGATGGATGCCTTCAAGGCCGCGGCGTCGTAGCCTGAGGAGCCTGCCGGCGCCCCGGGCAGAAAGGAGATGTCCTTGCGTATGGTGTGGCTCGACCACCCGGTCCGGGATTCGATCTCCGCGGAGGTGATGGTCGGGACATCCAGGGAGTCCAAGACCCTGGTCAGCTGGAGCAGTCTCTCTACCGAAGGTTCCGGTATCTGGGCCATAGGCGCACCTCTCTGTGAAATATTTCACAGAGAGACTATCCTAAACCCCGATGGGTGTCAACTCTTTTTCTTAGCCGACAAGTCCCACTCCCACGTTGCGCGATGAGAATCTTTACATTATTATACCCCCATGGCCGTGAAGCGCTTTACCGTGCTTGACCTTATAGACATAGATCTGAAGGAACAGAACTCCCTGAACCTCCGCTGCATAGGCGGCCGCAAGGGCTTGTCCCGGGAGATAGGCATACCGGACCTGAACCGGCCCGGCCTCGCCCTCTCGGGCTTCTACGATTCCTTCGCCTATCAGCGCATCCAGATCTTCGGCCGGGGCGAAGTTGCCTACCTCCGCAAACTCAACGAGGAAGGCAAGACCGATACTATAGAGCGGATGTTCGGCTACCCCATCCCCTGCTGCATCTTCACCCACAACCTTACGCCGGACCGTTCCTTCTTCGAGATCGCCGAAGCGGCCCAGTGTCCCATCCTTCAGTCCGACCTGCCCTCCGCGGATTTTTCCTCCAGGGTGCTCCGCATCCTGTCCAACCTCTTCGCGCCCCAGAAGAACATCCACGGCGTCCTGGTGGAGGTGTTCGGGGTGGGCATCCTCATACTGGGGGATTCGGGGGTCGGCAAGAGCGAAGCCGCCCTGGAGCTCATCGAACGGGGCCATCGCCTCGTGGCGGACGACGTGGTGGATATACGCTGCGTAAACGGCAACATACTCATGGGGGCCGGGGCCAACAAGATCATCGGCCACCACATGGAGATCCGCGGCCTGGGCATCATCAACATCACCCACCTCTTCGGTGTCGGGGCGATCAGGGACAAGAAGCAGGTGCAGCTGGTGGTGGAGCTGGAGGAGTGGGATTCCGAGAAGATGTACGACCGCCTGGGGACCCAGGAGCAGACCATGGACCTGCTGGGCGTCAAAGTGCCCAAGCTGGAGATTCCCGTCAAGCCGGGACGGAACATCCCCATCATCATCGAGACCGCGGCCATGAACGAGCGGCTCAAGAAG
>CAYUPG010000022.1:16475-18311 GCA_964446515.1 uncultured Treponema sp.
TGGGTTATTACTCGGCCAAGGAATTCAACCAGAATATTCTGAAATGGATTGAAAGCGACGCGGCCAGGTCCGTATATTTCGGCCAGGACGACATAATCTAAAGACAAGGATCAGCCCATGCAAGAACAGGTGGTTACCATTAAGAACCGGGCCGGCATCCATGCGCGGCCGGCCGCGTTGCTGGTGCAGACCGCGGGTAAATTTAAGTCCAAGATCTTCATAGAGAAGGATGGAGACCGGATCAACGGAAAGTCCATCATGGGCATCATCACCCTCGGCGCGGGCTACGACACCAGCCTCAGGCTCATCGTGGAGGGGGAGGACGAACAGGACGCCCTGGAAGCCCTGGTGCGGCTGTTCAACTCAAAATTCGAAGAGGAATAGCTGGGGAGGCGGAGGTTCGCCGGCCATGAAAGACGTTCGAACCCGGTACAAGTCCTCCACCATTGGATTGCCGGGTCTGGCGTTCATCTACATCCTCCTCGGCCTGCTCGCCGTCCTTTTTTCAGCCCAGCTGTTCACCCGGGCGATCCGGGGGAACATCACCGCCATGCCCCTCCTCTTGGCGGTGTTCCTGGTCATTCCTGCGGTCCTTACCGTGTTCCTCGGGATATCCCTATTCCGCCTCTCGGCGGAGGTCCTCTCCGGCAGGCCGGGCAGCAGGTTCAAGGCCCGCATGCTCATCTACTTCACCCTCAGCGCCGCCCTGGCCTCGGCGCCCGCGACCATAGTCAACACGCGCTTCATCCTGGAGCTCGTGCGGGCCTGGCAAGGCCCGCAGACCCTCCGGGCCCTGGAGGAAACCCAGAGCTTCGCCCTGGACTCCTACAAGTACCGCTTGGCTACCCTGGCCTGGATGGGCAGATCGCCGGAATTCGCCGCCGCGGCCCTGCGCGACGCCGCCGAGCTGCGGGCCTTGGACGAGGCCGTCCTGGCGGTGCAGGAATTCCGGCAGACGGGGAAGGGCGGGTGGGAGGAGGCCGGCTTCGCGGGGGACGGAGCCTTCCGCAGCGACGAACCCGCGGCGACCGCGCCGGGCTTCCTGCCCCGCAGCTCGGCGCCCTCCGCAGAAACCATACGCTACGCCGCGGTCATGGGTCCCGGAAGGGTGCGCATCATCACCTTCGATCTGGGAGGCGACCTATCCGGCAGGCTCGACCGCGTCGAGGAGTCCCTGGCGCGCCTCAGGGCGATCGAAGCTCTGGAGGGGAGGCTCGGCCCTCTGCTTTTCATCTTCTACGGCGCCTTCTCGCTGCCCACTCTGCTGATGACCATGATCATAGCGGTAGCCCTGAGCGGCATGATCACCCAGCCCATCGTCGATCTGGCCGAGGCGACCCGCAAAGTGGCGGAAGGGGACTTCTCCATCCGCATCCTCTCCCGCCGGGGAGACGAGCTCGGCGCCCTGGTATCCTCCTTCAACGCCATGGTTCAGGATCTGGAGCGTTCCCGGGCGGCGGCCATGCGGGCGGAGAAGATCACCCTGTGGCAGGACATGGCCCAGCGGCTCGCACACGAGGTAAAGAACCCCCTGACCCCGATCAAGCTGTCCGCGGAGCGGGTGCTGCGCCGCTTCCGGACCGATCCCGAGGGGGTGCGGGACATCCTGGAGCCGTCCATGCTGGCCATCATCCAGGAGGTGGACGGACTATCCAGCCTCCTCTCGGAGTTCCGCACCTTTTCCCGCATGAACGAGCCCGCCTTGTCCCGGACGGAGCTGCGGGCCCTGGTGGAGGAGACCATCGCCCTCTACCGGAACTCCTATCCCGCCGTCGATTTTCGTCTGGACGGCCTGGGCCAGGGCGTCGTAGCCCCGTTCCAGCAGGAAGCTCTTGA
>CAYUPG010000023.1:0-16972 GCA_964446515.1 uncultured Treponema sp.
CAACATTCAGTCGCCATCTCTCGGAGCAGGGGGGATTCGAACCCCCGGAACCCTTTTGGGGCACAACTCCTTAGCATGGAGCCCGATTCGGCCACTCTCGCACAGCTCCAGATTCTTTCCGGCACGGAGCAGGGGGGATTCGGTCTTCGTCGCGGACTTCGTGTCCGCTCCTGCGACCCGTCTCCACCCGCTTCCGGCGGCGTCCATGCCTTGTGATCCTGCTGGCAGGATCACACTTTTCCTCCCTTCGGTCGGCGCGGGTTTCCTTTCGAATCCCCACCGGTATGACCTCGGAAAAAACAGCCGGCTTTTCGGTACCGCACGGAGCAGGGGGGATTCGAACCCCCGGAACCCTCGCGGGTTCAACGGTTTTCAAGACCGCCTCCTTAAACCGCTCGGACACCGCTCCAGAAAGGCTCCTAACCTTATCCGATCGGGCCGGCCGCTGTCAAGAGGTTCCGGCCCTGCAGGCGGAGCGGCGGCAGGCAGGGTGGAGTCGTGGATCTTTTTTGACAATACGTTCAAGGCCGGATATCCTAAAGGCGATGAAGGCCAACCTGCACCTCCATTCCCGACTTTCCGACGGCACCGATTGGCCCGCCGATGCGGTGTCCCGCGCCTCCGCCGCAGGCCTGGCGGGGGCGGCGCTGACGGACCACGACACCTTCGGGGGCACCGCCGAGTTCCTCGCCGCTGCGGCCATGGCCGGCCTGTACGCCCTTCCGGGTATCGAGATCGACTGCGTCGCCTCGGAGCTCGGATACCGGAGCGAGCTGCTCGCCTATTTTCCCGCGGGCTCCTACGGGAGGACCGCGGCCGTCATGGCGGATATTTGCCGGGCCAGGCTTGCCTACGTCCGGGACGTGGTGGAGCGCGCCCGCCGCCACTTCGTCGATCCCGGCCTCTCCTTCGAAGGGCTCCTGGAGCGGAAGCGCTCAGGTCGGAGCGGGCTGCCGCCGGAGGCTTTTTCCTTCAACAAGGTGGATCTCTACCGCTACTTCAGGGATTCGGGGGCCATACCCCAGGATTTGGGATACAAGGCCTTCAAGAAGGCCTACCTGGATTCCAAGCTCCTTGCGTCCTCCGCCTACGACAAGCCGACCTGCGAAGAGATCGTGCGCCTGGTCCGTTCCGACGGCGGCTTCGCGGTGGTGCCGCATCTTGGTCACGAGTTCGACGACAGCGCGGATACGCTGCGCAGGGAGCGGAAGCGCCTGAAGGCGGCCTTGGACTATTTTCGGTCGATCGGGTGCGCCGGTGTGGAGCTCTACTGGTACCGCAACCAGGATACCTCCGCGATCAATCGGATCATCCGCAAGGAGGCCGCCGATCGCGGCTTCTTCCTGACCTACGGGTCGGACTGCCACGGTCCCGACTCCGGCAAGGAGACCATGGGCGTCTTTTCGGGGAATTTTACGGGGTTTCCCCTGCCGATCCCATCCGGCCCGTAAGGTCCTAAAGCCTTTCCGCCTCCTGTCTGGCTATGGCGCACCAGCGCGACGCATTCCGCGGATTGCCCCCCAGGGTGTGGTTGTCCTTCATGATCACCTCCACCCTGCAGTCCCTGGTCGCGGACAAGTCGCGCCGAAGGGAAGCGCGGACTTCATTCTCGTCCAGCTCGGGCTGCGCCAGGGGCGTGGGGCTCGGCTTCATGGAGAATACGTAGCGGCCACCCAGGTAGTCGGCCATCTTTCGGTAGTCCGCCCAGGGGGAGCAGGACACGCGCCTGAGCCGAGGTATGCGGGATACCGCTTCCCAGCGCGGATCTATGGGTTCGCAGCAGCCGTAGCAGTTGAGGCCGAAGCGCTCCAGTATGGGCAGCTGGTAGGGCAGGACGAATTCCTCGAACATGGCGGCGGAGACTCCTACCGTCTCCTGGCTTTCCGCGAAGCCCCACATGTCCGCGGTCCGCACCCTGCGGGGGTCGAAGCCCGGAGCCGGAAGCTCTTCCGTGAAGCCGAAGCCCCCGGAGCCGACGTAGCTTCCGCCGGTGTTCAGCGCCAAGAGCCCCCGGCTTTCAAGGTAATCGAGCTTCCGCAGAGTCCCGTCGCGGAGGAAGCCCATGGCGCGGTGCAGGCCGTCGGGGTTGTCGTACATGTCGAGCATGAAGTTCTCGAGGCCCCGGAGGGTGATGAATTCCCAGGTGAGCCCTAGGGTCCACCACCAGACTCCCCTAAGACGGACCTCCAGGAAGTCGCCGAAGAGGTCCCGAGCCAGATCGAGGCTGCGCCCGGTCTCCCCCTCGTCCACGAGCAGCTCCGGGAATTTGAGCTTGGGCAGATCCGCATCGTAGTCTCCCAGGGGCGGGTCCCAGGTGTAGGATCCGTCGCCTTCGCCCTGGTGCTTCACCGCCTCCAGACCCCAGCCCGTATCCTGATAGGAGTAGGGAACATTGAAGAAGGGTTCGACGACCCTATCGTCTCCCATCTCCTCTCCCCAGAAGATTTCTTTCCTCAGGGCCATTTCCCAGACCCTGAGGAGGGGTTTTTCGCAGCGGAGCTCCCTTTGGGGTATGATCTCGTTCCAGCCGTTTTCCGGGTCGCAGAAGATGAGCGGCCGGGTGGGCCGCAGCATGTTGTGGTCCGTCCATAGCCGGCGCTTGTCCAGCTCCTCGGGCCTTGCCGCGAGCTCCGCGACCTTCCGGGCAAGATCGGCGAGCACGCGCCGCTCCTCTGCGGAAGGCGGCTCCCGCAGGGACAGTCCCCGGGTGGTGGACAGGCCCGCGGCGGTCTGGATGGTGGATGGATCCTTGGTCATGGCGTACTCCTATCGTCGCAGGCCGCGGCGTCAAGCTGTTCTATGCCTCCGCCGGTCGCCAGGTGCAGTATGTTGTCGACGGTGCAGGAATCGGCGTCGAACTCCCCCCGTATTCTTCCGCCCCCGAGCACCAGGACGCGGTCGGACATGGAGAGCAGCTCGGGCAATTCCGAGGATATCATGATGATGCCGATTCCTCTTCCCGCAAGCTCGTTCATGATCTTGTAGATCTCGTACTTGGCGCCCACGTCTATGCCCCGGGTGGGTTCGTCGAGGATGAGCACCTTCGGCTCGGAAATGAGCCACTTGGCAAGGACGACCTTTTGCTGGTTGCCCCCCGAGAGGGTCTCCAGCCGGGCGTCCAGGCCCGGCGCCTTTATCTTGAGGCTCTCGAAATACGCGCCGGCGAGCTTCCGTTCCTCCGCTCCGTCGATACGCCCCAAGCGGGAAACGGCCCTGAGGTTGGCCAGGGTGCTGTTTTCCTTGATGGACATCACGGACACGAAGCCGTCGGCCTTGCGGTCCTCAGTGACCAGGGCAAGGCCCGCCTGAACCGCATCCCTGGGCGAGCGTATGTCGAGCTCCCGGCCTTCCAGGGTCACCGAGCCTGCGGTCCTTCCGATCTTTCCGAAGAGGGCGTTGACCAGCTCGCTTCGGCCCGACCCGACCAGCCCCGCTATGCCCAGGATTTCCGACCTGCGCACGCTGAAGCCGACGTCCGAGACGATGTTCTTGCCCGGGTTGTACGGGTGGGGGACCGTGAGGCCCGAGACGCTCAGGATGGGGTCCCCGAGGTTCCGCTGCTCCCGGGGGTAGAGGTCCCGCATCTCCCGGCCGACCATCTCCGCTATGATCCTGCCGGGGTCGAATTCCGCCGCCCCGTGCTCGGCGATGGTTCTTCCGTCCCGCATCACCACAAGTCGGTCGGAATTCGCGAACACTTCGTCCAATTTGTGGGATATGAGGATGTTCGCGATGCCCTCCGATTTGAGGCCCCGCAGGATCTCGAACAGGCGCGCGGCCTCCGTCTCCGTCAGGGCCGATGTCGGCTCGTCCAGCACTAGGATCTTCGGATTTCGGGCGAGGGCCTTGGCGATGTTCAGCAGCTGCTGTTCCGAGGCGCTCAGGGTCCGGGCGCTCCGCCGGGGGTCTATCCGCAGCCCCACCCGGAACAGCCGCTCCTCCGCTTCCCGGTGCAGGCGCCGCCAGTCCACCGCGCCGGCGGCCCTGCGCGGCCAGGCGCCCAGGAAGAGGTTTTCGCCGATGGAGAGGTCCAGCTGGACGCTTATCTCCTGGTAGATCATGGCGATGCCCTCCCGCTCCGAATCGGCGGGACTCTCGAAGGTCTTTTCCTTTCCCTCTAAGAGTATCGCTCCCCGGTAGGAGTGGTGGGGATAGGCTCCGGAGAGTATCTTCATCAGGGTGGATTTGCCTGCGCCGTTTTGGCCGACCACCGCCAGGGTTTGGCCCCGCTCGGCCCGCAGGGAAACCTCCGAGAGGGCCAGCACGCCGGGAAATTCCTTCGTGATGCCCCGCATCTCTAGGATCGGCGCGGCCATCACTTGCCCCTGATCCGGGACCGCCGATAGGTATCCAGACCGACGGCGAGTATGATGATGGCGCCCACGGCGATGCGCTGCCAGTAGGGGTCGACGCGCATGAGCACCATGGCGTTGGTGAGGACCGTCATTATCGCGGTGCCCACCACGGTGCCCAGTATGGAGCCCGAACCCCCGTACATGCTGGTGCCTCCGATGATGACCGACGCGATGACCGTCAGCTCCCACCCCGTTCCCGCGTTGGCCTGGGCGGAGGAGAGACGCGCGGCCATGAGTATGCCCGCAGCCGAGGCCATAAGGGCCGCGATGGTGTAGATGGCGATCTTGATGCGGTCCGTGTGGATGCCGGACACCCGCGCCGCCTCCTCGTTGCCCCCCAGGGCGAAGACCGAGCGGCCGAAAACGGTGTTCTTGAGCATCCAGTGGGCCAGGAGCGCCGAGGCGAAGGCCAGGTATATCGCATAGGGAACGCCGAAGAGGGTTCCCTGTCCGATGGCGTTGAAGGCGGCGGGAAAGGGGTAGAAGGGCCGTCCCTTGGAGATGACGAACACGATGCCCCGGGCGATGTTCATGGTGCCCAGGGTGACGATGAGGGGCGGAATCTTGAACTTAACTATCATGAGCCCGTTCGCCGCGCCCGTCGCCCCTCCCGCCAGGAGACCCAGCAGTATGGACGGGACTATGCCGATGCCCTTCACCAGGGCCATGCCTGCCACCATGCCGGAAAGGCCCAGGACGGAACCGACGGAAAGGTCCAGGCCCGCGCTGATGAGGACGAAGGTCATGCCCACGGAGGCCACGAGGGTGAAGGAAATGGACCTGAGCACGTCGATGATGTTGTCGACGCTGATGAAGACGGGATTGATGGCCGCCGTTACCGCACATATGAGCACGAAGGAGAGTATGATGCCCCCTTCCTTGAATTCGCCGACGAAAAGCCGCGCCCGCTTGAGCGCCGCGGATGATGTTGCCACGTGAAATCCTCCGAAAAAAGGGCGGGAAGACGCCGGCGCTCAAGCGGAGGCCGGCGTTCCCCGCATGTTGGACTTAGTTGTTCTTGTAGGTGTCTACGTTCTCTTTCGTGACGATGGTGACTCCGGTATCGATGATGCCCTTGGACGGCATGGCGCCGGCCTTGATGTCCGCGATCGTCTTTATCCCCTGGTAGCCCATCATGTAGTTCTTCTGCACCGCCGTGCCGTAGACGACGCCCTTGCGGATGAGGTCCAAGGTCTGGTCCAGATCGTCGAATCCGATGATGGTCACCTTGCCGGCCAGCCCTTTCTCTTGGACGATCTTGCCGATGGCTATGGCCGTCTCGGCGCTGGTGCCGTACATGGCGGTGATGTCCGGATGGGCCTGCAGCATGGCTTGGGCTTTTTCAGTCGCCAGGAGCAGGTCCGAGTTGCCGGCCTGGAGGTCGACGATCTTCATGCCGGCCTGGCCTTTGATCGCGTCCTTGAAGCCGTCTATCCTTAGGTTCAGGTTGTCCGCGTCTATGGCCCCGGTGACGATGCCTATGGTCGCCTTGCCGCCGGTCGCCTTGACCATGGCCTGGCCGGCCGCGAAGCCCGCGTCCCTGTTGGAGGTTCCCAGATACACGTGGCGCTTGCTGTTGGGCGCATCCGTGTCGATGAGCACCACGGGGATACCCGCGTCCGCCGCCTTGTTGATCACCGGCGTGAAGGCCGTGGGATTCAGGGCCATGGTGAGGATGCCGTCCACCTTGGACGCGATGGCCGTCTCTATGGCCTGGATCTGAACATCGATGTTCACTTCGCCGATGGGACCGGTCTCGGTGGTGTTCGCCCCGATTTCCGCCGATGCCTTCTTGACTCCGTCCGAGACGGTCACCCAGTAGGGATGGCCGATGAAGGGCGATACGAAGGCTATGCGGAGCTGATTCTTCTTAGCGTCCCCACCCTTTGACTCCGTTCCCCCCGCGGCGAAGGCCGCGGCTCCAACTGCGCATATGGCGGCTGCGCAAAGCAGCATTCGTTTCATCATGTTCCTCCTCGATCTATTGGTACGGTTGCTGAGCCGCCGCGCGGTCGGCTCCATTCCAGGGTATCCCGGGACAGGGGAAAAAGGTTGCGGAAGGGAGGAAATATTTTGTTCCCCGGGGCGGCCTTTTTTTGCGCCCATGGGAAAATTATGCGTTTTCAGCCGGCCGTCGGGGTCTGCGGTTTTCAAAGCGCCCCCTTGGGGTATATAGTCGGATGCCAATGAAAAGCGCGGCCCCCTCGTCCATACGGACCCTGCTGTCCTTGCACATCCTGTTCCTCGTGCTCGCCCTGGGCGCGGCGAACATCTCCTACGTCGCGACCGCCGCGCGCATAGCCGGCTTGGAGGAGCAGCTGTCCATGGTGCAGGGCATAGCCTACCGCATCTTCCTTCGCCTTGAGGAAACCAGGGAGAAGCTGGAAACCTACCTGCAGGGAGGCGATCCGCTGCAGCTGGACCGCTACAACAAGGCCTATCCTGAACTGGCCGATATGGCTGCCCGCTTCGCCGAGTACCCGCGCAGCGACGAGAACGGGCGGATCGCGGTGGATTTCCGCTATATGGTTCAGACTTTCCTCGAGCAGGCGAACGCGGCGGTCGCCGCCAAGCAGGACGGCGACCTAGCCGTGATGAACCGCCGCTACGGCGAGGTCCTGGCGACCTATCGGCTCATCGGGCGGCAGGCCGAGCGGCTTTTCGGCGTGCTGGAGGAGGACAGGCAGAATTTCCGCAGCGCCATAGCCCGAATCCGCGGCAGGTACACCCTCATCGGCTTTTCCCTGCTCTTCATAGCCGCCGCCGCCTCGGCGCTCTTTCTGCGGAGCGTCCGCTCCCTGGTTCTCAAGCCCATCTCGACGGTGATCTCCGCCGCCCAAGGCGTATCCGAGGGAAGCTATAGGCGGGTCGAGCTCGACGGACGGGCGGGATACGAATTCCGCATCCTGGCGCAGGCCTTCAACGAGATGGTGTCGGTTATAGAGGGCCAGATGCGGGAGCTGCGGGAAGCGGCTCTCCTGGCCCGGCGGCTCCACGAGGAGGAAATGAAGGGCCAGCGCATGGCCGCACTGGTGAAGGACGCGGAGCTGAGGTCCCTGCAGTCGCGGATACATCCCCATTTCCTCTTCAATACCCTCAACATGACCTGCCAGCTGGCCTACATGGAAAACGCGTCCCGCACCGCGGGCCTCTTGGAATCCCTGTCCGCCCTCTTCAGGTACAGCTTGGAGAATATGGACCACAGCGTGCGCCTTGCCGACGAGCTGCGCCACCTGCGGGACTATATCCACGTGCAGGATCTCCGTTTCGGGGGACGCATACGCTTCGAGGTTCTGGAGCGCACCCAGTCCGCCGATGCGATGCTCCCGTGCCTAGTGGTTCAGCCCCTGGTCGAGAATGCGGTGAACCATGGGGTCAAGACCTACATCAGGGACGGCCTGATCAGGATTTCGGTGGAGGACGACGGGGGCCGTGTCGCCGTGCGGGTGGAGGACAACGGGATCGGGATGAGCGAAGAGCGTCTGCGGGAAGTCGAATCCGGTCTAGCGGAGTCCGGTATCCCGGCGGATCTTCCGGGCGATCCCGCATCCCCCATGTATTCCGGCGGCGTAGCGCTCAGGAACGTCTATTCCAGGCTGCGCCTCTTTTTCGGAGACGGTCTGTCGTTCGCCATACGGAGCGCCAAAGGCGAAGGCACAGCGGTGGAGTTCTCCTTTCCCGCCGGGCGGGCAGCCCAATGAGCGGCTACACCCTGCTCATCGCGGACGACGAGCCCATAGAGCTGGAGGCCCTCGCCTTCTTCCTGCGCGCCTCCTTTCCCCAGCTGCGGGTGCTGAGCGCCGAGAACGGCATCGACCTGCTCAACAAGGCGGAGGCCTATCGCCCCGACATCATAGTTACCGACGTGGAGATGCCGGGGCTCAACGGCCTGGAAACCCTGCGCCTACTCCGCTCCCGGGGCCTGCGCACCCGCAGCGTCATACACACGGCCTATTCGCATTTCCAATATGCCCGCGAGGCCATAGAGGTGGCTGCGGACGCCTACGTGCTCAAGCCGGCCAAGAGGGAGGATCTCAAGGCCCTGGTAGCCCGCTTCCTCGACGAGCTGCGATCCGAGCAGGCGGCGCGCGAGCGGCAGGAGGCGATCGGCAAAGCCCTGGAGGAAGCCCGCCCCCTGGTCGAGCAGGATTTCCTTACCGCCGTGCTCCTCGGCGAAGGGGACGAGGTTTCCCTGCGGAACTACCTGGACATCCTGGGGCTGGATGCCCAGGGGGGGCGCATCATCGCGTTCTACCGTGCGGAGACCGACCCTGCATCCCTCGGCGCTCCGGTCCACCTGCGCACGGTGGTGCGGCGCGTCCTGCCCGACTTCGTGCATCCCCTGGTGGGACCTATGGTGAACGGCAAGGTGCCGGTCTTTGTGCCTTCTCCGACCTCCGACGCCCTGCGGGACATGATGGACCTCTGCCGCCTTGCCTCGAAGGAGGCTCTGCAGCAGACGGGGAGCGCCCTGTACGCGGGGATAGGACGACCGGCGGCGCTGCTTGCGGAGCTCCGGTCCTCGTACCTTGAGGCCCTTGCCGCCCTGGAGTCCACCCGGGCTGATGCTCCGGTTAGCGCCGCGGAGGCGGGAAGCTCCGTGTTTTGGGGAGATGCACTGACCCTCGAGGAGCCGACGCTGCGGGAATTCCTTGACCGGGGCGATCTCCGGTCGGCCCTGTCCCGATGCTCCGGAGCCCTTGAGCGGGCCTTCAAGGCCGGCCGTCCCCTGGAATCCCTTAAGGATGATGTGCTGGCTCTGGTTCTTTCGCTGTACCGGGATTCTTCCGGCTTCTATGCGTCCTGCGGCGAGCCCCACGCCGCGCTCTCGGACCTCCGCGTCTCCGTATCCGGTCTTTCCGCCGCCGCCGCCTTTGAGGATTTGGCCGCATGGGTTCGGAATGCCCTTGGGCGTTATGCGGAGAGGGCCGGGGCCGCAATCCGCCGCTGCTCCGACCCTTCGGTTGACCGAGCCCTCGCCTACATAGATGCGCACTACATGGACAACATCTCCCTGGACATGGTCGCGTCCTCCATCGGCGTGAGCCCCTGCCACCTGAGCCATCTTTTCAGCAAGAGCCTCGGTAAGAACTACATAAGCTATCTGACCGAATACCGCGTAAAGGCGGCCCTCCGCATCTTAGAGCGCCGCAGGCCTCCCCTGGACGAACTGGCCGCGGCGGTGGGCTACGGGAACCCGTCCTATTTCGCCAAGGTTTTTCTGCGCATCACCGGCCGATCCGTCAAGGCCTACTATACGTAGAGGGTTATATCGTCTTGACATTATCGATATAAATTTATACAATAACCACAAGCTAACGAGCGCGATGGAGGCTCCACCATGAAAGGCCCGAAACACCGGATACAGATCTGCATGGGAAGCTCCTGCTTTTCCCGGGGAAACGGACTCAACGCCGAGCTGGTCCAGCGCCTGGTGGCGGACGGCCGGATACGGGCGGAGCTGCAGGACGCGGAGGTGGCGGGCACCCTCTGCGAGGGGCTGTGCAAGGACGGCCCCATCGTGGTGATAGACGGCGAAGTCCACAGGCTCGTGACCCCCACGGTGCTCCAGGACCTGCTCCTGGGCGTCAAGGCCTGAGGCGTCCATGGATCTCTTGAACCCCATCTACACGGAAAAGGCCGAGTGCCAGGACTGCTACAAGTGCCTGCGGGAGTGCACCGTCAAGGCCATCAAGGTCGAGGGGGGCAGGGCCGCCATAGTGCCCGAGCTCTGCGTCCTCTGCGGCCACTGCGTCCAGGTGTGCCCGGTGGGGGCAAAGAAGGTCCGGGGCGACCTGCCCCGGGCAAAGCGCCTGCTGGAATCCAGGGAGAAGGTCGTCGTCTCCTTGGCGCCCTCCTTCGTATCCGAATTCCCCTCGCTCCCCCCAGAGCGGCTCATCGCGTCCCTGCGGCGCCTGGGCATCTGGGCCGTTTCGGAGACCGCCCGGGGGGCCGACCTTGTGGCCCGGCGGGTCGCCGAGGAGTTGTCGTCCCCTTCGGAGACGACAACTCCTTCCGGCCTTTCGTCCTTGAAGGAGAGGAAGGGGCGCGTGCGCATCTCCTCCGCCTGCCCTACGGTGGTGGAGTACATCAAGAAGTACCGGCCCCGCTTCGCCGAGGACGTGACCGACCTCTATTCGCCCCTCCAGGCCCACGCCGCGGAGCTCAAGGCCCTCTACGGCGAGGACACGGGCATACTCTTCATCGGGCCCTGCATCTCCAAGAAGCGGGAATCGGATCTGCGCCGGGACCTGGTGGACGTGGCCATAGATTTCAAGGATCTCAGGCGCTGGTTCGACGAGGAGGGAATACGTCCCGCGGCGGCGGCGGCGAGGGAGGATGACCGTTTCGTGCCGGAAAAGGCCGGAAAGGGGTCCCTGTATCCCGTGGACGGCGGCATGATCGCCGCCATCAAGAAGTACCCCCTTCCGGAAAACGCCCGCTTCATGAGCTTTTCCGGCATCGCCGAGATAGACCGGGCCCTGGCGGACTTGGAGGATGCCGAGCTGGACGCGCCGGTGTTCCTGGAGCTCTTGGCCTGCCCCGGGGGCTGCGTGAACGGGCCCCGGGGCAGGAGCCGGGACGGCACGGTGGCCAAGCGCCTTTCGGTCCTCTCCTATGCCCAGGCGGCCCGGGATAGGGTGGAGCTTTCAGGGCCCGACCTGGCGAACCGCTGGATGCTGCGCCCCGTCTCCGAGAACGAGCCTTCCACGGAGGACGTGGCGGCTGCCCTGCGCCGCACGGGCAAGTACAGCCGGGAGGACGAGCTCAACTGCGGGGGCTGCGGCTACGACACCTGCCGGGATTTCGCCCGGGCCATGCTGGCGGGAAAGGCGGAGCTGGGCATGTGCGTGTCCTACATGCGCAAGCTCGCCCAGAAGAAGGCCAACGGCCTCATCAAGTCGATTCCCAGCGCGGTGGTCATCGTGGACAAGGACCTGCGCATCGTGGAGTGCAACGCCAACTTCGCCAGGATAGCCGGGGAGGAGGCGGAGCAGCTCTGGGAGGCCAAGCCGGGCCTCGAGGGGGCGGAGCTCGAGAAGCTCGTGCCCTTCCACCGCTACTTCCGGGACGTGCTGAACGGGGCGGCGGCGGTGGACCGGGACCTGCGCCTGGGCAGGCGCATCCTGCACGCCACGGTCTTCGGCATCGAGCGGGGGGAGTACGCCGGCGGGGTGTTCCAGGACGTCACCGCCCCCTGGGTCCGCAAGGACCGGGTGGTGGCCCAGGCCCGGAAGGTCATCACCAAGAACCTGGCGGTGGTCCAGAAGATAGCCTTCCTCCTGGGAGAGAACGCCGCGGAGACCGAGGCGACCCTCAGCTCCATAATCGAATCCTTCGAGGACTCGAACGAGGAAGGCCGGCCGTGAACGGAGCCACCTTCGTGGAGGTAGGGTACTACCAGCTCAAGAAGCAGGGCCAGGGGGCCGAGGGCGACGTCTTCCTCTCCCGGAAGACCGAGGACGGGCGCATAATCACGGTGCTCTCCGACGGCCTGGGCTCGGGCATCAAGGCGGGGGTCCTGGCGACCCTGACGGCCACCATGGCGGTCAAATTCATCTCCGAGGACATTCCCCTGCGCCGGGCGGCGTCCATCATCATGAAGACCCTGCCGGTGTGCCGGGAGCGGCGGATCAGCTACGCCACCTTCACCATCGTGGACATAGACACCCTGGACCAGGTGAAGATCATAGAGTACGACAATCCGCCCTACATCCTGATCCGGGAGCAGGTCCAGGTGGAGCCGTTGAAGAACGACATCCTGGTCCAGCGGGGGCGCAGGGTGTCGTCGAGCTCCATGGGTCGGGGCGGCGCCGCCCTCGCCGTGCCCTCCCGGCTCAAGGACGCGGTGATGCACTATTCGGAATTCTCCGCCCGCCCCGGGGACCGGCTGGTCTTCTTCTCCGACGGGGTGACCCAGTCGGGCATGGGCACCGCGGCGCGGCCCCTGGGCTGGGGCAATCCCGCAGCCCAGAGCTATGCCCTGCGCCTGGTGGCGGAGCATCCGGACATCTCCGCCCGGGAGCTCGCCCGGCGCTTGGTGAAGGAAGCCCAGTCCAACGACGCCTACGCCGCCAAGGACGACATCACCTGCGGGGTCGTGTACTTCCGCATGCCCCGCAAGCTGCTGGTGATGACCGGTCCCTCGGTGGAGGCGGAGCGGGATCGGGAGATGGCGGACATCTTTCGGTCCTTCCCCGGCAAAAAGGTCGTCTGCGGCGGGACCACCGCGACCATACTGGCCCGGGAGCTCAAGACGGCGGTGCGGGTCTCCCTCAAGGACTTGGATCCCTCCATGCCGCCGGCCTCCGTCATGGAGGGGGCGGACCTGGTGACCGAGGGGATCATCACGTTGGGAAAGGCCGCGGAGCTACTTGAGCGCTGCGACCTGTCGGAGCGGGGCAAGCCCAATCCCGCGTCCCGGATCGTGGAGTTGTTTTTGGACTCCGATCAGATAGAATTCGTCGTGGGCACCAAGATAAACGAGGCCCACCAGGACCCCACCATGCCGGTGGAGCTGGAAATCCGCCGCAATATCGTGAAGCGTATAGCGGCCCTCCTTGAGGAGAAGTACCTCAAGGAAACCACCGTACGGTTCATTTAGAGGAGACCGCCATGCCCGATACCATCGTCAAGATCGTCGTCTGTTCCGGCACCGCCTGCTACGTCATGGGGGGCTCGGAGCTGCTGCTCCTGGACGACCACATCCCCGCAAAATGGAAGGGAAACGTGGAGATCGAGGGAGCCCCCTGCCTGGGCTACTGCAAGGACAAGAAGCAGGGCAAGGCGCCCTTCGCCCTGGTGGACGGCGTTCCCGTCCCCCAGGCCACCATACCCGAAGTCCTGCGCCTGATAGCGGAGAAATTAGGAGAGCGATGATGCACTACAACAACAACGCGGCCCTGGTCAAACGGGAGCTGCTCATCTCGATGATCAAGCTGATGCTGGAGGACCGCCTGGAGGAGGGGATAGACCGCATCCCCTACGAGATGACCTCCGCCGAGGACTACGAGGCGGTGCGCTGCTGCGTGCACCACGACCGGGAGATCATGAAGAGCCGCCTGCTGGCGCGCCTGGGCTTCTCGGTGGAGGACTACGTGGACGACGGCACGCCCCTGGCGGTCTACGCCCGCAAGGCGCTGGCGCGGGAAAGGATCGAGGCGCCCATCCTCACGGTCCTGGACGAGGCCTGCAACGCCTGCGTGAAGTCCCAGTTCCTGGTGACCAACGCCTGCCAGGGCTGCCTGGCCCGGCCCTGCATGATGAACTGCCCCAAGAAGGCGGTGACCATGGTGGACGGGCACGCCCTGATCGACAAGGACAAGTGCGTGAACTGCGGCATCTGCATGCAGGTCTGTCCCTACCACGCCATCATCAAGATACCCGTTCCCTGCGAGGAAGCATGCGCGGTGGGGGCCATATCCAAGGACTCGGACGGCAAGGAGCGCATCGACTACGGCAAGTGCGTCTACTGCGGCAACTGCATGCGGGAGTGCCCCTTCGGCGCCATGATGGACAAGTCCCAGATCATCGACGTGCTCGTGGCGAAGAAGGCGGGGAAGAAGATCTCGGCCCTCTTCGCCCCCGCGGTGGCGGGCCAGTTCCGGGCTCCCGTGGGGAAGCTGATCGGCGCCCTGGAGGCGGCGGGCTTCGACGCGGTGTACGAGGTGGCCCGGGGGGCTGACATCACCGCCGAGAAGGAGGCCCACGAGTTCGTGGAGCGCATGGCGGAGGGCAAGTCCTTCATGACCACCAGCTGCTGCCCCGCCTACGTGGAGACCGTGCGCAAGCACCTTCCCGCCCTGGCCCCCCGGGTTTCCGACACCCGGACCCCCATGCACTACACCGCCGCCCTCTCGGCGGAGGAGAAGCCGGACCACCTGCGGGTGTTCATAGGCCCCTGCCTGGCCAAGCGCAAGGAGGGCATCGACGACCCCCTGGTGGACTACGTCCTCTCCGCCGAGGAGATCGGCGCCCTCTTCGTGGCCATGGGCATAGACGTGGCGGAGATGGAGGAGCGGACCATCTACCATCCGGCGAAGGCTGGGGGCCGCAGCTTCGCCTGGTCCGGCGGCGTCGCAGGCGCGGTCAAGTCCTACCTCCCCGAGGGGACGGACTTCCGCCCCGAGGTGATCGACGGACTGACGAAGGAGGGCATGAAGACCCTCAGGGCCTGGTCGGAGGGCAAGAACACGGGAAATCTGCTCGAGGTCATGGCCTGCATGGGCGGCTGCGTGGCGGGTCCCTCGGTCATCGCCAACCCCAAGGTGGCGGCCATGCAGCTCAAGAAGATCGCCGAAGCCGGCGGGGCCTAGGCGCCGGCCGGCCGACTCTTACAGCACACCGAGGCCGCGGCGCTCCCGGAGGGAGCGCAGGGCTTCCCGCAGGGCCACGGCCTTGTCCGCCAGGCAGACCACGAGGCTTTCCGGGTAGCGGGGCGGGACGGGGGTCAGGGGCCACATGTGGCGGAGTATGCAGTCCCGCTCCCGCTCGCTTAGCGGCCCGAAGGCGGCCTCGGCGTTCTCCAGGGCTTCCCGGGGATGGTCGAAGCCGTGGAGGCCCCCGGAGCGGGGCTTCTCCTTCCGCCAATCGTAGAGGAAGTAGTCGTGCAGGAGGGCTCCCCGCACCAGCTGGGGAAGGGTGGCCCTGAGCCCCAGGAAGCGGGCCAGGCGGTAGGAGGCGTAGGCCACCGCCACGGAGTGGTCGGCGATGGAGCCGTCGTGGTGGCCTAGGCGGCGCAGCCGATCGTAGGCGCCGCGGCCCAGGACGGGCAGGGCCAGTTCCGCGAAGGCGGAATCCCTGCTAAGGATGCGAAGCTCCCTTCCGGACGCGGCTGCCGTGACCACGGCCCCATGGTATCCCATTCCACCGATCTGTTACAGACCCCCGCAGTCCGGCACGGTGACGCAGCCGTCCGGCAGCACCAGTACGGCGGGCCGCGCTATGCCCGCGGCGCGGGCGTCCTCCAGGGCCTTATCCAGGGCTTCCTGGGGGGAGGCGGCGCTTTCGATGAACATGCTCCGCAGGCGCTCCGCGCTCAACTCGGTCACCGCCCGCACTTTCGCCCGGGCGGAAACCTCCGCCATCTTGGCCGCCTTGTGGTAGCCCAGGCGGTAGCCGGCGGCGATCTTCTCCATGGCCTCGGCGGGACTCGCCGCCTGGGCCAGCAGAGCCGCGTAAGCCTCGTCCCCTATGCCGTCCCGGCAGGAGGACACCAGGATGAGACTTCCCCCGTCCGCCAGGGCGGCCGCCCCGTTGTCTATGGCCTTCTGGGACTGGTAGAGGTCTATGTCCATGGGAAACTTGGCCACCGAGACCACCACGTCCGCCCTGCGGGGCACCGGGACGCAGAATATCTTCCGGGCGACCTCCACGGCGGCGTAGAAGGACGCCATGAGGTCCCCCGCGGCGGCGGCGGCTAGGCGCTGGTCCTTGTCCAGGACCGCCATGAGGGAAAAGATCGGCGCCTTGATCAGGGGGAGGGCGTCCATCATGTCCTCGTGGACGGGATTGCCTTCCAGGGCCAGGCTCTTGGCCGACGGGGAAAGGGCGAGCTTGTGGTTCGCCTCTATGGTGGCGAAGGCGGCGATGCCCGGCAGGAAGGCCTTGCGGCCCCCGGTGAAGCCCGCGAAGTAGTGGGGCTCCACGCTCCCGGTGGCCACGATGCGGTCGACCTGGAATAGCAGCTTGTTGAGGATGATGGGGGTGCCGTTCCGCGTCTTTCCTAAGTTCACCATATCGGCATCGCTGCGGGCCGCATGGTGGACGCAGCGCGGCCGCAGGCGCTCGTAGAGCCGGCCCAGGATTTGCCGGTATTCATCCTCCGTGGGGCCCCGGTGGGCGCCGGTGGCCACGATGATCGTCACCCCGGAGTCGCCTATGCCCGCGCGGGCGAAGGCCGGCAGGAGCCGCTCCAGCATGTCCGCCGTGGGGGTGGGCCGGGTGGCGTCGTTCACGATTACCAGGACCGAGGATCCCCCGGCGAGGAAGCCGTCGAGGTCCTTCCAGGCCCCGTCCTCCGGGGCGTGGGCCCGCCCCAGGGCGGCGTCCAGAATTTCGCCCGGAGTGCCGACTATCTCGTAGTCGTTGGGCTCCGCGACGGTCGCGGAACAATACTCGGGAATATCCAGGGGCAGCTTTCGGTCCAGATAGGGAATCTCGATGCGCATATCTGGTTCTCCCAAAGAAAAGGCCCCGGCCGTCCGGACCGGGGCCTGCGGCGCGGCTTACTTCACCGCGGTTATGGCCGCCTCAAGGGCCTTTTCCAGCAGCTCCGCGGGGGGCTCCTGGATGTGGCCCAGCTTCTTCATGTCCTCCACCAGGCCCCGGGCGGCGGCTATGTCCGCCTTTGCCCGCCGGTAGACCTCATCCCAGCTCATCTCGAGCCGGGCGACCCCTTCCTTGACGGCCTGCACCGCCACGTCGGCGGCCTCCACGGCGAAGACCTCGGTCTCCTCCATATTGGCGATGATGTTGTCCGGCGTTATGCCCCGCTTCTCCGAGAAGTCCGCGATGGAGTGGGCGCAGCGTATGGCCATGCCGTCGGTGATCTTCTTGGCCCGCACGAGAAGGGCCCCCTTGAGGATGCCGGGGAAGCAGACGGAGTTGTTGACCTG
>CAYUPG010000023.1:16982-18263 GCA_964446515.1 uncultured Treponema sp.
CCCCGGCCGGTGGCCACGATGAAGGCTCCCTCCTCCTTGGCGGCGTAGGGCCAGATTTCGGGCACGGGGTTCGCGCAGGCGAAGACTATCGCCTTGTCCGCCATGGAGCGCACCCACTCCCGCTTGACCGTGTCGGGGCCGGGGGTGGAGAGGGCGATGAGCACGTCCGCTCCCTTCAAGGCCTCCGCCTCGGTCGCGATGCGGCCGGGGTTGGTTTTCCGACAGAGCTCCCACTTGCGGTAGTGCCGGGGGTCGGCCTTAATGTCTTCCCGCCCGGCGTGCAGGCCGCCGGCGGAATCGAAGAGCACCATCTTGGCCGGGTCTCCCCCGTCCTCCAGGATGAGCCGGGCTATGGTGGTGTTGGAGGCCCCCGCCCCCAGGAGCACGATCTTGACCTCCGAGAGCTTCTTGCCCGCGAGCTTCAGGGCGTTGATGAGCCCCGCCAGGGTCACGCAGGCGGTTCCCTGGGCGTCGTCGTGCCAGACCGGGATGTCGCAGGCCTCCCGGAGCTCGTCCAGGACCTTGAAGCAGTTGGGCTGGCTGATGTCCTCCAGGTTGACCGCCCCGAAGGAATGCTGGGCCATCTTCACGAACTCGATGATCTTGTCCGGATCGTTCTTGCCGTTCTTTCCCTTGGAATCCACGCAGAGGGCCACGGCGTCCACGCCCCCCAGGTACTTCATGATCATGGCCTTCCCTTCCATGACCCCGAGCCCTCCCGGAGGCGTGCAGTCCCCGTCCCCGAGCACCCGGGTGGAATCGGACACCACGGCCACCAGGTTGCCCCGGTTGGAGAGGGCGAAGGAGCTGTCGTTGTCGTCCCGGATGGTGGTGGATATCTTGGATACCCCGGGGGTGTACCAGACGTTGAACCAGTTGAAGCCGTAGACGCCGCACTTGGGCACGGTCTGCATCTTGCCGCCGTAGAAGCGGTGGGCCTCCACGGAGAGGTTTTTAAGGAAGAGGGTCTTGGCCCGGGCCTTCTGGTCCTCGGTGAAGTCCGCGGGGAACAGGGCGTCCAGGTTCTTGAGGGTGGGATCGATCTTCATGGGGCCGTCCTTATGGGTTGCTGTAGGTTGCGGTCGAAGGCCTTCTCCATGGCCTCTATGAGGGGAAGCCGCTTCCCCGCAAGGAAGCGAACCATCGCTCCGCCGCCGGTACATATATAAGAGTATTTCTCGAGGTCTGTAAACTTGGTCGCGGCGCTTATGGTGTCTCCGCCGCCCACCACGGTGTAGCCCGGGGCGTCGGCTATGGCCCGCCAGATGCCCTTGGTGCCCG
>CAYUPG010000024.1:0-3837 GCA_964446515.1 uncultured Treponema sp.
GGGTCGGCCGGGGGCAGGAGTCCGCGTCCCCATCGATCGTCATGGATGGAGCCTGCCTGTCCCTGCAGCATAGGCGGACAAATCTCCCTCCAAGGAAGGCCGCGGCGCCGCTGCGGAGATGAAGGCGCTTCGGCCCCTCTCCAGAGCGAGCGATCCTCCGGCCCCGTCGCGGACGAGAGCCGTTCCCTCCGTCACGACGACGATTCGGGGTATCCCCTGGGAGAGGACCTGGGGCTCTCGGGGCCGCGCGAATCTTGCGAGGGCGAACTCCGCGGCGGGGGTTTCGTATACGTAGGCCCCCGTCGCCGGGGCATCGGCGCCCAGCACGGAGGGACTGTGGGCTTCGAAGCGCAGGACGCGGACCAGCTCATCCAGGTCTACGTGTTTCGGCGTCAGGCCGCCCCTGAGCACGTTGTCGGAGTTCGCCATTAGCTCCACTCCGAAGCCCTCCACATAGGCGTGGAGTATGCCTGCGGGAAGGTAGACCGCCTCTCCGGGCTTCAGGTCCAGCACGTTGAGGTAAAGCGGGGCGATTATCGAAGGGTCTCCCGGATACAGGCGCGCGAAGTCGGCCGCCATGGTCCATTCACGGCGATGGGCACTATTCTCGTCCGCCAATTCGCGCGCCCGCCGACCAATGCGCTCGGTCAGCCCTATCCTGCCGTCTGCGGGAATAGCGAAGAGCTCAAGGAGAAAGCCCTTGAGGGCCTCCTCCTCCGAGGCTGCATCCAGGCTCCTACGGCAGGGCTCAAGCTCGGCCATTCCGAGGGCGTCGAGGAGGGGGATGATATTCCGGGGAGCGCGGAAGCCGCACATGGCGCGGAAGGCCGTCAGGGCGCAGAGGATCTCCGGTTTGTGGTTGGCGTCCCGATAGTTCCGGTTGGGCGCATCGGGGGCAAGGCCTGCGCGGTTTTCCCGCTCCCAGCCTTCCCGGGCCTGCTCCAGGTTCGGATGGGCCTGTATGGATAGGGGCTTCGCGGCCGCGAGGAGTTTCAAGAGATAGGGGAGGGCGCCGAAATAGGCGGCCCGGCCGAGATGCCGTTCCGCATCGGCTGCAATAAGGGCGTCGAGGGGAACGGAACCCTGGGGCAGAGCGGCTCGGGAGGGCGCTTTGGGATGGGCACCCATCCAGAGTTCCGCCATGGGCTTTCCCTGGGGATTGGGCAGTCCCGTCAATTCGGATATAGCCTCGGCTGAGCCCCAATCGTAGTTCTGAACGGTGTTGGTGAGTGGAAAAAGGTATGCCATGGCCGCATAGTATCCCGCAGAGGGCCCGAGGGGCAAGCGTGGTGCGGGATTCAGCTCTCTTCGCCGAGGGCTTCGTCTATGCGGGCGATGAGGTCTAGAGTCAGGCGTTCGGCTTCGGCGGCATCGCCCTCCTGGGGAACCGAGTCCTTTCTGCCGCGCGAGCGCTCCAAGTCGTCGCACAGCATGAGCCCTGCGAGAATAGACAATTTAAGCGGATCTTCAACGCCGGTGGTACAGCGGGTAGTGTCGATGACGGTCTGATATCGGGAAAGAAGGGCGTTCAGATACAGGGGGTCCTCGTCGGACCTGATGGTGAAGGACGCGCCGAGCATGTCGATACGGAT
This sequence comes from uncultured Treponema sp., assembly GCA_964446515.1. Classification (GTDB taxonomy): domain Bacteria; phylum Spirochaetota; class Spirochaetia; order Treponematales; family Breznakiellaceae; genus CAYUPG01. The sequence goes on from CAYUPG010000024.1 coordinate 1,593, forward strand.
GGCGCCCTTCGCCATAGCCTTCCCCTAGAAGATATCCAGCTCCGCGCCGGCTCCGGCCTGTGCGGGCGCTTCGGCCGCATCAAGGGCCGCCTGGGCGGCCTGCGCCGCCTTCGCGGCAGCCTCTTCAGCCTCCAGGGTCGCGAGTATCTCCTCGTCCGAAGGACTGAGTCCTCCATCCGAAGGCGCGGCTTCCGCTTCCCGGCCGGCCGCATCGGCGGCTTCGCCTGCGGGCTGCTCCGGGACATCCTCCGGAGCCATGTCGTCGGAAAAATCGCCGGAGGCCGCAGGGGCGGCCCGGTCGACCTGATCGGCCGCCGCTGCGGCGGCGGAGAGGCCGCTCTCCATGGCGTCTTCGAACTGGTTGAGCCTGTTCAGGGCGGACACGATGCCCGCCTCGATGCGTCCCTGGTCTTCCTTGAAGCGCTGGACAAGCACCTCGAGCTCGTCGATCCGGGCACGGTAGCCGTCAAGCTTTTCCCGCAGCAGGGCATTCTCATCCGACTGCCGCTTAACGTACTCGATCGCCTTGGCGACCTTCGTCTCCAGGAGTTTGACTTGCTCGAGGGTGACCATCAGCTAGGCTCCCAGCGACGCTTTGGCTTGGGCGACGACGGCCTTGAAGGCCGCTTTGTCTTCGATAGCCAGGAAGGCGAGGGCCTTCCGGTCGATGGCGACGCCGGCCTTGGAGAGGCCGTTGATCAGCAGGGAGTAGGAAAGGCCCTCTTCCCGGCAGGCGGCGTTGATGCGGATGATCCACAGCCTGCGGAAATCGCCCTTCCGGTCGCGCCGGTCACGGTATGCGTAGAACAAGCCCTTGGTTACGGCGTCCTTGGCAACCTTGAAGTTCGAATGGCGGCGGCCCCAATAGCCCTTCGCCTGCTTAAGTATTTTCTTGCGATGGTCCTTTCTCCGGGTACCGTCTACTGCTCTTGACATGGCGTAAGCGCTCCTTTCTTAACCGTAGGGTAACAGCTTCTTCTTGATGACCGGCACATTGTCGCTGGACAGCATGCCCGCATGGCGGAGCTTCCGCTTGCGCTTGGTCGATTTCTTGGTCAAGATGTGGCGAAGGTTCTGCTTCTTGTACTTGACCTTGCCGGTTCCGGTGAACGAATAGCGCTTCGCGGCGCTCTTCTTGGTCTTCATTTTCGGCATGGCGCCATCCCTCTGCTTATTTCTTGGTCTTGGGACTCAATACCATAGACATGAAACGCCCTTCCATCGAGGGGGGCTTGTCCATGACGTATTCGCCTTCGATCCGTTTTAAGACGTCCTTAAGGACATCTAGTCCGAGTTCGGTGTGGGCGAGCTCACGGCCGCGGAAACGGACCGTTACCTTCACCTTGTTGCCTTCGGCAAGGAATTCGCGAACGTGCTTCGATTTGAAGTCCAAATCGTGGTCGTCGATTTTGGGCTGCATCCGGATTTCCTTGAGCTTAAGCAGCTTCTGCTTCTTCTTGGAATCCCGAATTTTCTTTTCGTTCTCGAATTTGAACTTGCCGTAGTCCAGGATCTTGCACACCGGCGGAGCCGCCTGGGGGGCTACCTCCACAAGGTCCAAAGCCTGTTCCTTGGCCATCCGGAGCGCTTCCAGGGTAGGAACTATACCCTGCTGCTCGCCGTCGTCGCTGATCAGGCGAACTTCGCGCACCCGAATCTGTTCATTTATCCGCAAATCCTTGTCCGCCAACTGACCTCCTCGTCGGCCGCCGACGCAACGGGGCAAGCGCGGCGACTTTCGGAAAACTATACCAAATATGGACCTTCTCTGTCCAGTGCCGAGACGTCTTTCCCCTTGCGGAAGGAGTGGCCGTCATGCTACGGTTCGACCATGATCGTTTTTTGCCTGCTATGGATACCCCTGGTCCTCCTGTTCAGGAGAGCCCTGGGCTTCAGGACCCGATCTTCGGCGGGGCTGTTGACCGCCGTCCTCCTTGGCCTCGCGGCGGCCACGCTTCGGCATCTGGCGGGGCCCCTGCTGAGTCCGGCAGGATTCGGTCCGTCCCTCTTCCTGTATTCTTTGGTGGATGCGGTCGCCCTGCCCGCCCTGCTTCCCCTGGCCTTCCGATCCGCCTTCGCCCTGGGTTCGGGCGAACCGGCCATCGAGTACGGCGAATTCGCCCTGTTTTGGCTGACCCCCGTGGCGGTCCTGCACGCCGTGTTCTGGAGCGCCCGGCCCGAGCCGCTGCATCTGGTCCTCGTGCCCCTCCTTTGGAGTTCCGTGGCCCTGGGCGTGCCCTATCTG
>CAYUPG010000024.1:3855-17667 GCA_964446515.1 uncultured Treponema sp.
ATTCTTGCCCTCCTCGCCGCCGTTCTGCTTCCCTTCGCCGCCGGCCTTTCCTATCAGGCCTTTTTTTCCCACCGCGCCCTTCTCGGCGCGGCTCTGCTCGTCCCCTGCCTTCTGCCCATGGCCGTCGAAAGCGCCCTGGCTATGCCGGCCGCGCTGCGGAGCGACGGCAGCGGTTTCCCGGGATAAAAAAAGCCCGACCTGCCGGTCGGGCCGAGATCCGTGCGCTGAAAAGGAATATTCGGTCTACGCCTTTCCGGCGGAGCCCAGGACGTTTATGTTCTTGTGCATGTAGAGCTTCTTGAGCTCGTCCCGGGCGGGGCCCAGGTACTTGCGGGGATCGAACTCGTCCTTCTTCTCGGCGAATACCTTGCGGATCAGAGCGGTCATGGCGAGCCGACCATCCGAATCGATGTTGATCTTGCACACCGCGCTCTTGGCGGCCTTGCGCAGCTGCTCCTCGGGGATGCCCACGGAATCCTTGAGGACCCCGCCGAACTGCTCGATGACCTTGACGTACTCCTGAGGAACGGAGGAGGAGCCGTGGAGGACGATGGGGAAGCCGGGGATGCGCTTTTCGATCTCCTCAAGGATGTCGAAGCGCAGGGGGGGCGGTATCAGGATGCCGTTGGAGTCCTTCGTGCACTGCTCGGGCTTGAACTTGGTCCGGCCGTGGCTGGTGCCGATGGAGATGGCCAGGGAGTCGACCCCGGTCTTCTTCACGAAGTCTTCCACCTCTTCGGGCTGGGTGTAGTGGCTGTGCTCGGAGGAGACGTCGTCCTCGACGCCGGCCAGCACTCCGAGCTCGCCCTCCACGGAGACGTAGTCCTTCCGGGAGTGGGCGAATTCGCAGACCTTCTTGGTGAGGGCGACGTTCTCTTCGTAGGAGAGGTGGGAGCCGTCGATCATGACGGAGGAGAAGCCCGTCTCGATGCAGTCCTTGCAGAGCTCAAAGCTGTCGCCGTGGTCCAGGTGCAGGACGATGGGGATGTCGTAGCCCAGCTCGTGGGCGTATTCCACGGCGCCCTGGGCCATGTGGCGCAGGAGGGTCTGGTTGGCGTACTTGCGGGCGCCGGAGGATACCTGGAGGATGACCGGAGACTTGGTCTCCACGCAGGCCTGGACGATGGCCTGCATCTGCTCCATATTGTTGAAGTTGTACGCCGGGATGGCATACCCGCCGCTCACCGCCTTCTTGAAGAGGTCCACGGTGTTGACGAGGCCTAGTTCCTTATAGCTGGTCATGGAAACGCTCCTTGGATCGATGGAATTTGCTCGATTTTATGCTACGTAAGAACCTTGGTCAAGGCGAGCCGGAAAGGGCGTATTGACGCGCCTCCGCGGGACGGCTATGGTCGATCCATGGCTATGCGCCGATTTCCCTCAAGGCGGATCGCCGTCCCGGCGGCGGTACTGCTCCTGGCCCTCTTTTCGGCATTCTTCCTTCGGGCGCCCGTAGTGGTGGTAACCGACGCGCCCTTCGAGACCCTCTACGGGGCGCGCCGCGCCTCGTTCCGGCGCCTTTCCGCATCCCTTTCCCTGTTCCGCGCCGTAAGGCCCGCCCTGCTGGTCCCCGACGCGGCTCCGGAAGCCGTCGTCCAGGCGGTGGCGGCGGTGTCCGGCGCTCCCCGCGCAGTGCTGTTTCCCCACCGCTATCGCCGGCAGGCGCTCTCTTATGCCGACGCCTATCCCCAGGTCCCGTCCGCGGTAGTCGGAGGGCCTTCCGCCGGAAATCCCGAAGGATCTTTTCCTGTTTTCGTGTTCGCCGACCCGGCCGCCGACCTGTATGCCGCAGGCCGCGCCGCCGCCGGCCTCGGCGGCGCTAGGGCGCTCGGCTCCGCCGCATCCGGCCGGGCCCTCCTGGCGGGGCCTGCCCTGGGAGAAGTCCCGGCCGCCTCCTTTGCCCGGGGCCTTGCCGACGGAGGGGCGGCTCTTCCTCCCCTCCTCTCCGAATCCGCCCGGATCCCGCCGGGGGAGAATATCTCCTGTCTCGTGCTGCTTCCCGGCGCCGCGGATGCGGATAGCCTTCCTGCCGACCTTCCGCTGATACTCTTTTCCTGGGTCGATCCCCGCTATGCCCCGCCGCAGACCGTTCTTATGATGGACGATTCGGTCTACGGCCTTCTGGAAGGAGCCGCCGCAGCCGCCGTAAAGGGGGCTGCGGCCGCCTCTCACAGGTCCAGGGCTTGGCGGCGCGGAAAGAATCTCGCTTTTCCGTCGTTTTTTGCCGCCGCGGCGGATAAATAGGCCGATAATAGAATGGGCAAATCTTTACATAGGTTTGACAAAGCGGGAGCGAGGAAATATAATCTTATCGACCACGATTCCGCGACGATCGGCAAAAGGAGTATGGGATGAAACACGGCGGTTTCAAAGCTGTTTGCCTGGCTCTCTTGACTTGTAGTGCGGTTCTTTCCCTGCATGGGCAGGAGAAGGCCGTCAACCTCGAGTCGAGGATACTGGAGGGCTTCAACGGACAATCCGGATACGCATGGAAGGTATCCGCCAGCAAATTCGCGACCAAGAGCGATTCGGAGAGCTTCCCGAAGCTCGCCTACGTTTCCAGTTGGCCTGCCGCCATCCACGGCTACAACCGCGAGGGAAAGGATATCAAGAGCCTCGGCGTTTGGGGGCGCTTCGATAGGAAGGGATACAACTGGATAGACGTCTATCCCGTCAAGGAAGACGGCGGCGAGGATGCTCCTGCGGCCGAGATTCCTATTCCCGGGCGGGTCCACATGCTCGATATGTGGGTCTGGGGTGCTAACTTCAATTATTATCTCGAAGCCTACGTCAGGGACTATAAAGGCGTGGTCCACATCATCAACATGGGGGACCTCAGCTTCCAGGGGTGGAAGAACCTCAAGATCAACATACCCGCCAACATTCCCCAGTCCAAGCGCACGCTTCCCCTGCGTCAGGGCCTTACGCTGGTCAAGTTCCGAATCTGGACGCGGCCCGTTGAGCGGGTGGACGACTTCCAGGTCTATTTCAACCAGGTAAAGGTTCTGACCGATACGTTTGAAAACCTCTTCGACGGCGACGAGCTTGCCGACCCCGCGCGCGTGCAGGAACTCTGGGGCGCCGGTTCCAATGCCAACTAAGGAGACCGCCATGAAACGCATAACCGTTGCCGTCGTTCTTCTGGGTGCCGCATCCCTGCTCTATGCTCAGAATGCCGAATTGGGCACCCCCGATCCGGAAAAAATCGGCGTGGAAGCGGCTCAGCAGAAGCTTAAGGAAATCTCGGTGGAAAAATTCGAGAACGCAGGTTTCTGGATTTCCTCCATGTCCACCGACGAGGGCTACACCACCACCCGGCTCTTCGAGGGCGGCCCGGCGGGCAAGGTTCCGGTGGAGGAGGAAAAGGACCTCGATATCCCGGACCGGTACGTGCTGGGTACCCGGGTCGACTTCCTGCGCCGCGGATACACCAGCTTCATCCTTTCTCCCGTGCGGCCCATACCCATCGAGGGCATCACGAAGACCATTTCCGTCTGGGCGGTGGGACGCAACTACAACCATGCCTTGAAGGTCATCGTCCAGGACTTCTTCGGCCGCCAGTACGAGCTCTATATGGGCAAGCTCAATTTCCAGGGCTGGAAGAAGCTGACCGTCGCCGTGCCTCCCCAGTCCGCGGACGGGAAGAGCGGCATAGTGCAGCGTAACTACCACTACAACAACCACATGGGCATCAAGATCGTCGGCTTCAGGGTCGAGTGCGATCCCATGGAGGCCTACGGAAGCTATTACTTCTACATGGACGATCTGCGGGCGGTCACGGACCTCTTCGCCGAGGACAACCGCGATCCCGACGATATGGTGGATGCCTGGTAAGGCGCTGAATTTTCGACCGATACGGCCGCCGACAGGCGGCCGTTTTTTTGGACTCGAGGAATGGATGGTATGGACGGAAACAATAAGAGCGTATACGCTAATTTCTTAAAGAACGTCTTTTTCCTCAAGGATCTCGATGAGGACGGCATCGGGGCCCTCGCCGGCTGCTGCCGGGAGCACTCCTTCGGCCCCGCCGACGTTATCTTTACCGAGGGCTCCCCCGCGGATAGGTTCTACATCATACTGCAGGGCCAGGTGGAGGTGTGGAAAGCCTACGGCGAACAGGAGCCGAGTCTTCTGGCCGTCCACGGACCAGGGCACTTCTTCGGCGAGATGGCCCTGGTGGACCAGCTGCCCCGCAGCGCGACCCTGGTCGCGAGGACCGAGACCAGGACCCTCTACATTTCCCGGGATGATTTTCAGGCCCTGATCCGCAGCAACAACTCCATAGCCCTGTCCGTGATGATGTCCATTTCCCTGATGGTCCGCAGCTCCAACGAGTCCTTCGTTGAGGACCTCAGGCGGCGCAACCTTCAGCTGCAGCGGGCGAACGAGGAGCTGAAGGCGGTCCAGGAAGAGCTGCTGAGGAACGAGCGTCTGTCCACCATAGGAAAATTCTCCTCCCTCATACTGCACGACATCAAGAATCCCATCGCGGTGCTGAAGGCCCTCTCGGATCTTGCGCTCCTGCACGCGGAGCAGCCGGAAGAGGCCGCCAAGGATGTGCGGCGCATGAAGGGTGAGCTTGAGCGGCTTGAGCGCTTGGCTTCGGACTTCCTGGATTATTCCCGGGGCGAGGTGCGCCTGTCCTTCGGCCTCTCTTCGGCGGAAGCCCTCTTCAGACGGGTGTCCGAAGCCTTCGCCGATAGGCTGGAGCGGGAAGGCATTGCCCTGGTCCTCTCCGACGGGATCCGCCGCCCCATAGTCCTGGACGAGGAAAGATTCTCCCGGGTCCTGATCAACCTCGTCGACAACGCCCGCAAGGCCGGCTCCCGCGGTTCCTCCATACGCCTGGCCGGCGAAGCCTCGGAGGGGGAAGTGGCGTTCACGGTGGAGGACGAGGGGGAGGGCATGAGCGGCGCCGTCGCAGCCCGCATATTCGAGCCCTTCTTCTCAGCCTCCGGCAAGGGCGGAACCGGTCTCGGCATGCTCATCGTCAAGAACATCGTGGAGGCCCACGAGGGAACCATATCGGTTTATTCCGAGCCGGGAGCGGGCACCAGGGTCCGCGTGGCCCTGCCGGCCAGGATTTAATTCTTCCTTATATACAGCCAGGCGTTTCCCCGCTTTCCTACCCGATCGACGAGGCCGAGTTTGTGCAGCACATAGAGGGCCTTGCGGGCCAGAGCCTCGGCGGGGCCGTCGTCCCGTTCGGCGAGGTCCTTGACGGTGAAGGCTTCGCCTTCGGCGTAGGGAATGAAGCGGCGGTAGTCTTCGGGCCCCTTGAGCACGATGGTTTCCCGGCAGGCGGTGAGTTCCTTGCCGATTATGCGGGCTCCCCTGCGGCGCCATGATCCTTTTCCGTCCAGCATCCTTTTCTCGAGAACTTCGACCACCGCCAGCTCTACCGTGAGATTCCGCGTCGCGGGCAGCAGGGGGGCATGAATGAGCGCGGCGAAGAGGTCCCAGGGCGAACCCTTGCGGGGGCTCGTTCTCCGCCGCAGAAGCTCACCGTCGGGCCCGTAGGTTTCTATGCACCTCCGGGCGATTATGGGATGCACTATGCGCAGGGGGGCGCTGCCGGCAAGAAAGGCGGCCTTGTCCCTCAGGGGGCCGAGGCTGCCGGTCTGGACCTCCACGTACTCACCGCCGGCGGTGAGGGCGTCGCAGACGAAGGCTCCGGTTTCCACCTCCGTGCGGCCGCCCGGTCCGGCGTATCGGGCTTTGAGCGCGGCGTGGAGTGCGCTTTCCCGTTCGGTCCCTATCCCGTTACCGGCGCCGGGCATAGCCTTCCAGCTCTTCGATGCCCATGAGATCCAGGTAGTGGTAGGTTTCGGAGCCGCCCCGCTCGTCCTTGGTGCTGATGCGGCAGACCCTGTAGGCGATCACACGCGGGTCCGGAAGGGGTAGGGGAAGGGGCCTCCCGTTCATGTCGACGATCTCGTTGAGGGCGAGCCTTCCCGGTATCTCTTGCACGTCCCCTTCGGGAAAAACGATGAAGTACTCGGTCATGAACATGGCATGAGGATAACTCAGGCTCCGTCCCCGCATCAAGCGCCGATGCCGGCTCTTTACTACACAGGCATATAGGCCTATTGAGAAAAAAGTACTAATTATAATTTTTTCTGACCGGGCTCTTATTGACGGGGGAATTTTATGTGTAAATAATGTAGCGTAGTGGGAGAAAGTGGGAAAAAATAGGAAAAAGTGGAATGGAGTTGTTAACCGGTGAGTTCAAAAATACATTGGATGACAAGGGGCGGGTGAGCCTCCCCTCCCGGCTCAGATCCGAGCTGCCGGGCAACATCCTTATCCTCACCCAAGGGGTCGACCGCTGCCTCTGGCTATTTGCGCCGGAACAGTGGAAGACCCTCTCCAGGAAACTCATGGAAACGACGTCTCCCTTCCAGGCCCGATCGCGGCTCGTGCAGCGGCGGATCATAGCCCCCGCCCAGGAAGTGGAGATAGATAAGGCAGGACGCATTTCCGTCCCCCAGAGCCTGCGGGAATTCGCCGCCCTTACGCGGGACTGCGTAATCCTGGGCATCGACAAGTACATCGAGATATGGGATGCGGACCAGTACCGCGCGTACTGGGAGGAGAACGAAGCGGAATTCCGAGCCGCGGCCGAAGAGCTGGGTTCGGTATTCCTTTAGGGGAGATGAATGATGGAAGTGGTCCATAGGCCGGTGCTTCTGGAAGAGACCCTCTCCTATCTGGCTCCCCGCCGTCCCGGCGAGCTGATGGTGGACGCGACCTTGGGTGAGGGCGGACACAGCCGCGCCTTCCTCTCGCGCTTTCCCGATCTGCGCATCATCGGGGTGGACGCGGACAGGGATATCCAGAAGGTCGCTCAGGAGCGGCTGGCGGAGTTCGGCGACAGGATACATTTCTACTGCGGCTGGTCCCACGATTTCTTCGCGGACTTGCCCGCCGAGATCAAGCGGCCCGACACCATACTCATCGATCTGGGCATCAGCGTCTTCCACTACGAGAAGAGCGGCCGGGGCTTCAGCTTCAGAAAGGACGAGGCCCTGGACATGCGCATAGACCCCGAGCGGGGTATGAGCGCGGCCGACCTGGTGGCCACGCTGCCTGAGAAGGAGCTGGCGGACCTGATCTATCAGAATGCCGAGGAGCGCTATTCCCGCCGCATCGCCCGGGCCATCGTGGAAGCCCGCTCCCGCTCCAGGATAGCCGGCACCGGCGCCCTGGCGGCCCTGGTGGAGTCCGCGGTTCCCGCCGCCTACCGGAACGGGCCCATCCATCCGGCGACCCGTACCTTCCAGGCCCTGCGCATCGCGGTGAACGGGGAGCTGTCCCGCCTGCGGGACCTCCTGGAGGCGGCCCTGCGTTCCCTGGAGAGCGGCGGCCGCATGGGGGTCATCACCTTCCACTCCCTGGAAGACCGGATAGTCAAGAATTTTTTCCGCGAGAAGAACAAGGACTGCACCTGCCCTCCGGAAGCGCCGATATGTAGGTGTGAGGGCCGGAGGACGGTCAACCTCATCACCAGGAAGCCGGTGGGCCCCACGGAGGCGGAAGTGCGGGAGAACCCCCCGTCCCGGAGCGCGAAGCTGCGGGTGGTGGAAAAATTACTTGAAGAGGACGATCAGGTATGAGACGGCGTCTAGGGCTTTATGCCTTCGCGATAAGCATCCCCCTGCTGCTGGCGCTCAATGCCTGGCAGTCCAATAGGTACGCGGCCCTGGCCGCCGAGGTGCGGCGCCTGGAGGCGCAGCAGCGGGAATGGCTGGAGAGCAATAAGCGGCTCATCGCAGGCATCGCGGTTCTGTCCTCTTCGGAGCGCATAGAGCGCATAGCCCGGGAAGAGCTGGGCCTGAGCAAGAAGCGGCCTGAGGAAATTCTGCAGATCCGGCTGGCCGGGGGGAGGAACAGCGATGGCTGAGTTCCTTCTGATGACGGTTCGCGAGCTCGCCGCCGCGACGGGGGGCTCGCTGCTGAACGCTGCTGAAGGCGCCGCCGGCTTCAGCTCGGTCGTCATCGACAGCCGCGCCGCCTGCCCCGGAGTCCTGTTCGTGGCTCTCCGGGGAACTGCCCAGGACGGCCACGCCTACGTCGGCGCGGCCTTCGCGTCGGGGGCCGTCGCGGCCCTGGTCGACGAGGCGGCCATGGCCTCCGGAGGGGCGGCCCTGCGGAGCGCCGCCGAGCGTGCGGGGGCCTGCCTCGTGGTGGTTCGGAACACCCTGGCGGCCCTTCAGGCGGCCGCAGGAGCCTACCTGGACCGCTATCCGTCCCTGCTGCGCATAGGCATCACCGGGTCCTCCGGAAAGACCACCACCAAGGAATTGGCCGCCGCCATGATTTCCATGGAGAAGAGGGTGGTCATGAACCAGGGGAACCTCAACTCCGAGACGGGGCTTCCCCTGTCGGCGTTCTCCGTCCGTCCGGAGCACGAGGTAGGAGTCTTTGAGATGGGCATGAACCGTCGGGGGGAGATGGGCGAATTGGCGGCCGTTCTTCGTCCTCACGTAGCCCTGGTGACGAACATCGGGACCGCCCACATCGGTATTCTCGGCAGCACGGATGCCATAGCTGAAGAAAAAAAAGCGATTTTTTCCCGCTTCACCGGGGCGGAAACGGCCCTCATTCCCGAGCTGGACGCCTACGCGTCGTATCTGGCCGAGTCGGTGCGCGGCAGGGTCAGGGCCTACGGCCCCGGAACCCTGCGGGCCTTCGGCGGAAGCCGCAGCCTGGGGCTCGACGGCTCGGAGCTCATCTGGGCGGGAATTCCCGCGCGCCTGGCTCTTCCGGGGGCCCACAACGTGGCGAACGCTCTGGCGGCCGCGGCGATAGCGGAGGAAGCGGGCGTCGCTCCCGCCTCCATCCGTGCGGGACTCGAGGCCGCCGCACCCCTGTTCGGCCGGGGAGAGATCATCCGAGGGGCCCTCACGGTGGTGCGGGATTGCTACAACGCGAATCCCGATTCCACCGAGGCTGCGATCGCCTTCTGCGATTCCGTGGACTGGACCGGCAGGCGCCTGTACGTCCTAGGGTCCATGCTTGAGCTGGGCGCGGACTCCGACAAGGAGCACCGCCGCATAGGAGCCGCGCTGGCCTCGTCCAAGGCGAACGCGGTATTCCTCTTCGGTGCCGAGACTGAGGGCGCCGCCGCCGTCCTGCGCGAGCAGGCCCCGGCGATGCCGGTCTTCCGCACCGACGACATGAACGAACTGTCGGCCGTCATGGCGGCCCAGGCAGCCCCGGGAGACCTGGTGCTCCTCAAGGGATCCAGGGGAACCGCCCTGGAGCGTCTTTCCGGCATCCTCTCCGTCGTCGGGGAAAAGGAGCGTAGCCCGTGTTCCTCGAACTGATATATCCCTTCGTCAAGTACTTCACCCCCCTCAACGTGTTCCGCTACCTGACCTTCAGGGGCGCCTACGCCGCCTTGACGGCCCTGCTCATCGCCTTCCTCTTCGGCCCCCGCATCATCGAGGCCCTGAGGAAGCTCAAGGTCGGTCAGTCCATCCGGGACGACGGCCCCCAGAGCCACTTGAAGAAGGGCGGTACTCCCACCATGGGCGGGGTGCTGATAATCCTCGCGGTGGTGGCCGCCGCCCTGCTGTGGCAGGATCTGGACAACTTCAACGTGTGGCTGACCCTGGCCGCCTTCGTGGGCTTCGGGGCGGTGGGGTTCGTCGACGATTACCTGAAGGTGAGCAGGCGCAATTCCGCGGGCCTCCCCGCCTGGGCGAAGCTCGCGGGCCAGTTCGCCGTGGCCGCCGCGGTGGTCCTGACGATCTATTTTTCCGGAGATCAGCGGACGACGGAACTCTACCTTCCCTTCTTCAAAAATCCCGTGATAAATTTGGGCCCGCTCTGGATACCCTTCGCCATGCTGCTCCTGGTCGGAGAGTCCAACGCGGTGAACCTGACCGACGGACTGGACGGGCTGGCCACGGGCCTGGTCATACTGGTGTTCATCACCCTCTCCATCCTGACCTACCTCTCCGGCCGGGCCGACTATTCGGCATACCTGGGCATACCCTACATCGTCGGCTCCGGAGAGCTCACGGTGTTCTGCCTGGCCATGGTGGGCGCGACCGTCGGCTTCCTCTGGTTCAATTCGCATCCCGCAGAGGTGTTCATGGGGGATGTGGGAAGCCTCTCTCTCGGGGGCGTCATTGCCACGGTATCCCTGATCATCAAGAAGGAAATACTGATACTCATAGTCGGCGGCGTCTTCGTTCTGGAGGCGGCGTCCGTCATGCTGCAGGTGGCTTCTTATAAACTGCGGAAGAAGCGGATTTTCAAGATGGCTCCGCTCCACCACCACTTCGAGCTTTCGGGCTGGGCGGAGACCAAGGTGGTTATCCGCTTCTGGATCCTGGGAGGGCTTTTCGCCATCATCGCCCTTTCCACTCTGAAGATCCAATGAGCGCCTACCGCTTCGATATGGAACGCGCGGGGGTCAAGGTCTCGTCCGACCCCCTTCTGGCCGCATCGGTGCTGCTGCTGCTCGGGCTCGGCATGGTCAGCCTCTATTCCGCCTCCTTTTCCTTCGCGGACCGCTTCTTCCAGGATGGACTGTACTTCATTAAGCGGCAGGCCGCCTTCGGCGCCCTGGGCGTCATCCTCTTCTTCCTGGCCGCCCGCATCGACCTGGAGTTCCTGCGGCGCTTCGTTAAGCCCCTGGTGCTGGGAACCATACTGCTGTGCCTCTTGACCTTCGTTCCCGGCATCGGCGTCATGCGGAACGGCGCCGCCCGGTGGATACGCCTGGGCCCCACCACCTATCAGCCCTCTGAGCTGGTCAAGCTGGTGCTTCCCTTCTACCTGGCGCACATCTTCGACAAGAAGCAGGACAGGCTTTCCGATGCCTCGGCCGGCATACTGCCTCCCGCGCTCATGACGCTGCTGTTCTTCCTGCTCATCTACCTCCAGAACAATTTTTCCACCGCGGCCTTCGTGGCGGCCAATGCGCTGGTGATTTTTTTCCTCGCCGGCGTCAAGATACGGTATTTCCTCTTGACCGCCGTGCTGGTGAGCCCCATATCCGCCCTGATGGTCCTAACCAAGGAGCACCGGCTCAGGCGGCTCATCACCTTCCTGAAGCCCGAGTGGGACCCCCTGGGTGCGGGCTACCAGGTCCGCTCCTCCATCCTGACCATCGCTTCCGGCGGCTTCTGGGGCAAGGGACTGGGACAGGGGACGCGCAAGGTGGCCAGCGTTCCCGAGATCCATTCGGACTTCGTGTTCTCCGCCTACGCGGAGGAGGGCGGGCTGCTGGCGGTCCTCCTCTTCTTCGTCGTCCTCGCCCTCTTCGCCGTCAGGAGCTACAGGGCCGCCATGGAGTCGGAGCGGACCTTCCCGCGCCTTCTAGCCTGCGGCCTGACGACGGTGATCGTCACCCAGTCCCTGCTGAATACGGCTGTGGTCGTGGGGGCGCTGCCCGCCACGGGCATACCCTTGCCCTTCTTCTCCGCCGGAGGATCGTCCCTGGCGACGACCCTCTTCGCCGCGGGGCTCATAGTCAACGTATCCCGAACACCCATTCGCTCGGAGGCGCACCATGTCTGACGGTTATCTGTATTTCGACGACGCGATGCCCGCGGGGCGGGAGGATGCGCGTCCCCGTCTGGAACGGGTGCTCCAGCGGGTGGTGGTCGCCCTGGCGTTCGTTCTGGCGGCGGAGCTCGTCTGGTTCTTCGGCATCACCCCTTGCCTGGCCCTGGCCGACGTGGACGTGGCGGGCCTGCCGGGTCTGGGTACGGAGGCGGTCCTGGCCGCGGCGGGCATAGACGATGCGTCCAGCTTCATCTCGATCAATGCCGCCGCCGCGGAGCGCGCGTTGGAGAAGCTGCCCCAGGTGGAGAGCGCTAAGGTCGTCAAGCGCTTTCCCGACCGGATCCGCATCGTACTCGAGGGGCGCACCGCCGTAGCCCTTGCTCTGGCTAAGGTGGATGGCAAGACCGTTCCCGTATACATGGATAGGCACGGTGTGGTGTTCGCCGTGGGCGCTTCTCCCCAGGCGGATGCCGGACCTGCCCTGCCGGTCCTGTCCGGCCTGGTGTTCGAGAATGTCGTTCCGGGAACCCGCCTGCCCGAACCCCTGGTCAAGCTCCTGGCGGACCTGGACGGCATACAGCGGCGCTCCCCGGCCCTCCTCAACGCCCTGTCGGAGATCCGGATACAGAGCCGCCCTTACGACGGTTTCGATCTGATGCTCTTCCCTGCCCAGCACCCCGTCCGGGTGAAAATCGGTGCGGAGTTGAACGAAGAGGTGCTTCGGTATATGATGCTGGTGCTTGACGTCCTGTCCTCCAAGGGGATAGGGGCGGACGAGATAGATTTCCGTACCGGTACGGTGTCGTACAGGGCGAAGGAGGCCTCCTCTGGCTAGCGACGGTTTGGTCGTCGGTCTGGACATCGGCACGACGAAGGTGTGCGCCGTCATAGGCGAACGCAATGAAAACGGCATACTCGAAATAACCGGCGTGGGCGTCAGTCCATCCACGGGCTTGCGGAAGGGCGTCGTGGTGAACATAGAGGCGACCCTGCGTTCCGTCGCCGCCGCCATAGAGGCCGCGGAGATGATGAGCGGCCGGGAGGTCCATTCCTGCTGGACCGGCATAGGCGGCGCCCACATCGAGGGGCTCAATTCCCGGGGCGTGGTGGCGGTGACCGGCAAGAACCGGGAGACCAGGGAGATAGGGCCTGAGGATGTGGATCGGGTGATAGAGGCCGCCCGGGCGGTGGTCATCCCCATGGATCGGCAGGTCCTGCACGTCATACCCCAGACTTACATAGTCGACGACCAGAAGGGAATACGAAATCCTCTGGACATGATAGGCGTCCGCCTGGAGGCGGAGGTCCACATCATCACCGGCTCGGTGACCAGCGCCCAGAACCTCGTGAAGTGCGTCAACCGGGCAGGCTTCCGGGTGAACGATCTGGTGCTCCAGTCCCTGGCCGCAGGCAGGTCCACCTTGACTGCGGAGGAGAAGGAGCTCGGGGTTGCCCTGGTTGATCTCGGGGGCGGCACCACCAATATCCTGGTGTACTCCGACGGGGCGCCCTATTCCACCACGACCATCCCCGTGGGGGGAACCCAGGTAACCAGCGATCTGTCCATACTCAAGAACTTGGCCTTCGATACGGCGGAGCGCATCAAGATCGATGCGGGCTGCTGCTGGGAGGGGCTTCTGGAGGGCGACGAGGAAGTCATAGTGCCGGGAGTGGGGGGACGTCCGCCCCTGCCCATACCCAGGTCCCAGATACTGAGGATAATACAGCCCAGGATGGAGGAGATCTTCCATCTGGCCAAGGAGAAGCTGGACAAGCTTTCCCTAGCTAGGCCCATGGGGGGCGGAGTCGTGCTCACCGGGGGCGGATCGCAGCTTCCGGGCGTAACCGAATTGGCTGCCCACATCTTCAACCTGCCCGTGCGGGTCGGAGTGCCCCTCTCGGTGGGCGGCCTGGTGGAGGAATACCGCAGCCCGGTCTATGCCACGGCGGTAGGCCTGGTGCTTGAGGGTGCCGATCGGGAGCATCCCAAGGCCCAGGAGCGGAGCGGCGAGAACCGTAGGCAGGAAAAGGGGCAGGCGCCCCTCTTCGGACGCTTGGCCGACTGGCTTAAGAAGGAGTTCTTTTAAGGATAGTGGACGCCCGCCCTCCGGAGGGGACCGGGGGGCGGCATATAAATAGAACGTACCATTTGGGGGGGGACATGAATATCGAAGTGCTCGAGGAACGAACGGTGGGTCCTAATCCGACGGTCATCAAGGTGATCGGCACGGGCGGCGGCGGCTCCAATGCGGTGAACCGCATGATCGAATGCGGCGTCCAGAACGTGCA
>CAYUPG010000025.1:0-16041 GCA_964446515.1 uncultured Treponema sp.
GCGCCACCACGAAGGTTCGTCCTTCGATGAGGGCGGGGTAGCCCTTGACGCCTGCTATCACGGCGACGGCCTCTCCGCGGCGGTCCAGGATAGTCAGGGTCTCGGGGGTAGGACCGTACTCCGACCAGTGGGTATCGGAGAGCGCCGCATATCCCTGGATGCGCTTGTTGACGGAAAATCTGCCCCGGGAATCCACGTAGGCGAGGCGGTCCTCGAGCCGGACCGGCAGGACATCCGACTCGGCCTCCCCGTCGGTTCCCGCCTCGGCGACGGAAACCAGCCAGCGATTTTCAAGCACCGTTTCCTTGGGAATCGGGACGGAGGCCGTGAAAAGATACAGGACGAAGACTGGAATGCCCAGGATTATCCAATTCTTTCTTTTTTTTTCCGCCACCGCGACCTCGCAGATAATGATTTTTTATGGTATATAGTATTATGCTATCTGTCAATGTTTAAGGATATACCTATGCGCATGGAAAAATTGTTCGAGGCCGCGCGGGGCGCGGCGGAGGCTTCCTACTCCCCCTATTCCCGCTTCCGCGTAGGGGCGGCGTTGCTCTGCGAGGACGGGACCGTCGTTACGGGCACCAACGTGGAGAACCGTTCCTTCGGTTTGACCATATGCGCCGAGCGGAGCGCCGTGGTGGCGGCCGTCGGATCCGGCCGCAGGCGTTTCGTCGCCCTGGCCATCGCTACGCCCGATTCGGAGGCTCCCGTCGGTCCCTGCGGCGCCTGCCGCCAGGTGCTGAGCGAGTTCATGCCCCCCGAGTCTCCCGTCCGCTTCGGCGGATCGGGCGGAGAGGTGGTGGATACGACCATCGCGGCCCTCGTCCCCTTCGACTCCCTCCATGATTTGGCTGATCGGCCCTAGGTTTCTCGGAAATTGATGCATTCACTTGACATATTCTGCGGTATGATGCAGAATGGTAGCGTGCTACTGTTCTGCATCGGATAAGGAGTGCATATGATCGACGATGATATATTAACGATAGAAGAGGTTGCTAAATACTTGCGGGTATCCGAGCGGACGGTCTACGATTGGGCCCAAAAGGGGGAGATACCCTCCGGCAAGATAGGCACGGTTTGGCGCTTCAAGAAATCGGAAATCGAGAAGTGGGTCAACGACCGGCTTTCCATGAATAGGATGACCCCCCAATTCGCCTCGGTTCAGCTGGAGAACATCATCTCCCCGGACCGCATTGTGTTCATCAACCATTCCACCAAGAGGGATGCACTGCTGGCCCTGGCGGACAACCTCTCCAATGCGCCCCAGGTCAAGAACCGGCAGGAATTGGCGTCGGAGATACTCAAGCGGGAAGAGCTCATGAGCACCGCCATCGGCAGGGGCATCGCGATTCCCCACGTGCGCCTCTCCTCGGTCACCGATCTTGTGGTTTCCGTGGGCGTCAGCCAGTGCGACATCATCGATTTTCAGACCCTGGACGATCAGCCCGTGCGCCTCCTCTTCATGATCGCCGCCGCCTACAATCAGCACGCCTACTATCTCCAGACCCTTTCCTTCTTCAGCGCGAAGCTGAAGAGCAAGGAGCTGCGGACGTCCCTGCTCGGCGTCAAGACGCCCCAAGAGGCTTATGCCCTCCTGATTTCCGACCGCTAGGGGGGGAGCATGGCGGAGGGCCAGGACAGGGAAACCGCGGGTTTCCTGAAGAGTTTGGGCTTCCCGGCCCTGCAGGTCCACGAAGCCCTGCACCACTTCGATTTCCGCTCCTCCGGCCGCCGCATCCTGGTCATCGGGCCCATGGGCTCCGGGAAGACCGAGTACTCCGCCAGGCTCTGGCGGGACGGCGAGGTCGCCCGGCGCAAGGGTGCGGCGGTCGCCGCCCAGACCATACGCTTCGACGCCCAGGGAAGCCTGTTCAATGCGGAGGAGGGGCTCGGAGACGCCGACCGCCGGAACCTCTTCTTCGTCCGTTCCCGGCTGGACCGTTCCCGCTTTCCCGACTATCCCGAAGATGCCCTGGCCTACCGCGGCGGCTACGAGCGCTGCGGGGACCGCATCGCCGCGGTGCAGGACTCCTTCGAGCTGGAACGGCTGGTGGCGGAGCATCCGGAGATCGGCACCTGGATCGTGGACGAGGCGGCCTTCTACGACGAGCGCATAGCCTACCTGATGCGGAACGAATCGGAGCGCCGGGGCCTGGTCTTCGTCTGTCCGACCCTCATCCTCAATTTCAGGCGGGAAATTTTCAACGCCACCGCGCGCCTCCTGGTGGAGACCGCGACGGACGTGTACCCCCTCACCGCGTACTGCGAGCACTCCGACTGCATCGAGGATTCCTTCTACACCTACCGGTACTACCGGGTGGACGGCACGGAGTGTCCCGCCCTCTACTTCGATCCCCTCATCATCGTCGGAGGGGACCGGGAAAAGGACGATCCCCGGGAGCCCAACTACTGCACCCGCTGCGACGTCCACCATTTCCTTCCGGGCAAGGAGTACAGCTATTTTGTACTTAAGCCCTTAGGCGAGGCCGCGGCCCGGGGCGACCTTGGACCCCTCAGGCGGGAGCTCGCAGCCATTGCCGAGGGGAGCGACGGTTCGGAGCTCCGCCGGGCCTTCGTGCGCCGCTACCTCAACCGCGAGGATCCCCAGGGCGAGAACATGAACGCCCTCAAGGTCCCCTGCATCCCCGAGCGGGCTCTCTGCTACCTCTACGCGGAGCAGAACCTCCTTTCGGCGGACCAGCTGCTCTCCCTTACCGACGATCTCGGCTTGGACCGGGAGTACCTGTCCCGGCGCCTCGCGGACAACCGCCGGCCCCTATCCTTACTCTAGAAGTATACCCAGCCACTTCGCCGGGTCCGCCGTTGCCGCTCCGATGAGCCCCAGGGGAACGGCGGCGGTGGTCTCCGCGACCAGCCATTTCTTGCCCCCCAGGTCGAAGCGCGCCCCGGTACCCGGTAGGTCAGCCAGGCCCATGGCGTGGCTGTAGTCCCGGGACACCATGATCGCCGAAGGGATGTTCCCGTGGCGCAGGATGAGCGCCCAGAGCAGGGCCCGGCTGTCGCAGTCTCCCCGGCCTTCGACGGCGGCGCTCACCAGGTCAACGAAGTCCGTTCCCAAGAGGTCCCGCTCATAGGCGAAGCCCTGCACCCACTCCAGGGCTCCCTCCGCCAGCGCGCGACGGTCCGCTTCCGCCGAGCCTCCGGCCTCCGATCCGGGCCCGGCTGCCGCCGCCCGTTTCGCCATGGCCCGCTCCACTGCGAAGGCCACGTCGGAAAGCCGTTCGTAGGAGTCGCGGTAGATGGTCCGGTAGAAGCGCGTCCACGCCTCCTTCCAGGAGGGAGAGCGGGCGTACTCCTTCAGGACCGAAAACTCACGCCCCACCACGGACTTCGCCGCTTCGGCGTCCCCTTCGTCCACCTGGGCCGATACGCCGAGGCTCGGCAAGGAGACGCTGCGCATTCCCATGGGCGGATAGGAAAACTCGGTGACGGGTCCGGGAACGAAGCGCTCCGCGGGGGAGGGGGCGAGGGAATCCAGGGCGGAGAGATGGTAGAGTTCCAGGCCTTCCAGGCGCGCGGGGCCGTAGGCCAGCATGGCCAGCAGCGGCGGCCGCGCTCCGTCTTCGGCGCCCAGCTCCACGCAGAGGCCCCATCCGGCCAGGGCTTCGCCCGTGCCGGGCAGTTCAAGGCGAAGCAGGACTGCCTTCTTTCCCCGGTAGTCGAAGTTTTCCCTGTCTCCGGAAGACCGCAGCTTGCCCGCAATATCCGCGGCCAGGGCTTCGACGGTGGGGAAACGTTCCGCCTCGTAGACGATCAGGTCCAATAGGGCGCTTCCCGGGGCGGGACCCTGTTCCAGGACGAAGGAAAAGCGGGTTTTCCCATCCCCCCCGGAAAACGCGTACCCCTCCGGAGGGTCGATCCTGAACCCCCAGGCGGAAGACGCAAGGGGCTCGGCGGCAAGGCTTCGGCTCAGGAATAGGAGGACAAGCAGGACCGACGCGGCGCGGGGGTCCCATCTCCGTATGGACGATCGCTTCATGGTACTACTATACTGCACCGGAAGATGAAGAACATAGCCGTACTGTACGAAGACGACGAATGCATGGTCCTCGACAAGCCCGCCGGGCTGGCGGTCCAGGGCGGGGAGCAGGTGGGGGCTTCCCTCGACGCCCTGCTGGGCGCCCTGCGCGAACCGCGCCCCCTTTTGGTGCATAGGCTGGACAAGGATACCTCCGGGGCCATCCTTGTCGCCAAGACCAGGGAGGCCGCCTCCCGCTACGGGGCCCTCATGGCGGGACGGGGCGTGTCCAAGCGGTATCTGGCCGTATGCGCCGGTCGTCCCGGCAGCCCCTCGGGGGAGATCAGGGAACCGCTGGAGATTCGGGGGGAGCTTAAGGAGTCCCGCACCCGGTACCGCACCCTCGCTTCCTCCGGGGCGTTATCCCTCCTGGAACTGGAGCTGGATACCGGCCGCATGCATCAGATCCGCAGGCATTTGGCGGGGCGGGGCAATCCCATCCTGGGGGACGACAAGTACGGAGATTTCGCCCTCAACAAGCGTCTGCGCAAGGAACGGGGCGTCAAGCGCCTGCTCCTCCATTCCTTCAGCCTGGGCCTGCCGAAGGCTGTCGGCAGGCCCGTGGTCGTGATCGCGCCGCCGCCTGCCCATTTTCTTCCCTTCCTCGAGGAATTCGGGCTTGATTTTGCGGCACTGTCTTGCCTTTGACCAGGGGGGCTCCTATGCTGTACAATACCGGCATGATAGAACTGACGGTTCGGCGTGCCGGGTTAAGGGCGGGTACATCGCAGTCCACGACCCAGGCGGTCCGGAGCGACCTAGAGTACTGGCTTTCCCGCCCGGCGGAGGAACGGCTTTCCGCCGTTGAATTCCTGAGGAGGCAGTACTATGGTAGAAGCTCCGCGGGACTTCGTCGAGTTGTTTCGGTCCTTAAACGCACATAAGGCCGAATACCTCATCGTCGGCGGGTACGCCGTGGCGTTCTACGGGTATCCCCGCTTCACCGGAGACATGGACCTCTTCGTAAATCCCCATGCCGAAAACGCCGCGCGGGTCCTCTCCGCCCTGGAGGAGTTCGGCTTCTCGGGCCTGGGGCTTGAGCCGGGGGACTTCTCTTCTCCCGACACACTCATCTCCCTGGGCTATCCCCCCGAGCGGGTGGATATAGTCTCGGCCATAGACGGCGTCGCCTGGCAGGATGCCTGGGGACGCCGCTTTCCCGGTTCCTTCGGGGGAGTCGAGGTGTTCTTCATCGGCCGGGACGAGCTGATCAGAAATAAGCGGGCCTCAGGCCGCCCCCAAGACCGTCTGGACGCGGATATACTGGATACCGCCGGCCGGGGTCCCGCGCTTTCGGACGCCGAATTATCCTAGGACGGCTCCGCCTGCTCGGTCCGCGTTCGGCGCTTGACAACGGGCCCCCTTTTTCCCATGATGGGTCGGAGTATGGATGAACTTCGGCTGACCCGGCCTTATTTGGAGACCCTCGCTACCTGCGACCTTGCGGCCCTGGCCGAAAGCTTGGGGCTGGACTTGCCCCCCGACCTGAACCGTATTTTCGTCATAGAGGAGATACTGGATGCCCGCCCGGATGATCCTGAGGGAGCCGAGGTCGACGATCCGGAGGGGCTTAGGGTCGCGGACCAGGAGGCGGTGGCGGCCCTGCCGGAATCCTACAATACCACCTTCATCGAGGTGCTCATCCGCGATCCCGTTTGGGCTTTCGCATTCTGGGAGATCCGTCCCCAGGATAGGGATTTGCACGAACGGGCCCCCGACTTCGGCGGGTACCGGCTCCGGGTTTCCGCGGTCGGAGGCGCGCGGAACGGTCCCGAGGATTCCTTCTACATCGCCTTGGACAAGAAGGACAGCGCATGGTACGTGTGCTTCCCTTCGGCGAAGGGCTGGTTCAAGGTGGAGCTGTGCGTTGTCAAGAACCAGGGCGAGCAGGTGCTTGCCGCCTCTCAGCCCTTCCGCATACCCTCCTGCGGAGACCCGAGCGTCCTGGATTCCGAGGATCACCCCCTGCGTCCCATACTGTCCCTTTCAGGGGGCGACGAGTTCAGGATCCTCAAGAGCGTGGACCGAGCATCCCGCCTGCCCCAACGTTGTGAGTTTTGAGGTCGACGCGCCATGAATGACCGGCATACCCTCTCCCTAGTCCTGAACGCCCATTTGCCCTTCGTGCGGCATCCCGAGCATCCCAAATTCCTGGAGGAGCGTTGGCTCTTCGAGGCTATCACGGATACCTATCTGCCGCTGCTCCGGGTCTTCGAGCGCCTGGACGCGGACCGCATACCCTTCCGGGTCGCCATGGCCTTTTCTCCGACCCTCTGCCGCATGATGCAGGATGGGCTGCTCCTGGACCGTTTCCTGGAGTTCCTTGACCGGCGCATCGAATTCGGCGCCGCCGAAACTCTGAGGACCGAAGGGGATCCCGGGGTCCACCGTCTCGCCGCCGCCTATTACGACCGGGCGGTGGAAGATAGGGTGCTCTTCACCGAGCGCTACGAGCGGGACCTGCTGCGGGCCTTCGATTTCTACCACAAGAAGGGGCGGCTTGAGCTGCTCACCTCCGCCGCTACCTATGCCTTCCTGCCCTTCTACATGTCCTACCCGGAGGCCATTCAGGCGCAGATAGAGACTGCCATTTCTTCCCACCGCGCGACCTTCGGCCGGAATCCCCAGGGCTTTTGGCTTCCTGAGCTCGGCTGGTATCCGGGGCTGGATGAATACCTGCGGGCCTACAACTTCAATTACACCGTGGTGGATGCCCACGGGCTGGTGCACGCCTCTCCGCCTCCGGCAAAGGGGACCTTCGCACCGGTGCGCACGTCCTCGGGCCTTGCGGTGTTCGGACGGGATTTCCATGCCGCCGAGGATGTCTGGAACGCCTCCACGGGGTATCCGGCGGATCCTGCGTACCGGGATTTCCACCGCGATATAGGATACGACCTTCCGGCGGAACGTGTGGCCGCCTTCCTCGAAGGAGACGGCATGCGCACCCCCACGGGGTACAAGTATTGGGCCGTTACCGGGGCGGGGAAGCCGAAATCCGTGTACGATGCGGAGGCGGCCTCCCTGCGCGTCCGCGAGCATGCCCGGGCCTTTCTGAACTCCCGCTCCGAGCAGCTGAGCGCCGCGGAGTCCCTCTTCGGCGAGAAGGCCCATTCTCTCTGCTCGTACAATGCGGATCTTTTCGGCCACTGGTGGTACGAGGGGCCGCAGTTCCTCGAGGCTCTCTTCCGGGAGGGGGCGGCGCGGGAGGATCTGCGCTTCATGAATCCGGCGGAGTTCCTCAGCAAGACCGATACGGCCGCCCTGCAGGTCGCCATGCCGGAATTCTCCTCCTGGGGAGCGAACGGTTTCGCCGAGCCCTGGCTCGACGCATCCAACGATTGGCTGTACCGGCACGTCCTGCGCTCCGTATCCAGGATGATCGAGCTTGCGGAGCGCTTTCCCGATGACGGCGGCCTCAAGGAACGGGCCCTGAATCAGGCCGCCCGGGAAGTGCTTCTGGCCCAGTCCTCCGATTGGGCGGGAATACTCAGGCAGCACCACTCGGCGGAGTACGCCAGGAGACGGGTGGAGGAAAGCGTTAAGAATTTCACCACCATCTACGAGTCCCTGGGAAGCAACTATATCAGCACCGAGTGGCTTACGAGCCTGGAGCGGCGGCACAACCTCTTCCCGGAGGTCAACTACAGGGTCTTCCGAAAGAAGCGCTGAAGCCTCCCCGCCGAGGGGCCCTATTCGATCCGCTGTATCTCGTCGATCCTCTGTTCCAGCATCTTGGCGCCCAAGACGGCGGCCCGCCCTTCCCTGGCCGGATCGAAACGGGGATCCAGCTTGAGCGCCGCCTCCCACTCCCTCAGGGCCTCTTCGTTGTCGCCCCCCGCGTAGGCCTCCAAGCCCCGCAGATAATGGCCTTCCACCTGGGCCGCCCGCTCCTTTCTGCCCCGGTCGCCGAAGTCGAAGCGGGCAGCCACGCTGACCCGGTTGAGGGGCTGGAGCTGGGTCAGGAGATCCATGGTGTAGTTCACGTCCAGAGCGACGGAATCCAACTGGACGGCGCTTCCCAGGGTGATACGCACGTTGCCGGTCTTGGACATGAGGCCCGCACGCATGGACAGGAATTTCGTGACCTCCACGGAGCCGCCGGCGGCCCAATAGGGTTTTTCGGAAAGATCGGGATCCTGAAGGTTGACGGGGACGGAGAAGTCGAAGGCGAAGAGGACGGGCCTGATGGGCCTGTAGGAAAGGCCCGCCACCGCCGCGGTTGGTAGGGGCTCGCCCATGGACGGGGCGCCGATGTTCCGGGCCACCAGGGCGAAGGACGCGTTCCGTTCCCGGGCATGGTACAGCTTGAAGATATTGAACCGGGTCAGGAGTCCCAGGTCCATCATGGGCGCGAAGGCGGACTGCTCCGCTCCCGATCCTGCGATTACGTTTCCCCCATCGTCGGAGTAGTCGGGCACTGATCGGAAGGCTCCCTTGAGGTTGGCTCCGACGGAAACGCCTGAAAAGTAGTAGCCCGAGAAGAGGTTGTAGGATGCGTTCAGGGCTGCGACGGCCTCGGAATAGTAGCCCTTGGATGCTCTGTCTCCGAACTCGTTGTACTCGGTGAAGGGCAGGTACAGCCACTTGCCGCCTGCGGAAAGGCCCAGATCGCCGAAGCGGATGGTGTACACGGCCCCCTCGACCTTGGTGTCGGCGATCCAGTTGTTGTGGAAGAAGGCCAATTCCGTGCGGGCCATCATGGAGGACCCCGCGGGGTTCCACTCCAGGAAGGACGCGTCGTCGGCGACGGCGGAGAAGGCCCCCGCCATCCCCTCCGCTCTGCCCCCCATGGGAACATCCAGGACGGGAAGGGTAGTCAGCCCCTGATTGTCGTCGATGCCGTAGACTTCCAGAAGGTAATCCGAGATGGAACCATAGGTGTCTTCGCCCATATCCAGGGCAAACGCCGTGGCGCGGATGCCGCATGCGAGCGCGAAAAGAACCTTCCTGATTCGACTCATAATACCTCACTGTTAATATATATCGGTTTGGGGTATGTTTCTACTGTATAGGGCAAAAGTGCGGGAACCGATACTGTAGCTATAGATGGGAACCACTGGTACATGAACGCGTCGTGCCGCCCCTTTCGGCGGGCTCTCCTCCCCCCGGCGATCGCCCTCATCCTCTTGGCGATCGTCCCGAACGCGCATGCGGGCGGTCGGAAGGAGGATGCCCTGTCCAAGGCGGACAACCTCATAGCCGAACGGCGCTACAACGAAGCCATTGCGACCCTCACCGCCTTCATCAAGAGGGAGCCCAACCGTTTCGACGACGCCCAGAAGCGCCTGCAGCGCATCGTGCGCCTGCGGGATGAATACAACAGCCTTGCGGCGGAACTACTCAACGTGCTGGTCAATGACCCCACGAACGACGAGCGCAAGCTCGCCATGATACGGCGCCTTGAGGAGCTGGAGGCGGCGCCCAACCGGGCAGCCCGGGAGTTCATCCTCAGGACCAAGGAAACGGCCCAGTTCACCTTCTATCGGGCACAATTCGAGCGCATCATGGCGGAAGGCCGCGCTCTCATCGATCGGGGAGACTACGCGGCGGCTCTCCGCCGCTACAGCGACGGCTTCGTGCTGTACCGGGACGAATTCTATCAGGCCGGCTACGGAGATCTGGTGGTATCCAGGGTGGACGCCGGGCTTCGGTCCATCGCAGCGGACCTTGACCGCTTCGCCGCTCTCCAGACCCGGGTGGCCCAGGCCACGTCTTCCCTTTCGGACACGGCGTCCCGGGCGGAGGGCCCTTCGGGATACCTTGCCCTCAATGCCGCCTTGGACGCATCCGAAGCGACGCTGCTGGAGCTCGCCGCCCTGCGCAACCGCGTCGCCGAGGTCGGCCGAGGCTTCGAGAATCAGTTCCTCCTCCTTCAGGGGGCGGACAAGAATCTGGGAGACAGCTCCTTCCTGCCCTTCGCCTTCCGCTTCATCCTGGGAAGGAAGACCGAAATACGTCCCGAGGGTATGGTGGGGTCCTTGGACACCCTTTGGACCGATCAGGTGAACCGGGCCCAGCTCGCCGTAGCCCAGGCGGCCGACCGCTCGTATGCGGAGGCAGTGGCGGCTGCGGGCGCCGGCAGCCATCAGGCGGCACGGGATGCCTTCCTGGTTACGGCCGAGTATGCGGACTTGGCGGGCCGGGCGGTGGCCCTGTGGTCGGCGGTGGCGGGGGCGGAGATAAGTCCCGCCTTGACAGCCTTCGGCAAGTCCATCGTGGCGGGCAAGCCGCCTGAGTTCCTGAAGTATCGGGCCCTTGGGGAAGCTTCCCGCTTCCTTGCGGCGTCCCAGGAAACCGCGGGCCTTTTGGCGGCCGTATCCGCGGCGGAGGCGCCCCCCGGCGAGTCTGCCGCGGAATCACTTGCCCGGGGAGAGGCCATGCGCCGATCCTATGGGGAGCTGCTGGGGCTTGCCGAGGAAGGGTTGGCTCGGGTCGCCGCAGCGGAGGCCGGCATCGCCGGGTATAGATCCGCAGGCCTCGTTCCGGCGGATGCGGCGGCATATTTAGATTTCGCGCGCTCCGACTACGAGACGCTCGCGCGCTCGGCGGCCCGGGGAGATCTTGACGCCGCCCTGATGCGATACCGCATCCGGAATGGAGAGCTCCGCTCGCGCATCGATTCCGGGGCGTCTGAATTTTCGCGGGGAAGGACGCTGCTCGAAGGCGTGGAGGTCCAGCCTCAGGCCGGAACCCCGTATCTCGGAAAGTACCCCGCCGAGAGCCTTCCCATCTTCACCGCCCTGGATCAAGCCATGGTCGGCCTTCAGCGGGAGGCTCAGGCTCTTATCTCTTCCTACGGCGCCGAGCCTGGACGCGTTTCTTCCGACGAGAGCCTGCGGGGCCTCGCGGCGGAGGCGGCCGAGCTCGAGGCCTCGGTCCGGAACCTCCTGTCCCAGGTGCGGGCCTCTTCCGCGGAGGCCCGGGATAAGGTCGCACAGGCAACCAGCATCCGCTTGGAGGCGGAACGGCGCTACGAGGAGGCCCGATCCGCCCTTGCCCGGTTCAACTTCGATACCGCGCGGGAGCGGGCCCAGAGGGCGGGGGAGCGCTACGACGCATCCTTGGCGATCCAGGATTCCCAGGCCCTCAGGGCGGAACGGGATCGACGGCTCTTGGCCCTCTCGGCAGAAATTTCCAAAACGGAAAACGACATCGTCGTCCGGGATGTGCGCCGTTTGATCACTGAAGCCAAGTCCGCCTACTTCGCCGCGGCCTTCGAGCGGGCCGAGGATGCCCTCGTCCAGGCCCAGGGCCGATGGCGGACCACCAACGTGGAGGACGAGCCCGAGGTCGCCTACTGGCTTACCCTGGTCCGGGGCGCCCTGGCCGTCAAGACGGGGCGGACCATACCGGTCACCGCCCCCCTCTACGCCGAGATGAGCCAGCTTCTGAGCGGCGCGCGCAAGGCCTTCGAAGAGGGTAGGGAACTCCTGAACGCCCGCCGAAAGGCTGATGCCCTGACCCGCTTCGAAGAGGCCAAGGCGAAGATACAGGAAGTCCGGATCATCTTTCCCCTCAACCAGGAAGCCGGCATCCTTTCCCTCCGCATCGACCAGCTGATCGACCCGGACGCCTTCGGCGCCGATTTCCGCCGCCGCTTCAACGAGGCTCAGGCGAACTTGGCTACTTCTCCCCAGGAGGCGTTCTCGGACCTTCAGGACTTGGCGGAGATAAACCCGCGCTTCCCCGGCATTCAGGCCGCCATAGTAAGGGCGGAGATACAGCTGGGCCTGCGCCTGCCGCCCCCTGATCCGCGCTCCCTCGCACGCTCCAACGAACTGGTCCTGGCCGCCAGGCGCATCGTGGACTCGAATATCCGGAGCCAATTTCCCGTAGCCCTTGAACAATTGAACGAGGCGCTTAAACTGAATCCTAACAACGAGCAGGCGGTAACCCTCAAGGACCGCATCCAGACCGACGTGGGCGGTCAAGCTGCTGTGGTGCTCTCCAGCGCCGCGGAGCGAGAATATCAGCGGGCGGTACAGGAATTGCAGCGGGGGAACACCATCGTAGCCTTGGCCATAGTAGAACAGCTGCTTCAGGATCCCCGGAATAGGAATTCCTCCCGCATTCTGGAGCTTCAGCGAAGGATCCAGGCCCGCCTATGAGGTACCGCATCCATCTCGCGGGCCTAGTCCTGGCGTCCTGCGCCCTGCTTCTCCTGACCACCGGGACCGTGCTTCCCGCTGCGGAGGAGTTCTATTGGGAGAGCCCGGTCGTGTTTTCCCCCGCCCAGGGACGCTTCCCCGTAGCCGCCGGCAACGGAACCACGTCGGTAGTGGCCTGGCAGGAGTCCTCGGGCGGTACGGGGGAGAACGAATCCCTCACGGTGCGCGTTTCCGTCGGAGTGAAGCGTACGGGAAGCCCCTGGCGGATCAGGCGGAATATCGGCGGCAGCTACACCTTTTCCGGCGCCGAACCGGCCATACTCAGCGCCGTGGTGGATGGGCGCGGCCGCATTCTCATCGCCGCCGCCGCGTCTTCCACGGAGACGGAGGTGCTCGTTTCCGACGACGGCGGGGAGACCTTCAGCCGGCACCGGGTGGACGGCACCGCGGACACCTCCTTGGCTCCCCGTATTTATGTCCGCTCGGACGGGGGGTACCTGCTCTTCGCCACCCGGGGCGTCGAGCAGTCTCTTTCGATCTTTTATTCCCGTTCAGAAGACGGCCGCGAGTGGACGCCTTTCCAGCCCTTTGTCGCCGAATCCGGCCTCAGGCTCAACTTCCTGCCCGCCCACGCTTCCCTCGGAGGAAGGGAGTATGTGGTGTTCCAGTCCTTGACCGGTGCCGTGCGGCCCTCCTTCCAGCTCTTCCTGAAATCGAGCACCGACGGCGGAAGAACCTGGACGGCCGCCCGGCAGGTGACGGATTTCTTGGACCCCTATGCCGGCACCCGAAGGGAGAGCGAGAATTTCGACAACCAGCGTCCCCACCTGTCGTCCCAGGGAGATTCCCTGTTCCTGGTGTGGGAACGCCGGGCCGGAGTCGGCTCTCCTCAGGTGTATGCTGCGGAATTGTGGGAAGACGGGGCTATCCTCGGCCAAGCGGACCGTCTTACCCAAGGGGGCTCCTACGCGAATAATCCGGTATCAATCGGGTACGGGAACGAAAGCGCCGTATTGTGGTTCGACAATCGACGGGGCCGCAATCGGGTGTACCTAGGGCGCCGCATAGGCATAGACTGGCAGGACAGCGACCTTTCCGGCTCCTCCGGCGATGCGTCCTTCGCCCGGCCGGTGGCGGACGGGGATGGGCTCTTCGTGTTCTGGCAGACGCCGCAGCGGGGCACGGACCGCATCTTCCTTCTGGAGCCGGATACGACGGTGGCGGCGCCCGTGCTGCGGGGCGTCAATTTCCAGTCCGGAGTTCGAGTTCGCCGCGACACGGCCTCCATCGCCTGGCAGGCTCCGGACGATCCTTCCGGCATCGCGGGCTACTCCTTCTCTTGGAGCATGGACCCCTCCGAGACGCCGCCGAAACGGCTCATGGCCTACTCCGCGGCAACGAGCGCCGAGCGGCGGGCGGATGAGGACGGGACCTGGTATTTTTCCATCAGGGCCCAGGACTACGCGGGCAATTGGTCGGAGCCCGCGGTGCTGGAATTCCTAAGGGATACGACCCCTCCCCCGGCCGCGAACCTCATTCTTCCGCCCGAGGGCGCGGACGGGTATCTGGCCTCCAACACCTTCACCCTCCGCTGGAATCCGCCCCCCGCCTCGGATATCGCGGGCTATGCCTGGAACCTGGAGTATTTGGCCCCGGCGGAGGGATACCGTTCCCTCCGGGACGACGCGTTCCTGCAGGCCGTTTCCGCCTCCTTCCCCGCTCCCTCCGTGCCGCCCCGCAACATGGGGCCGGAAACCGCCGCCTCCTTCGTGAATCGTGACGACGGCCTCTGGCGTTTCGTGGTCTCCGCCGTGGACACGGTGGGGAACATAGGTCCGCCCTCGGTCGCCTACTTCAGGACCAACAAGTACGTTCCCTACACCTACGTGACCTATGCGGACGCGGAGCGGGACGAGCAGGGCCTGCTCAGCCTCAGGATCATCGGGCGCGGCTTCTCCGACGGCGGCCGGGTCGGCAGGGTGTTTCTTGATAGGGATGGCCGGGAACCCTTCGACCGGGAATTCCTGCTGGAGCGGGGTGAGTTCGCCGTTGTCTCCGATAGGGAGATTCGAGACCTGCGGGTGGAGGACCTGGACGAGGGCCTATACCGGATAGGCGTCGTGCATCCCCTGCGGGGCCTGCACCTCACCGCTCCCCTCGTGCGGGTGGATGAAACCGGCACGGTCAAGTTCGGCGACTATTCACGGGTCTGGGAGCCCTCCTGGAGCCGGAGCATGGAGCGCAGGTTCGTATTTGATTGGATACGCTTGGCCCTCGCGGCGGTCCTCGTTTTCGGCGCCCTCGGCCTGACGGTATCCATCCGCGGAATCGGCGCGGTGGTGGCCGAAAGCGCGGCCATACGCTTGGAGGCGGTGGCCCTCATAACAGGAGAAAGTATGCCTTCGGAAAAGAATCGCCGTCTCAAGGCGGTGCGGCGCAGGGGAAGCGGTCTGCGCCTGAAGCTGGCCTCCTTCACCATCTTCCTCGTCATCATCGTGGTGACCCTGGTGTCGGCGCCCCTATCCCTCATGATGACCCGCACTCAGGAGGCAACCCTGCTGCAGGGCCTCCGCGACCGTTCCAGGGTTCTCTTGGAAAGCCTGGCCTCCGGCGCCCGGGCCTACCTGCCCAGCCGCAACGTCCTGGAGCTCGGCTTCCTTCCCTCCCAGACCGCCGCGGTTCCGGAGGCCCGCTACGCCACCATCACCGGCTTCGGGTCAAGCGCCACCGTGTTCAACGACCATGTGTGGGCCACCAACGATCCTGATATCGAGTCCAAGATCGATACCGCCGAATTCCAGGCCGGGACTTCCCGTTTGGAGGATGTGCTCAGCCCGCGGCTCGCGGACATAGCCCGGGAGCTCGATGAGCGGGCCCGGACCGAGGTAGGCGACCTTTCGGAGAGCATCGCCGCCCTTACGCGGGAAGGTCTTGCTTTGGCCCTGAGGACCGATGGAGAGAGCATACGCAGACGGGACGATATACAGACTACCACCCGGGCCTTGGAAGCGCGGCTGAATGAACGGCTTTCGGCCATAGCCGCCGAAATCGGATCCGAGCCTGCCTTCCCCTCCGAGGCTCTACCGTCCGACGGGGGTCGAGTGTTCGTTTTCTTCAAGCCCGTCATGTATCGGCAGGGGGCGGAGGACGTCTACTTCCGCGGCCTCGTCAGGCTCGAGGTCTCCATCGATTCCATCGTGGAGAGCGTGGCCGCCGGACGCAGGGAACTGCTGCGGGTGACTGCTCTGGTCGCCCTGGCTGCCCTCGCCATGGGCGTGGCGGGAGCCCTGCTCCTTTCGACCCTCATCATCCGGCCGATAAAGAAGCTCGTCGGCCATGTGGAGATGATCCGGGACACGGAAGACAAGGCGAAGCTCGAGGGCAAGGATATAGTCATCAAATCCAAGGACGAGATAGCAATCCTCGGCTCCACCATCAACGACATGACCCACGGTCTTGTAAAGGCGGCCCTGGCGTCCCAGGATCTCACCATCGGTAAGGAAGTCCAAAAGAAATTCATCCCCCTGGAGACGGACTCCATGGGGAACAAGCTTACCTGCGGCCACACCGATGCGGCCGGCGCCGAGTTCTTCGGCTACTACGAGGGAGCCAAGGGCGTCTCGGGGGACTATTTCGATTATCGGGACCTTGACGGCCGGTATTACGCGATCATCAAGTGCGACGTGGCGGGCAAAGGGATACCGGCGGCCCTCATCATGATCCAGGTCGCCACCATGTTCCTGAGCTATTTTAAAAACTGGAAGCCCACGGCCGACGGCATGCGCATAGAGCGGGTGGTTTACCAGATCAACGACTTCATCGAGACTTTGGGCTTCAAGGGCCGCTTCGCCGCCTTCACCCTCGACGACGACACCGAGGGCCACGGCC
>CAYUPG010000025.1:16051-17633 GCA_964446515.1 uncultured Treponema sp.
GCCTCTTCGACTCCAAGACCGGCGTCGTGCGCTTCTGCAACGCCGGGGACAACATCGTTCACTGGTACGATGCGTCGGAGCGGACGCTCAAGACCACCGAGCTCCCGCAGACCCCTGCCACCGGGGTGCTGCCCAACGATCTTGTGGACATGAAGGGCGGGTACACCGTTCAGACCCTCACCCTCGATCAGAACGACATCCTCATGCTCTACACCGACGGCATCGAGGAGGCGAAGCGGAGATTCCGCGATGTGTCCTTTAAGGAAATCCTCTGCGCCCACGGCGGCGCGGCGGTGGACACGCCCCATGAAAACCATTCCGTCGGGCAGGCCGACGAAGAGATGGGATATGACCGGGTCAAGGACATCGTCGAGGCGGTCTTGGGCAGGTCCAAGTTCATCCTGCGCAAGCATCACAATCCCGAGGGGGACGCTCCCCTAGAATTCGACTTCGGTTCCTGCTCCGGCACGGTGGAGGAGACCATAATGGCCATGGTTTCCGTAGAGAAGGTGTTCCGCATGTATCGGGACCCTAAGGCCGGAGAGGATGCGCGGGTTCTGGTCGATAGGCGGGTGGATGCTTTTTTGAAGAGCTGCTTCCGGCAGTATCGGGATTACTGCTCCCATACCAAGGAGCATCAAGAACACAAGGAGTATATGTATTATACTCATATCAGGGAGGATGAGCAGTACGACGATCTGACCATCCTCGGGATACGCAAAAAATAGGAGGCTGCCATGACGTTTGGGGAAAAGATGAAGGAGCTGATGGGGCAGGGCTTGACGGCCTCAAAGGAGCTCATGTCCAAGGCCGGCGCCAAGGCACAAGATCTTGGGGAAAAGGGCGTTTTGAAGCTCGAAATCCTGCAATTGGAGAGCCAAGCCCAGAAGGCGATAGCGCGGCTGGGCGCGGAGGTCTATACCGCTTTTACCGAGCAGAATGCGGAATCCATTGACGCCGAGCTTCCTGCGGTGAAAGATTTGTTGGCGGAAATCGCCGAGATACGGACTTCTATTGAAAAGCGCGAGCGGGAGCTGAAGAATTCCTAGCAGGGGCCTGTTTTTCGCTTGCATTAACTAGGAAACGGTGGTATTATCTTTCTCACGCCCAAAAATGGGTTGCTGTCTTATGGTTTCCAAGTAAGATTCGGCAAAATTGAAATATCGCTGTTTTGGGGTTTTCCTTTTGGGTGACTCCGGGTTTTTTTGTCGATTAGGCGTTTTTCAGGAGCCTGAAAAGATTTTTTGAAGGATCGACGGAAGCGCTTGACAGAGGCGCGGTGGGCATGATAAGTTCCACCGCACGCCGCCGAGAGGTGGTAGCCGGCACGGAAGTTGCTGGTTGAAAGAGGCGAAGAAGTTGCCGGGCGCGGGTCGCGCGGTAATGGAAGTGCCGGGATGTTTGGAAATATAGGGAAGGGAAGCAAACGAAGCCGAGGATCGGCGTAGCCGATCTTTAACGCGGAATTGCATAGCAATTCCGCGGGGCCGGAAAGAACCGGGACATTATGGACCGGCTTCGCCGGCCCGAGCGTACAAAGTATGGTCGGGAGCTCTACTGATATCTTTCAGCCTTCGGGCTG
>CAYUPG010000026.1:0-16467 GCA_964446515.1 uncultured Treponema sp.
CGCATCAAGGGCCGCAAAGGCTCCGTTACGCAGATCCCCATCCTGACCATGCCGAACGACGACATCAGCCATCCCATCCCCGACCTTTCGGGCTACATAACCGAAGGGCAGATAGTCCTGGACCGGGAGCTGGCCCAGCGGGGCGTCTACCCGCCCGTGGCGGGGCTCCCCAGCCTTTCCCGGCTCATGAAGGACGGCATAGGGCCGGGCATGACCAGGGAGGACCACAAGGACGTCGCCAGCCAGCTTTTCGCCGCCTATTCCCGCCTCAAGGCGGTGCGCAACCTGGCCTCCATCATCGGGGAGGAGGAGCTGTCCGCGGCGGACAAGCGCTACCTGAGCTTCGGTGAGCGCTTCGAGCAGGATTTCCTCACCCAGGGAGAGACTGAGGACCGGAGCATCGAACGGACCCTGGATCTGGGATGGAAGACCCTGTCCGTGCTGCCCCGGGACGAGCTTCTGCGCATCAAACGGGAATACCTGGAGAAATACCTGGATCCCATTTTGGCTGCCCCCGACGCCGAGGTCGGGCGTCCTCCGGCGGACGAGTCCGACTTGACGGACGAAGAACCCGAGGACGCTCGGCTCAGGTCCGCAGGACACGGAGGGCGTTAGGCCGTGGCCCGGGAGAACATCGCCCCCACCAAGAGCAACCTCCTCAAGGTCAAGGATCGCCTGTCCACCGCCGAGGAGGGCTACGACCTCCTGGAGCAGAAGCGCGAGATCCTGGTGATGGAGCTCATGCGGACGGTGGAACAGGTGAAGATCCTGGAGCGCGATCTGGATAAGGGCACCTCCGCCGCCTACCCCGCCCTGCGGCGCATGCTTCTGACCGCCGGAAGGGAACGGGCCGACCGGCTCTCCCGGAACGTGCGCTACCGCTTCGACCTGCGGGAAAAGCGGGTCGTCCTGGCGGGCATGAACCTGCCGAGCCTGGAAGTCCATCTGGGAGAGGCGGAACTCAAGTATTCTCCGGCGAATTCGTTTGCGGAATGCGACGAAACCGTGCTAGAATTCTTTAAGCTGCTTAAGATTCTTACCGACTTGGCTGCGGTGCGCACCATAGCTTGGCGTCTTGCCAGGGAGGTGCGCAAAACCCAGCGGAGGGTGAACGCCTTGGAAAAACAGGTGATCCCCGCCGCCCGGGAGACCAAGGCGTTCATAGAAGCGGCGCTGGAGGAGCGGGAGCGGGAGTCCTTCTTCTCAAGCAAGCTGTTGAAAAGGAAGGCCGGCAGGGAATGATAAAACCACTCTTCTCGAACATCGTCGTCGCCATTTCCGGCTCCGACGCCTCTATCCATGCGGCTAAGTACGCCATCGTCATGTCCAAGCTCTACCGGTGCCGCCTCTCGGCGGTCTACGTGGTGGATACCGCCACCATACGGCAGCTCACCCTGAGCAAGATCTTCATACAGGAAGAGAGCCAGGAGTACGAGCAGAGCCTCCAGGCCAACGGCGAGCGGTATCTTTCCTTCGTGGAGGAGCTGGCCCGGGCCAAGGGCGTAAAGGCCGAGCGTGAGCTGCGGCGCGGCGCCGTCTACACGGAGATACTCGCCGCGGCGGACGAAAGGAAGGCGGACCTCATAGTCCTGGGCGGCTGGGAGAAGGACCGGAGCGCCCGGGACATCATTTCCCACTCCCATAGGGAGATATTAGTCAACGCCAAGTGTTCCGTGTTCGTCGTGAAAGAGCCGAACATAGATCAGCTATATAAACAAGCTTGACGGAGTAGCGCAGCATGAGAGTAGCCCTGATTAATGCCTCCGCTCGGCGGAAGGATGTTCCCGCCATGACGGCCTCCCTCGCCAAGGGGATGGAAGCCATGGGCCACCGTGTCGATGTGCTGGACGCCTGGACCGAGGAGGGCACGCGCCTGCCGGGCTACGAGTACATAGTCGTCGCCGCGCAGAGCGTGTCCCTGTTCGGCGGCAAAATGCCGGCCTGTCTGGCTAAGCTGCTTTCCGGCGCCAGTTCCCTGGTGGGAAAGAAAAGCGCCGCCTTTATAGTGAAGACCGGACCCTTCACCTCCAAGGCCCTCTCCAACCTGATGCGGGGGATGGAGAAGGAGGGCATGTTCGTCAATTGGTCCGACATCCTGCTCAATCCCGGCCACGCGGAGGCGGTGGGCAAGCGCATAGGCGCGTAAAGAACGCGGAGTGGAAAACTACTACGACATCCTCGGAGTGCATCAGAACGCGGACGAGGCGGAGATCAAGCGCGGGTTCAGGGACCGGGCAAAGAAGGTGCACCCCGACATAGCCGGGGAGGCCGCCCAGGGGGAGATGCGCAAGCTCCTGACGGCCTATGAGACCCTCTCCGACCCGGAACGCCGCCAGGAATATGATCGGGCCTACGTGCGCTTCGTCAAGCGCTACGACTTCGATTACCGGGCCTTTCTCAAGGAACGCGCGGACGATCCCGAAAGCCAGGCCAAGCTGATCTTCTTCGACCTGCTGCATCTGGAGGAGGACGAGGCCCTTGCGGTCTGGGCCGCCCAGGGGGGCATCGACTTCGCCCTGGACCGCTACCTGGACCGTGAAGATTGGATGGACTGCACCTTCATTCTGGCCGAGGAGCTGGACAAGCGGGGCCGGCACCACGAGGCCTTTATCCTCCTGATCGATCTTGTCAGGGAGGAGCGCAGGCTTCCCTATTTCCGGCACTTCATGCCGGAGGTGGACGGCCTCGTGAAGGAGCTTGCCCGGGTGAAGCTTCCCCAGTCGGCGGACGACGAGACCCTGGTCGAATGCCTGGAAGAACTGATCGATTTAGGGTATCCTCGGCGGGACGAAGCCCGTTGGCTCCGTACGATTTCCGAGGCCCTTTTCAGGATGGGGGAGCGGTCGGAGGCCCAGGCGGCCCTGCGGGCCGCCCTCAAACGGGACCCGGCCCTGCCCAATGTGGTGCAGATGCGGCGCCGGCTGGGCGTCTAGTAGGATGAGGAACGGATGATACGCTTGAAGAATGCCCGCCAGATGGAGGGCATACGGGAGTCCTGCAGGCTCCTGAAGTCCATGTTCGATGAGCTGATACCTAAGGTCGCGGCCGGAGTCGAAACCCGGGATCTGGATGCGTGGGCCCAGGAATGGATACGCAAGGCGGGGGGACGTCCCGCCTTCCTGGGCTACGGGGACGACGGGAATCCCTTTCCCGCCGCACTCTGCATCTCCATCAACGAGGAAGTCATCCACGGCATACCTTCCCGTCGCAGGATAGCCGAAGGGGACCTCGTGTCCCTGGACTGCGGCATCGATCTGGCCGGCTTCTACAGCGACAAGGCGGTGACCGTGGAGGTGGGAGACGTGGGCGATGCGGCCCGCGCGCTCAACAGGGTCACCAAGGAGTGCCTGGACCTGGCCCTCGCCCAGGTCGTTTCCGGGAACCGCATACTCCAGATAGGGCGGGCCGTCTACTCCCACGCGGCAGCCCAGGGCTACGGGGTGGTGCACCAGTACTGCGGCCACGGGGTGGGCTTCTCCCCCCACGAGGATCCCCAGGTGCCCAACTACCCGCGGGGGGCTAATCCGCGGATGACCGAGGGGCTGGTTCTGGCCGTGGAGCCCATGATCAATCTCGGCACGGGGGACGTCGACCTTCTGGACGACGGCTGGACCGTGGTGACGGCGGACCGCAAGCTTTCCGCCCACTGGGAGCACACGGTCGCCGTCTTCGCCGACCGCGCGGAGATACTCACGGCCTAGCCGCTTTCCGTAACCATTCGCCCGGTTTTTTATTATTATTGATGTGTACTCAGACGATTCCAGCCATAGGAGAATTGGTATGAACCTCAACGCTCGATTGTCCTCTCGGCAATTTTTCATCTTCAATCTGGTGCTGCTGGGAGCCCTTTTCGGCTTCTCTCTCGCCTTCCTTTCCTTTTCCTGCTCGACACCCTCGGCCAAGAAGACGGCCCAGGCCCAGCAGGCTCCCGTCCCGGTCGGCACCGACGCCCTGGCGGTGGCCGAGAGCCTCCAGAGCGCCTTCCGCTCCGTATCGGACGCCGTGCTTCCTTCGGTGGTGCAGATCAAGACCGTTGAGGTCCGCAAGCAGCAGGTACCCCGCTTCAACGGCATCCCCTGGGAGTTTTTCTTCGGCACCCCTCCCGAGGGCGGGCAGGGACAGAACAACGAGCGGGAGTTCAGGTCCCAGGGCCTGGGTTCGGGCATCATCGTGCGCAAGGACGGGAAGACCTACTACGTGATCACCAACCAGCACGTGGTGGGCGAGGCCACGGAAATCAGCGTGTCCATGAACGACGGCAAGGAGTTTCCCGCGAAGCTCGTGGGCAAGGATCCGCGGAAGGACCTGGCCATGGTATCCTTCGAGTCTTCCGAGGAGTTTTCCGTGGCGGTTCTGGGGAATTCCGACGCCGTCAGGGTGGGCGACTGGGCCATCGCGGTGGGCAGCCCCCTGGGTCTCATGTCCTCGGTCACCATGGGCATCGTGAGCGCCGTGGGCCGGACAGGAGGCCCCGCCGGCAACATCAACGACTTCATCCAGACCGATGCGGCGATCAATCAGGGCAATTCCGGCGGGGCGCTGGTCAATATACGGGGCGAGGTGGTGGGCATCAACACCTGGATCGCCTCCAATACCGGCGGCTCGGTCGGACTGGGCTTCGCCATTCCCATCAACAACGCCAAGCGGGCCATAGACGACTTCATCAGCTCCGGACAGGTCCGCTACGGATGGCTGGGGGTATCGCTCATCGATGCGGACGGAGATATCGCCAAGGACCTCGGGGTGGAGGGACGCCGGGGCGCCTTGGCCTCCCAGGTGTTCATGGGCAGTCCCGCCGACAAGGGCGGCGTGCTCCCCGGGGATTTCATCACCCACCTCAACGGACGCGAGATGCGCGGCCGGGACCAGCTCGTTCTCGCGGTGGGCAACATCGCCGCGGGGGAGAAGGCCGAGTTCACCCTGGTGCGCAACGGCGCCGAGCGGAAGGTGACCGTCACCATAGAGGAGCGGAAGGAGGATGTGGCGGCGGACAACAACAAGCTCTGGCCGGGCCTCATAGCGGTTCGCCTGACCGAGGAGATACGCCGTTCCCTCAATTTGGACGCCGGTGCCCAGGGCCTCTACGTGGCCGAGGCCATCGCCAGGAGTCCAGCCGCCGTGATGGGCGTGCAGCGGGGCGACCGCATCACGGCGGTCAACGGCGAGAAGGTAGACAGCCTCTCGGCCCTGTATCGGGCGATAAACGATACGGGGCGGAAGGAGCTCTGGTTCGAGATAATCCGGGGAGGAACTACCCTGGAGACCATGCGCTATAAGCGCTGATCACCGCGGGCGCCGCGGGCGACGTTCCGTCCGCGGCGCCTTTTCTTTTTTACTTCCCCTCCGGAGCTTTCAAAAAAGCTCAAAGTACGCTACATTTTCCCTATGAATAAGGAATTCCTCCCCTACGATACGGTCCGGAACAATGCCTTGAAGCTGGCGTACCGTATACACAACGACGGGTTCGTCCCCGACGTCATCTATGTGTCCCTCAGAGGCGGCGCCTATTTGGGCAATGTGATCAGCGAGTATTTCAAGATACTGCGCCGGGAAGGCCGCCCGGTGTATTACGCGGCGGTCGTGGCCAGGTCCTATACGGACGTGAGGCAGAATGATAGGGTCATGGTGGACGGCTGGACCTACGCGCCGGAGCATCTGCGTAACGGGGACAAGGTGCTCCTGGTGGACGACATCTTCGACTCCGGCCACACGATCAACCGCCTGGCGGAGATTATCCTTGAGAAGGGGATACCGCGGAAGGATCTCAAGGTCGCGGTGCACGACTACAAGTTTTTCCACGATAAGGCTGAGCAGCTTCCGGTGCAGCCCGATTACTGGTGCAGGCGGCACGACCTTTCCCTTGCGGACGAGGACCGCTGGATACACTACATGAGCCACGAGCTCGTGGGCCTTTCGAAGGCGGAGCTGGAACAGCACTACTACAAGGACGATCCCGAACTTCGGGAAATCCTGAACAGCATGAAATAAGGACTGCGACGGGGGTTCCCATGGGGCATAGAGCCATCGCCTGTTTGCTGATCGCCTGCGCGGCTGCGCGGGTCTTCGCCGCGGATATCGCGACCAATGCCGCGGGGGGAGCGTATCCCGCGGATCAGCGCTTCTGGTTCTCCGTGCCGCAGCGGGAGCGGCTTGCGCTGCATCTGGACGGCAAGGAGCTCTACCGGGGATCGGGTCCGGCTTCCGTGCTTCTGGGAGCCGATCCCGGAACGGAGCATCAATACTCCCTGAAGGCGGAGCGCCGATCGGCCCCGCCCGAGGATGAGCTCCTGGAATCCCGGACCTACCTCGTGTGGATAGACCGGAAAGCCCCCGAGGGGCCGACTTTTTTCCCCCGCAAGGAGAACGACGGTTCCTGGACGCTCGATATTCGGTCCCCCTACAGGGTCGATGCCCTTTATGCATCCGGAACGGACCAGGGCCGCCGCAGGGACCTGCGCGCTCCCTTGCCCGTGCCTGCCGAGGGTCTCGATGTCCTCTCCTGGACTGTGGACGGCGCGGGAAACAGGTCCGAGCCGGTCCCCTACCGCTTCAGGCCCCTGGAACTCACGATCGAGAGTCCCCAGGCGGGTGTCTGGGTCAATCCCCAGCTCCTCGTCGTGGATGCCCTGGGGGGAGGGGAAGTGTACTGGACCGACGACGGCTCCGACCCTTCCTCCGGGGCGGGGAATCGTTACGACGGCCCGGTGCTCATAGAAAAGACGGGTGCTGTGGTTCTGCGCGTTGCCCTCGCGGGCCCGGACGGAAGGTCCGTTTCCCGGGAAGTCCGCTACACAGTCTCGGGCGGTCCGTACCCTGCGGAGCTCGCTGCCCTCCAGTCCCTGCCGCTTGTCACGCCGACGGCGGCGCCGGTCCCTAGAGACTGCCCGTGGGCCATTGACGGCCCGCCGCGCATGGAGGGAGGCCGGAGCGTGGTGCTGCGGCCGATCCCCGGCGTGCGGCGCACCGTCTCCCTCCGCGTCGCCCTTCCCGACGGGGTCGCCCGCTTCGCATACGTTCTGGACGGCTTGGCCGCGCCCTCGGCGGCACCTGCGGATGAGGCTTCGGCGGCCGAGGGCGGCTTGGTCTTTTCTTCCGGGGCGGAGGACCCCGTCGGCGCCGAGACTCGTCCGCGGCTCGTTTCATTGGGCTCCCTGCGCCTGCTGGTGTGGCCCAGGGATCGCGGGAGCGTCAGATACCGCCTGGACGGGAAGGATAGCTGGGTGGACGCCGTCGAACCGCTCGAGCTCCCGGTGAATGAAGTCCGCGTGGAGTGGATAGTCGAGCGGTCTTCCGCCCTGTCGGGTCCCTTCGCTCTTTCGCTTCAGGCGGCGGAAGAGGACCGTATCGCGGAGCGCCCGCAGGAGCTGAAATACCGCCGTTCCTTCTCCGGGGAACCCTGGACCGCGCCCCGGCAGTCGAATTTCTCCGCCGGCTTTGAGCCGGACTTGGCAGTCTGCGACGGAGAGGATCTTGAGTGGCTCCTTCCCGGTACGGGAGAGGACTCCGGCCGCATCGTGCGCATCGACAGGGCGCCGCCTCCGGTCCCGACCCTGAAGGCCCCCGAAGAGGGAGCCTGGGCTCCGCTGCCCGGACGTTTGGCCGCTTCGGCGGCGGACGTGGACGACGGCACGAAGGTCCATCTGCGCCTCGAGAAGACTTACCCCTCCGGAAGGGTAGAGGAGACGACGGGAATCGGATGGATCGAACCGACGGCGGAGACGGAGGTTCCGGTGCGCATGCGCCTGGAGGCCGCGGCGGAGGACCCGGCGGGAAACCTCGGTCCGACGGCGGTTCGCGAATTCGTGGTGGACATCCCCGCCGTCTACGTATCCGATGCGCCGCATCCTTCAGGTCTGCCGGGAGACGGCAGCAGGATGAGGCCCTTTACGGACCTGGAAAGCGCTCTCGGGTTTGCCGCAGAGAAGGGCATCAAGGTGCTTCGCGTTGCGGGCTCCGTCCCCCTGCGGAAACGGGCCTCCCTTCCGGCGGGTCTGCGCGTCGAGGGTTTCTACGATTCCCTGTGGAAGCCGACGGCGCAGACCGCGGAGCTGCGCTTCTCGGCCGGTGCGGGGCTGCTGCTCCCCTCGGGCGGCGCGGAGCTATTGTCCCTGCGTCTGGTCGGCACCGGCTCGGCGGAGCCCCTGATCGACTGCCGCGGCGGCGCTTCCCTGCGCATCGCCGATTCGGAGCTCCTGGGCGCGGGTATCCTCATCAGCGCCGAGGGCGGGAGAATCAGGCTTGAGAACACCCTCATGACGCAGCGCTCCGCCGCATCCCTCAGGGTGCCGTCCTTCTCGGTCAAGGGAGGCGCCGTCGAGTGGACTGCAGTCCGCCTAGAAGGCGCCGGGAACCACGTCCTGGGCCTGGACCTCCAGGGGGGCACCTTTTCCGCCCGGGAGTGCATCATCGCCCTCTCCGCCCAACGGACGGGCCTTGCCCTGCGCGGTCGGGATGCGGAGCTCAGGCTGAAGGATACCGTGCTGACGGTCCGAGCCGGAGATTTCGCCTCGGCCCTGGAGTGCTCGGGAGGCGTGGCGAATATCCAGGGCGGTTCCCTGGAAGCCGTCGGCAGAGATGCGGTGGCGGTCTCGCTGCGGGGAACCTCATCCGAGTTCCGATCCATGACGCTGCGGCTCGATTCCGCCTTCGTGGCGAAGGCCTTCGAGGTGCGGGGCATCTTTCCCCGGATCGCGGAAAGCCTCTTGGCCCATGCAGGCACGGCATCCCGATCCGATGTCCTTTCCTTCCCCGACGGCGGCCTTCCGGCTTCTCAAGCCCCGGGGCCCATATCGGGCAACCGTATAGACGGCTTCTCTCAGCTCTTGGGCGGCGACTACGGG
This sequence comes from uncultured Treponema sp., assembly GCA_964446515.1. Classification (GTDB taxonomy): domain Bacteria; phylum Spirochaetota; class Spirochaetia; order Treponematales; family Breznakiellaceae; genus CAYUPG01. The sequence continues at coordinate 8,841 of CAYUPG010000026.1, forward strand.
ATTGACCGCTTGGCGGCCTTCAACCGCGACTACGCGGCTCCTGGCCGGCCCAACGCCCTGATCGGAGGTACTCCATCTCGATGAAGGTTTTTCTAGTTTTGTTTTCCCTGTTCGCGGCATCCGGTCTGGGAGCCCAGACTTCCGGGACTTCCGGCGCTTGGGCCGCTGCGCTTCCCAGGGCCGATAGGAGCGCGGCGCAGCGGCTGCTCGACGCTTCGGATGCGGTCCGCACCCTCTATATCGGCGACAGGGCCGCCGCTGCCGAGTCCCAGGAGCGCTATGCCTACAAGGCCTACCTCGCGGCGGCCCGCCTGGAGGCGGGGGGCGGAGCCGCCCTGAATGATGGTGCGGTTCTGGAGCTGCATAAGCTCAGGCGCCTTCGCTGGGAGAGCGCCAAGGATTTGTCGGGGGAAGGCTACAGGAAGAGCCCCGGCGGAGACGGCGAGGTTCTTGCCCGGTCCGGCCGCGCCCTGAGAGATTTTTTGGCCCCCCGGATCGCGAAGCTGGGCGTCGCCCAGCTTCGCCCTATGGAAGCCCAGCTGGCCTCCCGCATGGCCGAGCATCCCGATACTCCCCCCCTGGCTTTTGCATCCCTGCGCGAAGCGGCCCTAGGCCTTGAGGCCGCCGGCTTCCGCTCCTGGGTGCTTCTTCTGGCGGAGGGGGTTCCCCGGTCCCTTGCGGCCTACGAGCTCCCTCCTGAGACTGAGTCCGAATTCGCCCGACGTCTTGGTCATTTTTCCGAGCTCTATGCAGCGCGCATGCTGCTGCGGGATGTTTTTCCCGCAGCAGCCGCAGCCGTATGGTACGCCGATGGGGCGGCAGGGTATGGGCCGGTTCCCGAATTCGCGGGAGCCTCCCTTTCCTCGTTCCTGACCAACCTGAGCGCGGTGGATCCTGCCTACTCGGGCGAAGTTCTCATCGGCGAGGGCGGCTACGGCAGGGCTTTCTTGGAATTGTCCACCCTGCTCTGGGTCTTTGCTACCCGGATGCCGGATCATGCGTTCACCGCAGGCTTGAACCAGGAAGGTTTGGACCGCGTTTTCAAGCTGTTCCCCCGCGCCGGCCGCGGCGAGGCGCAGACGGGCAGGGACTATGCGGCGGTGGTCCGTGCGGAGCGCTTCGCGGTCCAGGCGGAAGCCGCGGTTGAGGACGGGGAGCTCTTGGCCGCCTTCGCGGAATTCCGCAGTGACCATGCCGCCCTGGAAGTCCTCGGGCGGGGGGAGCGCTACGGTCCGCTGCGGGATCGCCTCTCCCGTGCCCTTGCGGTCTTGTCCGCTTCCTCCTCCGATACGCTTCCCGACGTGACCCAATCTGTGCCCGTTGCGGCGGATGATGCCGAGCTTCCCCAAGGGGAGCTCGAATGGGCCGTGGAGGCGGGCCTTATCTATCTGCGCACGGCGGCTTTTTCCGATACCGGCCCCTTGGCCGCGGACGCCATGGAAGCGGCTTTTTCGGGCGCCGCGGTTCGCGGTGCGGGCGCAGCGGAGTCCGTGATGCTCCGTACCGCCCGCTCCTGCGCGGCTCTGGGCATACCCGCTTCCTGCATGCGTATCCCCGTTGCCGGTGCCGATATGCCCGAGGAGGATGCGGAGGCTCTTCGCCTCGCGCTCCTGTCCGGTTCATCCTTCCGCCTATCGATCCTGCTGAAGGGAGGCGGCGCCGACGATGTGGCCGCCGGGGACACCGCCGGAGGTTCCTCCGGCGGCGTCGATCCCTTGCCCGGAGGTCTGCGGTGAAGCGGCTGCTGCTCTCCCCCCTGTGCGCCCTGGCCCTCGGCCTTGTTTCTTGCCCTAATTCCATGAAGAAGCCGGAACCTCTCGCCTCCCTATCCCCCGAACCGGCCCAGGAGCCGGTCGAGCGGACGGATCCGCTCTGGAACAGCTACGCGGCCGATATTGCCGCCGCGCCCCTCACCCTGCTCCGCCTTGAGGATGAGGGTACTGCATCCATGAAGGCGTCGGCGACCGGGGCGCCTGCGTCCGCGGCCGCCCACATCGGCCTGCGGCGCTACAGCCTTGAGAACGGTCGGACCCTGGTGCTTGCAAGCTCCGACGGAGGCGCAGGCAATGCCGAACCTGCGGAGCTCCGCTATGGAATACCCTCCGCCCGTTGGGTATCCGCGTACTCCATATGCGCGGGTCCCGCGGCCTTTTCGGATGCCGTCCTTGTGGGCACCGCCGAACCGGCCTTGGTCTTCTTGGATCCCGTGACCCTGGCGCCGCTCTCGGTCCTTCCTCTGGAGCATCTTCCCTTGGGCCGCATCGAATATGCCGCCGAGGAAAACATGCTCCGCCTGGCCCACGGGGACGGAAGCGTAGGCTACTATGGAGCGTTCGCGGGCGGTCTCGAGCCTTCGGACCCCGTGGCCGCTCTCATAGGACCCGAGGCCCGGTACCGTAAGGCTCTGAATGAAGTCCTGCTGCAGAAGCTGCCTCCCCGGCTGGGAGACACGCTTGCCTCCCTCGCCGTCGACCCCTACGGTCCCCGCAGCAGGCTTTCCGCCGAGGGGATCGCCCTCTTCCGCTACGACGCGGAGAGCGATGGGCCTCTGCGCCTCTACCTTGACGGCGCCGACGGCCGTCCCTACCTCATCATGGTCTTCGACGCGCAGGGGACGGCTTCGGCTTCCAATGTGGAGTACGCCGCCGCCGCGGTGCTGGAGTTCCATCCCTCGGTCGGAGAGGTCTACTATGTGGCCGCCGCGTTCCTGGACGACCGGGCCGTGCCGGAACCGGCGGAGGCCGACCGGCCGGCCCGTTTGGTCATCGCGGAGAAGAGTCCGTGATCCTCTGCGGCCTCGACGAAGCGGGCCGCGGCCCCCTGGCGGGGCCCGTCTGCGCGGCGGCGGTCGTGCTCCCCGCGTCCTTTCCCGTGGAGATCCTGAACGATTCGAAGAAGCTCAGCCCCCTCCGCAGGGAACGGGCCATGCGGGCCATCTACGAGGGTGCGGCGGCGTGGGGCCTGGGCTGGGCTTCCGCCGCGGAGATAGACAGCCTCAACATACTGCGGGCGAGCCTCTTGGCCATGGAACGGGCCTTCGCCGTGCTGAGCATCCCGGTGGACGAGGCGGTGTCGGACGGTCTCTACGCGCCGCGGCTGCCGATTCCCTGCCGCGCTCAGGTGAAGGCGGACGCCCTTGTTCCCGCCGTCATGGCCGCCTCCATCCTTGCCAAGACCGCCCGGGACCGCATGATGGACCGCTACGGCTGGATCTATCCCGAGTACGGCTATGAAAAGCACAAGGGCTATCCGACCAGGCTGCACGCCGATCGGATAGCCCTGCACGGTCCGTCGCCCATTCAAAGGCGGACCTTCCACGTTCCCGGGGGCCGGCTCAGTCTGTTCTGATCCCGATCTAGTAGTCCCCTTCCCGCGGTCCGTCGTCCCGGCGCACCGCTTTGACTACCCGGCCCTTCCTGGGTCCCTTGGCGGGACCGGCCGGAAAAGATCCTCCCTTGTAGGGTGCGCCCTTCGGGCCGTCCGACTTGAAGGGCGCCTTTCCTGTGCCGGAACGCTTGAATACCTTTGCCCCGGTTTTTCCGCCTGCGTGAGCTTCTCCCCTGGATCTATCCGTCTTGGGGCGATCATAAGCGCCCGACTCTTTCCGGTGCGCTCCCTTTCCGAAGGCCGGCCGCGCTTCTCCGCCCCGCTCTTCGCCCCTTTCCTTCTCCTGCCGGTCGGCCCTGCCGTCGGCCTTGCCGCGGGAGTCCGATCCCCGCTTCTTCTCCCGGGCCGCCTTCTCGAGCACCCGCAGGGAATCGTCGAAGCCCTTGAGGAAGTCCGTCAGATCGTCCGCGAAGAGCACGACGGACTGGCGGTCGAAGCCTCCCGTATCCTTGTTCTTGCTCTCCACGATGTTGAGGTACAGGTCCCCCAGACGATTTTCCTTGACGTTGAAGAAGTAGGTTCTATTCTGCAACGATACCTTGGTGGAGTAAATTTCTCCGCGTACGCCCATAATCCCTTCCAAATAGTAAAAACTACGCTCTGTCGGCTTCCAGGACCATCCGGCTCTGCCAAGCCAGGAGGTCCCGCTCTATGCGCCGATCGTTTCCTGCCGCATCCGCCATGATGCGGAAAACCGGCTCGGTGCCGGAGCCCCGCATCCATATGTAGGCCGTCTCGTGGCCCCCTTCGTCCTTGAACAGTACCTTGAGTCCTCCCTTGCCTGCTTCCGAGAAATCCTTGATGCCCCGCCGCTCGTCCATCCCTTTGTAGGCGATGGGCTCCCAGGAGGCTATCCCGTACTTGGTTTTCAGTTCTTTTTTGCGGGTCTCCCATTCGCGCAGGAAGATTTCCTGATAGCGCCCCTTGAGGGCCGCGTGGTCGGCCGTGGCTATGCGCAGCACCGCATCCTCCGCGTAGGCGCTGGTGCTTACGAAGGAGGGAAGGGTGGCGATGACATCCGCGAGGGTGAAATCGCTGCGGTACGCCTCAGCCTGATCGGAGAGGTCGCACCAGAGCTCAAAGAGGCCGGTTTTTCCGTTCTCGCTGCGGACGGAAAGAAGCTTGAGCAGGGCGAAGACCGTATCGATGGGATCCCTGACGGCGGACGGATGGGTGATATTGCCCCCTGCGGCCCCCTCGCCGAGGATGCGCACCCGGTACCCCTGTTCCCGCAGCTTCCTCGCCAGGCCGACCACGTTGGCTTCTCCGACTTCGGCTCGGAATACTGAGACGTCGAAGGCTTGGGCTATGCGGTCCACGCGCATGGAGGTGGGATCGTTGACCGCCACCGCGACCTTGTCCAGGGCGTTCCCCTTGAGGTCGTAGCGCAGCTCTCCCGCCCAGACCATGTGGGCGAGCTCGGCCACGCAGCAGAGGGCGAACACCTCTTGGGCTTCAAGGCTCCTGGCCGACCCCAGCGCCTCGTCCCAGATCACCAGGTTTCCGCGATCGCCGTCGCAGTCGGGCACGTAGCCCATCACGAAGGCGCCGTTTTCCCGGTGCGCCGCCTCAAGGGCGAGCCTGCAGGGTTCGAGGGAGCTGCCCTCGGGCACGATGCGGTGGGCGATGGCGGTCGGCCGCTCGTTCATGGCCAGGACCGAGACTCCGAGGGAAGAGAGGAGGTCCCTATCCAGGGCGGTAGTCCGGGCGGAGCCGTTGAAGTCCGCCACAACGCCCAGGGGCCGTTCCTTCAGGTTGGCGCCGATGGTTTCCAGCAGGAGCTCCTGATCCCGGGGCTCCTTCGCGCCCGTGACCACCTCAAGGGTAAAGAGCAGATACGCCGAGTGGGCCTCGCGCTTGATCCGCGTCGTGTCGGTGAATACCCGGGCGATATCCTTGGAGGAAACGGACGCCATGGCTTCCTCGGCTTGTCCGATGCAGGCCGGATCGGCTATGCGGCGCCGGAATTCTTGGATGAGCGCCGAGGCCTGGTCCGCCGGAAGGACCCCGCCGTCGGTGAGGCCGAATTTGAAGCCGTTGTGGCCGATGGGGTTGTGGCTGGCGGAGATGTAGGCGAAGCCCTGGGCGGACCCGCCTTCGTCCGCGCTCTTGGCTCCCGCGCTCCGGGCATAGGCCATGATTTCGGGGGCGGCGACGATGAAGCAGTAGGCGACTTTGCAGCCGGCCGCCAGGAAAGAGCGCGCCATGACGTCCGCCAGGGCGGGACCGGTGGGCCGCGCGTCTATGCCGAGCAGCACCGTCGGGGATGCGAGGCCGGTCCGGTCCTTGAGGAAGTCCGCGAAGACTCCCGCGGCGACTGCCGCAACGACCTCATGGACCGGCCGAAGGCCGCCGGAGCGCCCCTCCTCGTCTCCGTCGGCGGAAAACACGGTGCGCCATCCCGAGGCCGATAGGATCATGCTCCCCGCCGCGGCGTCCAGTTCCCTGCCCAGAGCGACGTGGTCGCAGCCGCGCAGGGGAATGCGGTCGCCGTCCCCTACGGCAAGTCCCGTTCCTGGATGCCGAATCATCGCCATTATGCCGTGCTCCTTTCCGTTTCTGCCTGGACCAACAGGCACATGGGCGGATATTATACCGTGTTTATACGGAAGATTGCTAGCCTTTCCGTTCTCCGCGGCTGCGGAGGCATTGCGGAAATCTATAAAGTTTACTACAATCGTCATCTATTATGGACGGCAGTATGGACTACGATTCATTTTTTCCCGCCCCCCTTCTGGAGCCGGAGCTCCCGCCTCCCGGCGCTACCGTCGTGGTCGCCATGTCCGGGGGCGTCGATTCATCCCTCGCGGCGCTGCTGACGGCCGAACGGGGCTGCCGGGTCATCGGCGCCACCATGAAGGTATACGACCCTTCGATACGATTCCCCGCCGGCACGGGGAACAGCTGCTTTGCCCCCGACGAGGAGGAGGACGAAGAGAGCTGCAGGCGCCTCTGCGGGGAGATCGGCGCCGAGTATCAGGTGGTGGATTTATCTGCGGCCTACGCGGCGGAGGTCCTGGATAACTTCCGTTCCGAGTATAGGGCCGGGCGGACGCCCAATCCCTGCCTCCGATGCAACCCCGCCATAAAATTCGGGCTTTTGCCCCAGGCGCTGCGCGAGCGGGGGACGGTGTTCGACTACTTCGTCACCGGCCACTATGCCCGGCTCTTGGCCCCCGGCGGCGACACGGCCTGCGGCGTCTACCTCGCCCCCGCCGCGGACCCCTCGAAGGATCAGACCTACTTCCTCCAGCGCCTCTCTTCCGAAACCCTGCGCTGGGTGCGGTTTCCCCTGGGGGGCATGGCCAAGGCCCAGGTCCGCGCCCTGGCCGCCGAACGGGGCTTGGAGGCGGCGGGCAAGAAGGACAGCCAGGACTTCGTCGCCGCGGAGGATTACGGGCCCCTCTTCGCGGACGAGCCGCTGCAGGAGGGGGATATCGTGGACGATGGGGGACGCGTCCTGGGGCGCCACCGGGGCATCGTGCGCTACACCGTGGGACAGCGGCGCGGTCTTGGCGTCAGCACCGGGCCCGAGCCCCTCTATGTGCTGTCCGTGGACGCCCGGATGAATCGAGTGGTCGTGGGGCCCGAGGCGCACCTTTTTTCCCGGGCCCTGGAGGGTTCGCAGGCCCATTGGGCGCCCCGGTTCGGGACGCAGCCTTTCCGGGCATTGGCCAAGATACGCCTGGCCTCCGTGCCCGCCCCGGCCCTGGTGTCTCCCCTTCCTGAGGGACGGGTCCGCGTCGAGTTCGAAGACGCCCAACGCGCCGTCGCGCCGGGGCAGTCCGTGGCCTTCTATGTGCCCGTCTCCGCCGACGGCGGAGTAGCCGACGGCGGCTTCTGCGCAGCCGAAAAAGACCGCACCCCCCGGGGGACGATTTTGGCGGGAGGCGCCGTGATCGACCGGGCTTTTCCGTAGCCCTTTTGGCGGCGAATCGGTATATTTGAATCGAATACGGGAGGAAGAGATGGCACAGCGCCGCATCTACATGGATTATAACGCGACGACCCCCCTCCGAGATGAGGTCAAGGCCGCGATGGTTGAGGGTATGGACCTCTACGGCAACGCTTCGAGCATGCACGAATCGGGCCGGAGGGCCCATGCCCTCCTCGAGGCGGCCCGCTCTTCCGTTGCCTCCCTTATAGGCGCCCCCGCCGCATCCATCATCTTCACGTCCGGCGGGTCGGAATCCAACAACACGGTATTCCAGACCATGCTGCTCCTGGCCCAGGATGGAAC
>CAYUPG010000026.1:16477-17422 GCA_964446515.1 uncultured Treponema sp.
GACGAGATCGTGACCACCGCCGTCGAGCACCCCTGCGTCCTCAATTCCGCGGAATTCCTCAGATCCCGCGGGTTGAAGGTCACCTTCCTCCCCGTGGACGGCAACGGGGTCGTCCACATGGATGAGCTGCGCTCCGCGGTCAACGGGCGGACCCTCCTGGTCTCCGTGATGATGGCGAACAACGAGATCGGGACGGTGCAGAACATCGCAGCCCTTTCCCGCATCGCCAAGGAGGCGGGTGCCTTCATGCACACCGACGCGGTTCAGGCGGCGGGAAAGATCCCTGTGGATGTGGAAGCCCTTGGGGTGGACTACCTCACCATGTCCTCCCACAAGATCTACGGCCCCAAGGGCATAGGCGCCCTCTACGTACGCAAGGGCGCGCCGCTCAATCCCCTCATCCACGGCGGCCACCAGGAACACGGCCTGCGGGCGGGAACCTACAACAACCTCGGCATCATCGGCTTCGGGGTAGCCGCCTCCCTGGCCGGGGCGGAGCTTGCGGACTACGGCTCCCGTTCCCGCGCCCTGCGGAAGCTGCTCGCCGCGGGCCTGTCCGAGCGGGTCCCGAACATCCGCATCAACGGCCATCCCCAGGACGTGCTTCCCAACACCCTCAACGTTTCCTTTCCCGGGGCGGAAGGGGAGGCCATACTGCTCTCCCTGGACCTCATGGGCATAGAGGCGTCCACCGGATCGGCATGCGCCTCCGGCAGCCTCGACCCGTCCCACGTGCTCATGGCCATAGGCGTGGGCCCGGAGTTGGCCCACGGATCCATACGCTTCAGCCTGGGACGGGACTCGTCGGAAGAGGATGTCCGATACGTTCTGGACACCCTTCCGCCCATAATAGCCCGGCTCCGCGCCATGTCGACCGTACGATAGGAGTATCCCATGACCGATTGGCTCTATTCGGATGTGGTAAAGGACCACTTCATGAATCCC
>CAYUPG010000027.1:0-6655 GCA_964446515.1 uncultured Treponema sp.
GGCACACCTCGCCCTTCGAGCAGGTCATCCTGACCTTCCACGTCAAGCTGCCCATCTTCGTGGCCCGCCAGTGGATACGCCACCGCACCGCCAGGCTCAACGAGATCTCCGGCCGCTACTCGGTGATGAAGGACGAATTCTACGTCCCCGCGCCGGAGGACGTGTCGCTGCAGAGCACCGACAACAAGCAGGGGCGGTCCGAGGAAGCTCTGCCGGCCGAGACGGCCCAGGCCGTCCGCGAATCCCTGGCCGCCGGACAGCGGACCGCCTACGACGACTACTGCGCCCTGGTCGACCAGGGAATTGCCCGGGAGCTGGCCCGCATAAACCTGCCCCTCTCCACCTACACCGAGTGGTACTGGCAGATAGACCTGCACAACCTCTTCCATTTCCTGGAACTCCGCATGGACGGCCACGCCCAGCGGGAAATACGGGTCTACGCCGAAGTCCTCTTGGACATCGCCCGGAAGGTGGCCCCCCGGTGCTGCGAGTCCTTCGAGCGCCACGTCGTCGGGGGGGTGAGCTTTTCCGCGGAGGAGTTCGCCGAGCTGAAGAGGCGGCTCGCCCGGCACCCGGCCGCCGGCGCCGCGGCCGCGGAGACGGCGCTGAGCGGCAAGGCCCTGGAACGCTTCGAGGAGAAGCTCAGGAGCGGAGAGCGGAAGTAGGGCCTGCAGCCGGGCTAGACGCCGAAGCCCTCCTCGTGGATGCCCCTATCCCTGAGGGAGCGGATGTAGGTGGTGGGCGCGGCAAGGCGCACCTTCTTGTAGATCCTCGAGAAGTAGAGGGGATCCCCATACCCGACCTTCTCCGCCGCCTCCTTGATGGAGAGGCCCGGGTCGAGGGCCACTATGCTCTCGAACTTCTGTATCTTCTTCAGAATGCACAGCTGCTTGAAGCTCAGTCCCAGGCGCCGCTTGACGGCGTGGGATACGGCGGAGCGGCTCCGGTTCACCGCGGCGGCCACGGCCTCCAGCTCCACCGCCTCGGACATGTGGTCCTCCAGGTACGCCACCACGCTCTCCACCAGGGGAGGCCTGCGCACCCGCACGTAGTCCCGGGTGACCACGAAGGCGAAGAGCATGGAGAAGAGGCTCAGCATGTTGTCCAGGGTCGCCTGGTCGAAGTAGGGCTGCTCCTTGAACGCCGCCTCCAGCTCCTCCGCCTGATGCCCCGCGGCCGCCCAGTCCCGGACCATGTCCTCGGGGGGTGCGGCGACGGTGCGGAACTGGCCCAGCATGCCGTAGCCTATCAGGTTGCCGTCCACCTCCAGGGGCAGCACGGCCTCGGACAGGCCCGCGTGGCAGCGGTAGACCATGAGCCGCAGACGGGCGCCGCAGCGCTCGCACATGAGCTTGTCCTGCCTGCAGCAGCGGTAGCGCAGGCGCATGCGCTTCTGGATGAGCCTGCAGTACCGGGCTCCCGGGTTCTGCAGCCCCACGATGAGCTCCTCCATGTTCGAGGAAAATACCGTTATCTTGACCCTGAAGCAGAAGGCGAAGCTGTCTATGAGACGCTGAACCTCATGGTCAAAGAAGAGCCCGAGCTTTCCCGCCATGGTGCTATTCTATAAGCAAAGTGCATATTTGTCCATGTCGACGGCATACTAGTCGATGTGCGCCGCCCCCGAGACATGGGATCATGGGTATCGGAGGAATCGCATGGCCGGACCGATCTTGCTGGTGCTGGCTGCCGGAATGGGCAGCAGGTACGGCGGCTTGAAGCAGATTGACCGTATGGGGAAGCGGGGTGAGGTGCTCCTGGACTATTCGGTCTACGACGCCCTTGCGGCAGGGTTCTCAAAAATCGTGTTCGTGGTCCGCAGGTCCATGGAGGAGGATTTCCGGGACGTGGTGCTCTCCCGCCTGGAAGGGCGCTTCGAATACCGTCTTGCCTATCAGGAGCTGGAGAGCATGCTTCCGGAGGAGGCCCGAAGGCGGGCGGAAAGGGCCGGACGATCCAAGCCATGGGGAACCGCCCACGCGGTCCTCTGCGCCGCCGAATTCCTTGACGCCCCCTTCGCGGCGATCAACGCCGACGACTTCTACGGGCGGGAAGCCTTCCTGGCCATGGGGGATTTTCTCCGCGGCACCGACGGAGCGGGAGCCCTGGTGCCTTTCCGGCTGGACGCCACCGTGAGCGCCGCCGGATCCGTATCCCGGGGGGTGTGCAGGATCGCGGACGGGCTGCTCGCCGCCGTCGAGGAGCACGGCTCCATAGCCCTGGAGGACGGCCGGATCTACAGCCGGCTGAAGAGCGGCGAGCGCATCGAGCTGCCGGGGGACACCCAGGTGTCCATGAATTTCTGGGGCTTCCATCCCCGAACCCTCGAAGCCATGGCGGCCCACTTCCGCCGCTTCCTGGAATGGGGCGCGGACGAGCCTGCTTCGGAATGCTACCTCCCCGCGGCGGTGGACGCCGCGATCTCCGAGGGGGTCCTGCGCTGCAGGGCCCTGCCCCCCGCCGGCCGCTGGTTCGGCGTGACCCACCGGGACGACCGGACGGCGGCGGTCCGCGCCCTCGCGAACCTCACGGCGGCCGGCGTCTACCCCTCCCCCCTCTGGAGCCGGCCGTGAATCATGAACGGTTGAAGCTCCTGCTGAGCGTTCTGGACCAGTTCCCCCTTTGGGGCGAGTTCGAGACCGCGGGACCCTTTGGGTCCGGGCACATCAACGACACCTTCGTGTCCCGGTGGAATCAGGCGGGGACCCGGGTGCGCTACCTTCACCAGCGGATCAACGATTGCGTGTTCGTCCATCCCGACCAGGTGATGGACAACATCAGCAGGGTCACATCGCACATCGCCGCGGCCCTGGAGCGTTCGGGAGCGGCCGACCGGAGCCGCCGGATACCCACGGTCGTGCGGACCCGGGAGGGCAGCCCCTACGCGCGGGACGTTGAGGGCGGCTGGTGGCGCACCTACCTCTTCATCGAGGGGGTCACCACTCGGCACGCCGCCGCATCCTGCGCCGAAACGCGCATGCTGGGCGCCGCCATCGGACGCTTCCAGAAGCTGCTGGCCGATCTTCCGGAGCCGCGCCTGTACGAGACCATTCCGGGCTTCCACGACATGGAGGCGCGCTACCGCAGCCTGGACGCCGTCCTCGCCCGGGATCCCGCGGGGCGCAGACCTTCGGCGGGACCGGAGCTGGCCTTTCTCGAGGAGAACCGGGAGCGGGGCATGCTCCTCATACGGGAGCTCAAGGCGGGCCGGATACCCGAGCGCATCTGCCACAACGACACCAAGATGGACAACATACTTCTGGACGAGGCGACCCTTGAGGCCCTCTGCGTCACCGACCTGGATACGGTGATGCCCGGCACCCCCCTGTTCGACCTGGGAGACCTGGTCCGCACCGGGGCCGTCAGGGCCGCGGAGGACGAGCGGGACTTGCGGATCGTGAGCTTCGATCTGGATCTCTTCGAGGCTCTGCTGGAAGGCTACCTTTCGGAAGCGGGAGCCTTCCTCACCGACGGTGAGACGGCGCTCTTGGCCGAGGCGGGCCGGAACATCACCCAGATCATGGCGCTGCGCTTTCTGACGGACTGGCTGGACGGCGACCGCTACTACCGCATCGCCCGTACGGACCACAACCTGGACCGGTGCAGGAACCAAATAGCCCTCATCAGGTCCATGGACGCGAAATGGGAACAGGTCTCCCGCATATGCGGGGGCTTAGTGTCGAAGGGTGCGCCCACGGGCGCATGAAAGGAGGTCGAGATGAAGAAAAGAACAGCGGCTGCGGTACTTGTTGCGGCAATCTGCGCGGGCTCTCTCTTCGCAGGCGGACAGCAGGCGGCCGGAGCTCCCGGCGGCGTCAAGCTGGTCTACTGGTCCATGTGGAACCAGACGGAGCCCCAGGCCCAGGTCCTGGAGCGCGCCGTAAGGGACTTCGAGAAGGCGAACGCCGGCGTAAAGGTGGAGATCAACTGGAACGGCCGGGAAATCCGCAAGACCCTCCAGCCCGCCCTGGACAACAAGCAGGTCATCGATATCTGGGACGAGGATCTTGAGCGGGTGGTGAAGACCTGGGGCGCCTACGCCCTCAAGCTGGACCCCTATCTGGAGAAGAGCTATCCCACCACCGGCGGCAAGGGATACAAGGATGCCGTCATGGGATCCCTCCTGGATCTGGCCCGCTTCTATGCGCCGGACAAGGGCGTCTACGCCGTACCCTACCAGCCCTTCATGTTCAACATCATGTACAACAAGGACCACTTCAAGAAGGCGGGCATAGCGAAGGCCCCGGATACCTGGGCCGAGCTCACCGACGCCATGGCCAAGCTCAAGGCGGCGGGCTTCATACCCCTCACCGTGGACGACGCCTACATGGACACCCTGCCGGGCTACTACCTGGCCAGGGCCAAGGGCTACAAGTGGGTCGAGAGCCTGGTGAAGGACAAGACCAACGCCCTGTGGGACGACCCGGCGGTGCTGCAGATGGCCCGGGCCTTCGAGGACCTGGCGAAGCGCGGCTTCATAGCCCCCACCGCGGCCTCCAACAAGTGGCCCGCCGGGCAGCAGGACGTGGCGGCGGGCACGGTGACCATGTACCTCAACGGCACCTGGCTCGTGAACGAGATCATGGGCACCACCGGCCCCGAGTTCCCCTGGGGAACCTTCGCCTTCCCGACCGTCCCCGGCGGCGTGGACGACCGCACCGCCGCGAACTACGGAGCCCAGGCCTTCCAGATCAATAAGGACTGCAAGAATCCCGACGCGGCCTTCGCGCTGCTGGTGCATCTGACCACGGGCAAATGGGATGCTGAGCTGGCCAAGGGCTCCTACGGCGTACCCGTGGGGGGCACCACCGACTGGCCGGTCCAGCTGGCGGAGGCCAAGGCCCTGTTCAACGGCCTCAAGACCTGCTATCCCTGGGCTGCAGGCATCCAGGCGGATACCGACAAGCTGCCGGTGATAGTAGAGAATTTCACCCGCCTGATCGGCGGCAGGCTGACGGCGGACCAGTTCGTCGCGGCAATGAAGAAGTAAGGAAGGATTCATCGTGAAGAGGAAGGGCACTGCGCTCATGAAGGTTCTGTTCTTGGGACCCGCGACGGTCTCCTACGGGGCGGTGTATCTGTACCCCGTCCTGAGGACCACCCTCATGAGCTTCTTCAAGGTCGATACGGTCACCGATCCGGTGAGGGCGTGGACCTTCGCCGGCCTCGGCAACTACGCCGACCTGTTCTCCAGCACCCTGTTCCTGCGTTCCCTCCGGAACATAGCGGGGATATGGCTCTACGGAGGGCTGGGGGTGTTCTTCCTGTCCGTCCTCTTCGCGGTGATTCTGACTTCCGGCGTCCGCTTCAAGTCCTTTTTCCGGGCGGTCATCTACCTGCCCAACGTCATCTCCGCCGTAGCCATGGGCACCATGTGGATGCAGTACGTCTACAGCGCCCGCTACGGCCTCTTGAAATCCCTGTTCACCGCCCTGGGGCTTCGCCCCCTGGCGGAGATCCAGTGGACCTCTCCGGACCACATCTTCGGCTCCCTCCTGGCCGCCTACAGCTTCGGCATGGTGGGCTACTTCATGCTCATCTTCATGGCGGGGATAGAAAAAATTCCCGCGGACTTCTACGAGGCCGCGACCATCGAGGGCGCTTCCAAGGCGCGGCAGTTCCGCGCCATCACCTTGCCCCTCATGAAGAACGTCCTGCGGACCAGCATAGTCCTGTGGACCATCAGCACCGTGGGCTTCTTCGTGTGGTCCATGATCTTTTCGCCCCTGAATCCCGAGCCCGGCACGGTCACCCCCATGTACTACATGTACCAATTGGTTTTCGGCGCCAACATGGTGGTCACCGAGCGGAACGTCGGGGCCGGCGCGGCGGTGGGAGTGATACTCTCCTTCATCGTCGTCGCGGTGTTCACCCTATCCACCCGCCTCATCCGGGTGGACGATACGGAATTCTAGGAGCGCCCCATGGCATACCGGACGAAAAATCCCTTCGGAGGCAGAAAGGGGACCCTGATCCCCGGCTATCTGCTCGCGGGCGCCTGGTGCGCCTTCACCTTCATCCTTATCGGGTGGATCGTAGGGGCATCATTCTCCACCACCAGAGACATCTTCGCCGGGGACCTCTTCGCCTCGGGCTTCCATCCGGAAAACTATGTTAAGGCCCTCATCACCCACCGGGTGGGCCGCTACTTCATGAACTCCCTGCTCTACACCCTCAGCGCCTGCATCCTGGTGATCCTGGCCTCCGCTCCGGCGGCCTACGTGCTGGCCCGCTTCGCCTTCCGGGGAAACCGGCTCCTGCAGAACGCCTTCGTGGCGGCCCTGGGCATACCGGCCATCATGATCATCATGCCCCTCTTCGCCGCCTTCACGAGCCTGGGCTGGACCAACTCGCGCACCCTGCTCATCGTCCTCTACGTGGCGGTCAACGTGCCCTTCACCACCTTCTTCATGATCGCCTTCTTCCAGAACATCTCCCATTCCTTCGAGGAAGCCGCGGCCATAGACGGCTGCGGTCCCATGAAGACCTTCTGGGTCATCCTGCTGCCCCTGGCCCAGCCGGGGATCATCACGGTGACCATCTTCAACTTCATCACCCTCTGGAACGAGTACTTCATGGCCCTGATCTTCGCCAACAAGACGGACCTGCGGCCCGTGGCGGTGGGGCTCTACTCCATGATCGCCTCCATGCGCTA
>CAYUPG010000027.1:6665-17124 GCA_964446515.1 uncultured Treponema sp.
GGATTGGGCGGGCATGTTCGCCGCGGTGGTCATCGTGTTCCTGCCGACCTTCATACTCTACATCGCCCTCTCCGAGCGCATCATCGCGGGCGTCACCAGCGGCGCCATAAAGGGCTAGCCATGAACTCGGAGGGAAACCTCACCGAAGCCGAATTTCTTCAGCCCGTCGTACACCCGTTGGGGGCCGAGCCGACTGCCGACCTTTGCGGCGCCCTTCTTCCGCGCCCCGGATGCCGACCTGCGGACCGAGGCCGCCGAGGGCTTCCCCGCCGAAGCCCTACCCAGCTTCGGCCGGGAGACGGCCTTCCGCATGCTGCCCTACCGCAGGCAGGACCGCTACGGCAGGGAGCTGCGGGAACTGGCTCTGGACACGGCGGTGCTGGAGAACGCCTTCCTGCGGGCGGAGTTCGTGCCGGCCCTGGGCGGGCGGCTGTGGTCCCTCCGCGACCTGGCCGCGGGGCGGGACCTGCTGTATGCCAATCCTGTGCTGCGGCCCGCCAACCTGGCCATCCGGGACGCCTGGTTCTCCGGGGGCATAGAGTGGAACATCGGCCGCCTGGGCCACGCGGTCCACACCTGCGCCCCGGTCTTCTCGGGCATCGTGGACGACCCGGCGGGCGGCGCGCCCTCCTACCGCATCTGGGAGTTCGAGCGCCAGACGCGGCTGTACTGGAGCATAGACTTCCGCCTTTCCGAGACTGCGCCGGTCCTCTTCGCCTACGTTCGGGTGGTCAACCCCGACGCCGTGGCGAAGCCCCTGTACTGGTGGACCAACGCGGCGGTGCCCGAGACCGACGGGGTCAGGGTGCTCGCCCCCGCCCCGCAGGTGATCTACATAGTACCCTCTGCGGACGGCGCCAAGCGCATGGGGGGAGCCGTCCTGCCCCATCTGCCCACCCTCCCCGGCGCGGACGCGAGCTATCCGTCGGCCTCGGACTATTCCAACGAGTACTTCTTCCAGTCCGCCCGTTCCGAGCGGGACGGCCTGCCCTATCCCTGGGAAGCGGCGGTCTACGAGGACGGCTACGCCTACGCCGAGGCGTCCACCGCCCCCCTGAGCTACCGCAAGATGTTCTGCTGGGGCTCCGGCCGGGGCGGCAGGCGCTGGCAGGACTTCCTCTCCCTCCCCGGGGAGCGCTACCTGGAGGTCCAGGCGGGCCTCGCGCCCACCCAGCTCCACACGGCGGACATCGGCGCCGGGGCGGCGGTCGACTGGGCGCAGGCTTTCTGCCCCCTCCATGCGGAGCCCCTGCGGGCCCACGGCCGCGATTACGGCCTCGCTTCGGCCTACCTTGAGGGCCTCCTGGCGGAAAGGATTTCGCCCCGGAGCCTGGAGTCGTCCCTGGCCTCCTTCCGCGGCGGCTCGATGCGTCCGCCCCGGGAACTCCTGTCCCTCGGCTCCGGCTGGGGCGCCCTGGAGCGCCGCCTGGCCGCGAGCGCAGGAAGGATGCCGCCGCCCGCGGGCCTTCCCTTCCCCGACGGTGCCGTAGGGGCCGACGAGGGGCCCTGGCTCTCCCTGATCGAGGAGGGCGCCCTGCCCCGCCGCAAGCCCTCGGAGGGTCCGGGAGCCTTCGCCGTCGGCCCCGAGTGGGAGGCGCTCCTGGCGGCCGCGGCTGCCGCCGACGCCGAAGCAGCGCCCGCCGAAAACGCGGCCGCGGCCGCTGCTTCGGCGGACGCGGGTGCCGGCAAGGACTGGCTTCTCCCCTACCACCGCGGTGTCGCCGCCTACGAGGCGGGCAGAAAGGCCGAGGCGGAGGCCCTCTGGGAAGCATCCGTCCGCGCCGAACCCAACGCCTGGGCCCTGCGCAACCTGGCCGTCGCCGCCCGGGACCGGGGCGACGGAGCCGCCGCCCTGGACCGCTACCGCCGCGCCTGCGCCCTGCCCGAGGGCGCGGCGGAACGGGCGCTGCTGGAGGAGCTCATCCCCCTGACCACCGGCGCCGAGGCGGAAGCCCTCCTCGCCGCCTTCCCGGCCCGCTCAGACGGAGACCGAAGCCTCTCAGGCCCCCTCCTCTACGCCGCCGCGGCCCTGGCCTACGAGCGGGAAGACGACGCCCTGCTGGACGAGCTCTTCTCCCGGGAGCCCGCCCGCATCCGGGAGGGGGAGAACACCCTCTCGGACCTCTGGTTCCTCCGGGAAGCGCGGCGCCTTGCCCGCAGGGAGGGCCTGACGCCGGAGGAGGCGCGGGTGCGGGTGCGGACCAGGGCGGCCGCCGGGGAACTCCTTCCCCCCAGGGAGATCGACTTCCGCATGTTCACCGAAAAGTAACGAAAAGCTCATACGAATCTGCGGCTGCCTGAGTCTACTCGTCCCATGAGATTCTCCGTCTGCTCCTTGATCCTGGCCCTCGCGGCGGCCGCCGTCCTCCCGGCCCAGACCGGATCCTACCTGTACCGGACCGTCGAGGGCGGCCGGGTCGTCACCTCGGTCGTCACGATCTCCGAGACGCCCGGCGGCTACCTCCTGAGCAAGACGGACCGGGAACGGAACTACAGCTACCGGGCGGAGCTCGACAAGGACCTATCCACCCTGAGCTACCGCACCTTCAACCAGGAGCAGGGCATCGACCTGCGCGTAGCCCTGCGCTCGAACGCCCTGTCCGCGCAGGGGCGTCTCTTCGATGAGACGGTGGACAAGACCTATGCCGCCAAGCGTACGCCCTTCCGCCATTACTTCGTCTTCCAGCTCCAACCCTTCATACGCTCCCAGGACCGTGCGGTCCGCTTCGTCAGCCTCAAGCCCGATACCCTGGAGCCCTACGAGTTCGAAGCCCGGAAAGAAGCCCTGGAGACCCTCGTCCTGGCCGGGAACAGCTACCAGGCCTGGCGGGTTAAGATATCCCTCACCGGCCTGCTGTCGGCCCTGCCCGGAGCGCACATCTGGTTCCGCGCCTCCGACGGCATCGTCCTCAAGCAGGACTACAAGAACCTGGACGGCGTCCCCGCGAGCTTCGAATTCATCGGTCTTCCTTGAGCCCGCCGTGGCATTCCGGCCCGGGCCGCGCTAGACTCTAGGGGGAGCAAAATATGAAGCAAAGCTACGTCCGCACCGGAGAGCGCGTCCTCTTCGCGCTTGCCCTCGTCTTCAGCATCCTCGTCTATGCCCTTCTCATCGCGGGCGCCGCCGCCGCGGTCTCCGCGGGGGCAGAAATCTTCCGCTCCGCCGAGTACGGCGCCGACGACTACGCCGGGGACTACGCCGGGGACGGACAGGCCTACCCCGTGCCCACGGACGAGGAGTATCCAGCAGAGGAGTACTATGACGAAGAGTACTTCGACGAAGAGTACGCCGAGGACGAGTACTACGAAGACTACGAAGGCTACGACGAGGCCGCCTTCGAGGAATTCTCCACCCGGGCCGCCATGGCGGGCCTCGCCTCCACCGCCGCCGTGATCGTCCTCTACCTGATCCTCATCGTCGCCTTCGTCCTTGGCGCCCACATCCTCATGGTCGGCCACCTCATGGGCAACGGCGTGCGGGTCAACGAGCGGCAGTTCCCGGAGCTCTGGAAACTCTTCGGCGAGGCGGCCCTGCAGCTGGGCATCAAGAAGCTCCCCGCCTTCTACCTGGTTGAGTCCGGCGGCCTCCTCAACGCCTTCGCCACACGGCTCTTCACCCGGTCCTACGTGGCGATCTACGCCGACCTGGCGGAGCGCCTCTACGAGGGGGATGCGGACTCCGTGGCCTTCGTGGTTGCCCACGAGCTCGTCCACGTCCGGCGCAGCCACATGCTCAAGAACCTCCTGACCCTCCCCGCCGAGGCGGTCCCCTTCCTCAAGAGCGCCTGGCGCCGCGCCTGCGAGTACGGCTGCGACGCAGGCGGCGCCCTCTACGCCCCCGCGGGCGCCGAGTCGGGCCTCAAGCTCCTGGCGGCCGGCAAGAAGCTCTCAAGCCGCATGGACGCCGACGCCTACCTGGAAGCCTTCTCCGCCGAGCGCAGCCTCTGGAAGCGCCTCGCCGAGCTCGCCTCCTCCCACCCCCACCTGCCCAAGCGCATAGCCGCGGTCCGTGCCTTTCTAGGCCGATCCTAAATCCGCAGGGGGGCGCCAAGGCCCGACATTATGGGGCCGTCCATCAGGCGCGCCCCCCGCCGCGGGCCTCCTCGGCGCGCTCCGCGCGCTCCGCGCGCCTCCGGGGTCCCGCGGCCCCCGGGAGCCTTCGGGAGCGGCGTCGCCTCCCTATGAGAGACCGGCTCCGTCCCTGACGGCGGCGAGGCCGTCCAGCAGGGCGTAGAGGTCTTCCCTCCTAGAGAAGCGGCCGAGACCGATGCACAGGTATCTGCCGGCCAGGGCAATGAGAAGCTCCTCCATGGAGTCCGCCCAGGGCTTACTGATACAGAAGAGCCCCGGGGCATGGTCCGTGGTAACTTTTCATGTTTCTTCAAAGGAACAGCGGTATTCCTGGTTGCAGCGCTTGCCCGTATTCTTTCCCGACGTTCAAATGGGGGTGCATATGACCACGATTCAGAACCAAGAGCTTTCGGTGGAGCTTCTGGATCCCAACAAGGACCTTGATTTCTTCGGCACCCGCTACTGCACGGCGGGTTATATTTTTCAGATTGAGGATATGCGCCGTGGTCCCCTCCTGTCCGGCCCAACCTATCCGGAAAGCTTCAACACCTTCGATGGGCAGGGCATCCCCGATTCCTTCAACCATGTGCCCCTACGGAATCAGCGGCAAGCGGGAACTGATGCGCTCGTTCTCGGCATCGGCATCTGCGACCTGGAGCAGGATCGGGTCGTCGAATTTGCCCGTTGGGATATTCGGACGGAACGCCAATCGGTCGAATTCATCACCGTCCACAGCTATCAGCGATTCGAGGCGGAGCTCCGAAGACGGATCACCCTCGAGGGCAGATCAGTAATTTCCGAGACGCGGCTCATCAACCGCGGAGCGGGGCACCTTCCGGTCAGCTGGTTTCCCCATCCCTTTTTCCCCCAGCCCGATCATCCTGAGCTCTGCGCCCTGAGCATTCCCCACGGAATGCCGGACAATCCCGGATACATGATGGGAGCCAACGGCTTCATACGTCGAAGGGGGAAACCGGAAAAGGGAGGACACTTCCAAGCTCTGCCGCACAGCGCTTCGACTCCCTTGACGGTCCTTCAGCGGCACGAAAAACTAGGAATCGTTGCAGGCCGAACGAGCTATGTACCGTCCTGTTTCCCGATCTGGGGCAACGAGGCGACCTTCTCCTGGGAGCCCTATTTCGAGCGGACTGCGGCGGCAGGAGAAACCCTACGCTGGAGCGTTGAGTATCATTTCTGAGCCGGGCGTCGCCCCCCTATGAACGACCGGCGCCGTCCCTGACGGCGGCGAGGCCGTCCAGCAGGGCGTAGAGGTCTTCCCGCTTGGAGAAGCGGCCGAGGCCGATGCGCAGGGAAAAGGAAGCGCGGGCCGCGTCGCGTCCCATGGCCGACAGGACCCGTGAGGGCCCCTCGACCCTTCCCGAGCAGGCGGAAAAGCGGCTGACGCAGACCTGCCTGCGGGCCAGGGCAAAGAGGAGCTCCTCCATGGAGTCCGCCCAGGGCAGACTGATGCAGAAGAGCCCCGGGGCATGGTCCGCGGGGCTTTCGGACCTGAGCTCGAGGCCCCGCTTCTCCGCCAGGGCGAAGAAGTCGGCCTCCAGGGCCCGCAGGAGCACGGACTCCTCGCCCAGCTCCGATGCCAGCAGGGCGGCGGCCTCGGCGGCGGCGGCGATGCCCGGGGTGTTCTCCGTTCCGGGAAAGAGCCCACCCTCCTGGCCGCCCCCGAAGCGGCTGCGGCCCAGTGGAAGACCCGGGCGCACCCAGAGCGCCCCGGTCCCCTTGGGGGCATAGAATTTGTGGGCGCTGAGGGAGAAGGCGTCGCCGTAGGGCGCCCACTCGTCGGCCCCAAGGCGCGGCGCCGCCTGGACCGCGTCCAGAAGCACCTCGCAGCCCCTGCGCCGGGCGATAGCGTAGAGCTCGGCGCAGCGCTGCACCGTCCCCGTCTCGTGGTTGACCGGGGCATAGGCCAGGAGGGCGCCGGAATGGTCCGAAAGGATGCGGTCCAGGGCGCCTGAATCCATGCGCCCCTCGGCATCCAGGGGACAGCGCAGCACCGTGCGCCCGAGCCCCGCGAGCAGGCGCAGGGGATGGGCCAGGGCGGCGTGCTCCGCCCCCGTGGAGACGAAGGCCGCGGAGGGCCTGCGCCGGGCGAAACCGAGCAGGGCCGCCTGCAGGGCCTCCGTGCCGGAGGCGCAGAAGCGCAGACCCGCCGGATCGCAGCGGAAGGCCCCCGCCATTCGCTCCCTGGACGATTCCAGGGAAGACGCGGCCTCAAGGCCCCGGGGGTGGAGGCTCGAGGGGTTGCCCCAGGCGCGGCGGCAGCAGCGGTCGAAGGCCCCCAACACCCGGGGGTCCGGCGGCGTCGTGGCGGCATAGTCCAAATAGGCGGTCCGCTCCGGCACGGCGCGGAGTCCCGCGCTGCGCAGGCGACTGCCGAAGGCGCAATTGCATCCCATAGCTACACTATAGCAGAGGGCGCCGGGGCGGGGGCGCTTTTTCCCGCCCCGCGCCGGCGCCCCGGGGGAAAAAATCTCTTGCCAAGCCCTTGAGGCCGTGCTATCCTTGCTGTACCGGTACAGCACATGGGAACCAAAACAGGAAGCGCGCCGACCATAGACACCATAGCCGCCCGCTGCGGCCGCTCCCGCACCACCGTCTCGGCGGTGCTCCGGGGAGAGGCGGAGCGCTACCGCATCTCCGCCGCCACGGAGGCGGAGATACGGGAGGCCGCGGCCCAAGCCGGCTGGAGACCCAACTTCTTCGCCCGGTCCCTCAACAAGAAGCGCACGGACACCATCGGGGTCCTCTTCCCCGACGTGTTCGAGCGCTTCATGGGGGAGACAATCCGGGGCATAGAGGCCGTCCTCCAGGGCGCCGGGATGCGCATGCTCTTATCCACCAGCCGCTTCGACCCGGACGAGGAGCTGCGGGCGGTGGAGGCCTTCCGGTACCGGGGGGTGGACGGTCTGATCATCGCCCCCTACGCCCCCTTCGCCGGAGGCCCGTCTCGCAGCGGCGAGCTCGTTGCGGCCGTCGGCGACCTGCCCTGCGTGGTCCTGGACCGCGTGCCCGACGGCCTCGACCCCGCCGCGGCGGGCTACGGCACGGTGCTCCAGGCGGACCGGGATGCGGCCCACCGGGCGACGCTCTTCTTGGCCCGGGGCCCGGACGGCGTAGATACGCCTGAGCCGGTCGCCTTCGTGGGCTTCGACCTCTCCGCCTCCTCACTCAAAGAGCGCAGGCGGGGCTACCGGGAGGCGGCCGCGGAGCTGGGACTTGAGCCGGCGGAGATACTCCTCTCGGAGCTGAACCCCCGCTCCTCCGATCTCTCGGACGCCGTGGCTAGGCTGGACCGTGGCGCAGGCCGGCCCCGGGGCTACCTCGTCTCCACCGAGGGCCTGGCCTACAAGCTCGCCGCCGTCCTGACCGGCCGGGGCCGCACCCTAGGGCAGGACGTCCGCGTCGCCCGCTTCGGCGTGGACCCGCCCTGGATAGCCACCGCCCTCATCGGCCTCAGGCAGCCCCACCGGGAGCTGGGGGCCGCGGCGGTGGAGCTCCTCCTCCGCCTGGCGGACGGCCGGGAGTGCGCCGCCGAACCCGTACTCTTGCCCGTGGAAATTCTGCCGCCCCCCATTCGAAGGGAGGGCAGGCCCATCACCTTCATTGACCAAGGAGAACACCCATGAAACGCAGCGAAATCAACGCCATCCAGGAATCCGCGACGGCCTTCTTCCGGGAGCGCCGCTTCATCCTGCCCCCCTGGGCCTTCTGGCGCCCCGCGGACTGGGCGGGCCGGGGCACCGAGATCGAGGAGATCCGGGAGAACATGCTCGGCTGGGACGTGACGGACTTCGGCTCCGGGAACTTCCTGCGCCGGGGGCTCTTCCTCTTCACCCTGCGGAACGGCAATCCCAAGCGGGACAAGAAGCCCTACGCCGAGAAGATTATGATAGTCGAGGAGGGCCAGGAGACGCCCATGCACTTCCACCACGTCAAGATGGAGGACATCATCAACCGGGGCGGCGGCAAGCTGGTCATCGAGCTCTACGGCTCCACGGAAAAGGGCGAGCTCTCGGACAAAGACCTCGAGGTGTCGGTGGACGGGATACGGCGGAAGGTCCGGCCGGGGGACAAGGTGGTCCTGGCGGAGGGCGAGAGCATCTGCCTGGAGCAGGGCATGTACCACCGCTTCTGGGCGGAGGGCGCGCGGACCCTGGTGGGAGAGGTGAGCGTGGTGAACGACGACCGGTCGGACAACCGCTTCCACGAGGAGCTGGGACGCTTCCCCAGGGTGGAGGAGGACGTGGAACCCCTGCACCTTCTGGTCTCCGACTACGGGACCCGCTTGGGAGGGGGCGCATGATCATCCGGGGGACCGGCTGCTGCCTCATCGACTACCTGTACGCCAAGGTCGACTTTTCAAGCCCCGCCTTCGCCGCCGCCCGCTCCCGCCGGGAGGGGGACGGGGGCCTGACCCCGGGACGGCTGGTCTTCGCCGAAGACTTCCAGCGCTTCGTGGGGCGGCCCTACGAGGAGGCCCTCTCGGCCCTGACCGGCGGAGCGCGGCCCACCTCCCACAACCTGGGGGGGCCCTCGGTGGTTGCCCTGGCCCACGCGGCCCAGATCTTGGAGGGGAAGGGCCACGAGGTCCACTTCCGGGGCGTCCGGGGCGATGATGCCACGGGAACGCTGGAGGAGGCCGTCCTTTCCCGCCTCCCCTTCGCTTCCGCCGTCCTGGAGGGCCGCTCCGGCGCCACGCCCCGCACGGACGTGCTCTCCGACCCCGCCTACGACAACGGGCACGGGGAGCGGACCTTCATCAACCTCATCGGCGCCGCGGCGGAGCTGCGGCCCGAGGACCTCGGCGACCCCTTCTTCGACGCGGACATCCTGGCCTTCGGCGGAACGGGCCTCGTGCCCCCCCTCCACGACGGCCTCACAAGCCTGCTCAAGAAGGCCCGGAGCGCCGGGGCGGCCACGGTGGTCAACCTGGTCTACGACTTCCGCAGCGACCTTACGGCGCCGGGGCGGAAGTGGAAGCTCGGCATCGACGACGACGCCTACGACCGCATCGACCTTCTGGTGGCGGATAGGGAGGAGGCCCTCAAGACCTCGGGCGCCGCCTCTGCGGAGCAGGCGGTGGAGTACTTCCTCGACCGGGGCATCGGGGCCGTGGTGGTCACCGAGGGCTCCCGGAACATACGCCTGGCCTCCCGGGGCGGCCTCTTCGCCCCCCTTCCATCCCGGAGCCTGCCTGTGTGCCTGGAGGTCAACCGGGAACTGGCGGAGCACCCGGAGCGCCGGGGGGACACCACGGGCTGCGGGGACAACTTCGCCGGAGGCCTTCTGGCGAACATGGCGGAGCAGCTGGCCGCCGCAGGAGCTTCCCGCCGCTCCGCCCTGGACCTGCGGGAAGCCTGCGTCTGGGCGGTGGCCTCCGGAGGCTTCGCCTGCTTCACCGTGGGGGGCACCTACTACGAGGAGCGGCCCGGAGAGAAGCGGGAGCGCCTCCTTCCCTACGTGGACGCCTACCGCCGCCAGCTGGCGGAGGAGGGCCTGTGAGCATGGACCGCCGTATGAAGCTTGTGCAATTCGGAGCGGGAAACATAGGCCGCTCCTTCCTGGGCCAGCTCTTCTCCCGCGCGGGCTGGGAGGTGGTCTTCGTGGACGTGAACCCCGGCCTCCTGGAGCGGCTCAACGAGCGCCGCTCCTACGACGTGGTCATCAAGCGGGAGGGCCGGCCGGACGAGCGGCGCCGCATCGAAGGCGTGCGGGCGGTGGACGGAAGGGACGCCGCGGCGGTGGCCGAGGAGCTGGCCTCTGCGGACCTCGCCGCCACCAGCGTCGGCAAGGCCGCCCTGCCCAAGATACTGCCGGTCATAGCCCGGGGCCTTGCCCTGCGCCGCGCACGGCGGGGCGACGTCCCCCTGGACTTGATCATCGCCGAGAACGCCCGGGGAGCGGACGAGCTCTTTCGGGAAGTCCTTTCCGCCGAGCTCGGCCCAGGCTATCCCCTGGAGGCCCTGGTCGGCCTCGTGGAGACGAGCATAGGCAAGATGGTCCCCATCATGCGCGCCGCGGACCTCGCGGAGGATCCCCTCCAGGTCTTCGCGGAGGAGTACGAGGATCTCATCCTGGACGGGCGGGGCTTCCGCGGCCCCGCGCCCGCAGTGCCGGGCCTCCACCCCGTGGCGGACATACAAGCCTACGTGGACCGCAAGCTCTTCGTCCACAACCTGGGCCACGCGACGGCGGCCTACCTGGGCTGCCGCGCGGCTCCCGCCGCGGAGCTCCTGGCGGACGCCCTGGCGATCCCGGGGGTCGAGGAGGGAGCCCGGGCCGCCATGGCCGAGGCAGCCGACGCCCTGGCCGCGGAATACCCGGCGGCCTACGGCCGTGCGGACCTGGAGGCCCACATCGAGGATCTCCT
>CAYUPG010000028.1:0-11305 GCA_964446515.1 uncultured Treponema sp.
AACCAGTGACTTCTACCGTGTGAAGGTAGCACTCTCCCGCTGAGTTAATCGCCCAACAAATTGCCTGTCTGTGGAGAACGCCAAGTCCGCGCACTCTCCCGCTGAGTGCGGGAAGCCGAGCTTCCCGACATCGCCGTTTCGACGACGCTGTGATCCTAGCATTTTGAAAGCACGATGTCAATAGAATCGACTTCGTAGTGAATTATGAATATCTCCTGTATACAAATAGCTACAGATGCTGTCCATTCTCGGTGCCGCGATGTTTGTTTGCTTTTTATATATATGCATGGCAAAGATTTATTATTATGTGTTTTAATCTATTTGGTTGGTATGATAATTGCTATTATGAATGCATGATTAATGAGCCGGCTAAGGTAAAACTTCTAGCGCTATCCGAAAATTCTTCCCTTGAGGAAATCAGGGTAGAGTTGGTCAGAAAATCCATACACTTCCTTATCGCCTTGACCCCCAGCCTCGCGTCCATGAGCCGCGCCTGGACCCTCGCCTTCCTGGGCGCGGGCGCTCTGGTGTATGCCTACGCCGAGACCCTCAGGCTCGCAGGGGTAGAGGTTCCCGTGATATCCTCCATTACAAATCAGGCCGCCCGGGAGCGGGATTGGGGACGCTTTGTACTGGGGCCGGTGACCCTTGCCCTCGGCGCCATGCTCGCCCTCCTCCTGTACCCCGATCCTGCGGCGTCCATAGCGATCTATGCCCTCGCCTTCGGGGACGGCTTCGCCTCCCTGGTGGGAAAGCTCTTCGGCCGCCTCCGGCCCCGCCTCTTGATGGGTAAGAGCCTAGAGGGCTCCGCCGCCTGTTTCCTGGCGGTGCTATTCTTCGCGTACCGCGTTTCCTCCGACCTCAGGCTTTCCCTCCTCGCCGCCCTTACGGCGACGTTGGTGGAGGTCCTGCCCCTTGAGGATTACGACAACATCGCCCTGCCTCTCAGCGTGGGTCTTGCGGCGTCCATCCTTTAAAAGCGGAAACCTTTAGAGCCAAAGGTAGTATCGGTGCAGCCTGGTGCTGATGAGCCAGGTTCCCGCGATCAAAGCCGCTGCGGCGGCGGGGACTGCGGCCCAGGTGTCCGCATGCAGCAGTCCGTCCCTGCCGATGAATACCAGCACCGATCCGATCGCCGTCTCCATGTACTCCCTTGAGCCCTTGGTGTAGGCCGCTATTGCGAAACTGAGGACGGTGATTATGTACATCCCCGTGTCGACGGTGGAAAACATAGTTCCATAGCCCGGAATGATGGTCATGGCGCTGTCCCAGGAGAGTCCGTCCATGGGTATCCCCGTGGCCATGGTCAGGGAGACCGCGGCGAGGATCAGAACCAGGCTCCCGTGTTTCTGGAACTCCAATCCCGCAGCGTAGACTCCTGCGATGAAGATTGAAAACATTCCCATCAGTCTGGCGAAGAAGAGGACCCTGGCGGCCATGACCACATAGGCCTGGGGCAATTCCCGGCCTTGCACCAGGGGCAGCACGATTCTCGCTCCCTCAGCCGAAAAGGAAGCGGTGAAGAGGGCGAAGAAGAGTATCTCCGGCGATTGGGTTTTTTCGAAGAAGTAGTAAATCAGCCCCGTGGATATGAATGCGTACCCAAGCGCCGTGATCAGCGCCGCCAAGGGCGCGTGGGCGGACGGCGGCATGAGCGGAACGACGAGGTATTGGAGCAGACCCTGGGATCGCCGGGACGCAAGATCGGCTAGGGCGGGATACAGGACGTGGATGTCCTTGAGGGTAAGGAGGACGGCCACGATGGGGATAGCGGAAAACAGGATACCCGCCCCCAGAATTCTGTTCCTCGTGGATATGGTCATACCCTAAGCATAGACGATAGGGCAATGGAGGCTCAAGTGCGGCCGATAAGCTCCGATACTATAACGGAGGAGACCGGTATGTCTAAACGCTCATTTTTCGGCATGTGCATCCTTATCCTGACTTCGCTGGGAACGGCCGCTTGGGCCGGAGATGCGGCTATCTTCGTCGACCTCGGTTTTTCTCCCGACGGGAAGAAGTATATGTTCGCCCAATACGGGGTAGAGTCCGGGAGCTTGAAGCCCTGGTCCGAACTATTCGTGGTGGATGTGCCGAAGAACAATTTCGTTCCCGGCGGCCGGATTGCCTATGTCCACCCGGGCCCGGCGACTCCGGGGCTTGACGGCTCGGGCGCCTTCTACAAGCTGTTGGCAGCCAATGCGGCCTTGGCGGACGCCCATCAGATCGATTTTACCCGGCAGAGCCGTCCCCTTTATATCTCCATGGACAACGGAACATCGGGAGACCAAAAAAACGATACGGTGGAGTTCAGGGATTTCGACAGCGGTGCGGCCTACACGGCCACCCTGGTTCCCTTCGTGGAAGGCTCCGGGGCGGACCTCAAATCTTCGTTCTACATCAATCTGGTGCGGACCGCACCGGACGGATCGGTTAAAAAATACGTGGTAGGCACGCCCCAGCTGAAGCGGCCCCAAATAGCCGCCTACCGCATACGCCGGGCCATGATAGCTCCGAAGGACGGTTCGCTGATATTGGTGGTCGAGATGCGCCGCCGCAGCGCCTCCGGCTTCGATCTGCGTTACATGGTGGAAGCCCTGCGGCTGTAGGGTCCTATCGGCGGGCCGCTGCCGGCCGAAGTTCGGAAGGCAGGGCGGCCGCGATATCCTCCAGAAGTCCGTAATCCGCTCCAAGCAGTGCCCGGGACAGCGTCTCGGGTACTGTTTTGTCCGATGCTTCAAGTTCCGCTACCCGCCCGCCCTCCACCCGGAGGGTCCAGGAGCCCTGCTCCGTTACGTAGGGGCGCTTGAAGGGAGGGGATGCGCCGAAGATCCACGCGGGATCGCGGAACTCCGCTCGGCCGGCTTCGATGAGAGCTCCCGTCTCTTCCGATTCCGGATCAAGGCTAGTCGCAGCCGCTCCGCCGCTCCCGGCGCGCAGGCCTTCCGCCAGCGCCTCGGCGATTTCCTCCACCCCGAGGCCTCCGCCCCAAGAGCCGATGTTGGCCACCCTCGAACGCACCGATTTGACTCCCTTGGTTTCCGTAAGGCCCGCGTCTCCCTTTAAGAAGCCCGAGAGCCTGCTAAGGTCCGAGTCCACCAGCAGCGTGCCGTGGTGCAGCGACTTGCCACCGCTCTCCCTGAAGGCGCTCCCCGAAACCTTGTATCCTTCCACCAGAATATCCAGGCGCTCATTGGTCTCCGCGGGGACTCCCAGGGACCTGAGAACGGCGACGACGGCTTCGATGTTCTCCCGGCGATCGAAGTCCGCCCGGCCGCCCATGAAGGTGAAGCAGAGGTTGCCCAAGTCGTGCCACACCGTTCCCCCGCCGCTTCTCCTTCGTGCCAGGCACACGCCGGAGCGGCGTATGGCCGGAACGTCGCATTCCAGGTAGGGGTTCTGGTAGCGCCCGATGACTACCGCATCCCTATTGCTCCACAGGAGGAGCAGCCGCTCTCCCTCCGGGAGCTGCCGGAAGAGCTGCTCCTCGAGGGCCAGGTTGGCATAGATGTCCGTGGAGAGGGAGCGGCAGATCCGAAGGCCCATGGTGCGCCCTTCAGGCGAGCAGGGGGCGGAGCGCCTGGGTGACCGTGCCGTCCTCCTCACGGAGGATGCGGACGTACAGGCGCTTCCCCATGGCCAAACCCTGCCAAAGCCCCTCTTTTTGGACTTCGATCGCCAAGGCGGTCTGAATATGCGGTTCCGGGGCGGCCTTCAGCTGAGCGAAGAGGTAGGTCCCCTGAGGTACCGCCACTTCTTCGCCCGCGCCATGAATGCCGGCCGTGAGGATGGGTTCCCCCAGGTAGCCCTCGGCCTGAGGATCCAGATCTTGGCCCGTGCGGTCGTCCAATTCGTACAGGCATACGCGTTCATCATCGTCGGTGAGGGGAGGGCCTAACTCTCGGCGATAGGGGAGGGGAGCGCGGAGATCGAGCTTCATGACCTTCATGATGACGAAGCATACCGGAAAGGACGTCTTAGTTGAAGCGGCCCGCAGGCGAGGGCCGTAGGAGGGGAGGAGGATTGCATGGGTAACCTGCGTATAGGAAAAGCGATGACGGCCCTCGTTGCGGCGATGACCTGGGCAGCCTGTTCTTGTGCCCCCGAGTCGGCGCTGGAGGGTGTTCTGGGCGTGGACGCCGCGCCCCCGGTCTTTCTCGGCTGCCGCTCTCCGACCCCGATGGTGGTCGAATTCGCCTTTTCCGAGGCGGTGTCCGTCTCGTCCCTGCGCCTTGATCCCCCTTCTGCCGTGGCGGAAACGACGGGCGGGACGACGGTGACCGTCACCTTGGCGGAACCGCTGCGCGAGGGCGAGAAAGTGACCGCCGATATACTTGTGGAAGATGCCCGGGGCAACACGCTGAACGTGCTGGTTCCCTTCAGGGCCCGGAACGATCGCATGCCCGCGCTGCGCATAACGGAGGTCCGGACCGAGTACTCCAAGCCCAAGGTCGAATTCGTGGAGCTTCGCCTCGAAAGCGCGGGTCAGCTGGGGGCGCTCCGCCTGGTGGGTTCCGGCTCGGGCTTCGAGTCGCCGCTCTACGAATTTCCCCGGGCGGAAGCTTCGGCGGGAGAGTATGTGGTCGTGCACCTGCGCACCCTGGAGCCGGCCCTTTCCCGGGATGAGACCGGCTCGGATCTTGCCTATTCGGGCGGCGTGGAGGCATCTCCTTCCGCCCGGGATTTTTGGGTCCCCGGGAGCGAGAAGCGCATCCGCAAGACCGATGCCCTGGCTCTGCTGGACCAGGACGGAAATGTTGTGGACGCGGTGCTCCTGAGCGAGAGTCCGGCGGGGGAGTGGCCGAAGAGCGAGCTGTACGCCGCTGCCCGGTACTTGGGAGAGCGCGGGGCCTGGAGGATGGGGCCCGCGGGAATACCGAATCCTGAGGACGCCGTTCCCAGCGCCGGCACCACGACTACCCGGACCATCTGCAGGGACGAAGGGCTGGAAGACTCGGACGGACCGGAAGACTGGTACGTCGCGGCCACCGGCTGCGCGACCCCCGGCGCTCCCAACCGGACGGAGCGCTACGCGCCCGCCGGCCCGTAGGAGTCCGTCAGATGAGGTCCTTGAAGAGGTTCTCTATCTCGTGCTTGGGGAGAGCGCCGATTTTCTGGCGTACCACCTTGCCGTCCTTGTAGACGATGTTGTGGCTGCCCGCCAGGTCGCTCTCCTGGTCGACGTTCACCTTGGCCACCTTTATGCGCCCCTGGTATTGGGTCGCCAGCTGGTCGACGATGGGGCCGATCATCTTGCAGGGCATGCACCATTCGGCCCAAAAATCCACCAGCACGGGAATGGGGGACTTGAGGACCTCCGTCTCAAAATTGGCGGCATTGAGGCTTACTTCCGAACTCATGGGGGCTCCTTTCTGGAAAGGTGATCTTATGGGCTACAGTGTAAACGATAGCCGCGAAAAAGGCAAAGCATCCCCGGGCCGGCGCGGGGAGCGCAACTTGTTCATTAGGGCGTTAATGGCGTATACTGCCTCCCCTATGCTTGCATCTTTCGTCCCCATACTGTTCACCATGTTCATAGTCGTCGATCCCTTCGGGCTCGTACCTATGTATATAGGCCTCACTTCCCGTCTCGGCGAGGCGGAAAAGACCAGAACCGTCAGAAAGGCCGTCCTTACGGCGTTCCTGGTGCTGACCCTGTTCATCGTGGCGGGAAAATGGATCCTGAGCCTCCTCGGCGTCCATCCGGGCTCCTTCTTCATCGCCGGCGGCATCATGCTCTTCATCGTTTCCCTGGAGATGCTCTTCGGCCGGCCGACCCAATCGAAGGTGTCCAAGCAGGAGAATCCCATGGACGACGGAGGGGATGAGGGCGAGACCGTCTCGATCGCAGTATTTCCCCTGGCCATTCCCATGCTGGCCGGGCCGGGCACCATAACCACCATACTGCTCTTCACGAGCTCGCAGATGCCCCTGATTCCGATCATGCTCATGCTCCTCGCCGCGGTGGTCCTGACCCTCGCCGCGGCGGCGGCGGCGATGCGGGCCTCCTCCCTGATACTGCGGGTCTTGGGCCGCACGGGGGTCTCGGTCATAGAGCGGATCATGGGGCTCCTGCTTTCGGGCCTTTCGGTCCAGTTCGTGTACGACGGTCTCCAGAAATTGGGGATACTTACGGGAGGCCTGTGATGAAGCCCATCGAGCTGTTGGCTCCGGCGGGTTCGCCGGAAGCCCTGGACGCCGCGGTCGCGGAGGGCGCCGACGCGGTCTACCTGGGTCTGAAGAACTTCAACGCCCGCCTTCGGACCTCTAATTTCGCCTATTCCCAGTTCGAGGGGGCGGTCAAGTTCCTGCACCGGAGCGGCCGGAAGATCTACGTGACGGTAAACACGGTCTTCGAGCAGCGGGAGGCGGACCGCATGTACCAGTTCCTCAAATACCTGGCGGCGGTGGGGCCGGACGGCATCATCGTGCAGGATTTCGGGGTCGCCAAGATGGCGCGGGACTGCTTCCCCTCCCTCAAGCTGCACGCCTCCACCCAGATGAACGTCGCCTCCGCCCGGGGCGCCAATCTGCTGTCCAGGCACGGTTTCAACCGGGTGGTCCTTTCCCGTGAATTGGACCTGGACGAGATCCGCGGGGTGCGGGAGAACACTACGGTGGAGCTGGAGGTCTTTGTCCACGGGGCCCTCTGCGTGAGCGAGTCGGGGCTCTGCCTTTTTTCCAGCTACCTGGGGGGAAAATCCGCCAACCGTGGCATGTGCACCCAGGCCTGCCGCAGGCTCTACCGGGACGAGGATGAGACGGGGTACTACTTCAGTCCCGCGGACCTGCAGCTGGCGGAGCGGGTGCCCGAATTGGCGGACCTGGGAGTCGCATCCCTCAAGATAGAGGGCCGCATGAAGAGCGCCGAGTATGTGGGTACGGTGGTCGCCGCCTACCGCCGCATCCTGGACGGCCTGGAGGGCGACAGGGAAAAGGCGGTCAAGGATGCCCTGGGCATACTCCGCAACGATTTCGCCAGGCCCAAGACCAGCTTCCACCACGGCGGAAGCGATCCTGCCGCCTGGCTCAAGGCCGACCAGGCGGGGGGCACGGGCATTGCCCTGGGAAAGGTGCAGCGGGTGCGCGGCGGAGGTGAGCATCGGCAGGGGCTGATCGCCGTCCCCGATGTCAGGCCGGAGGCGGGAGACTCCATACGCCTGCACCGCTCGGACGATACGGACCGCAAGTCCCACAAGATCACCGCGGTCGATGAAGCTCCCAAAGACGGCCTTTGGATCTCCATCCCCGAGGGCTTCGACATCGGGGATTCCGTCTACCTCATTCAAACCAAGACCATGACGAAGCGCTACCCCCCGGTTCTGCCCAAGGACCTCGCCGGCTTCCGACGCCTGCCCGGAAGGGAATCCGCCCCGACCTTCGAGCTTCCCCGGCCGGAGAAGGCAGAGAGGGACCTCTTTCCCGAGGGCGTCTACGCGGCGGTCTCCCGTCCCGAAGATCTCTACATACTCCAGGGGATGCGGCCGATCCGGGCGATGCTCTCCTATACCCGTGCAGCCGCCAAGCGCATTCTCGATTCCGGCGAGCCGCTCCCCTTCTCAAAGGGCGAGCTGATTCTGGTGCTGGATCCCTTCTACCCCCAGGGAATCGAAGCGCTCATGTCCGAGGAGATACCCCGGCTTTTAGCCCTTGGCTTCAAGCAGTTCATGGTGAACAACCTTGCCCACTATTCCTTCTTCCGGGGCACCGATGCCCGAATCATAGCCGGGCCCTACCTCTACACCTTCAACAGCTGGTCCTACGCCTTCGTCGCCGGCCTCGGCTCCCCCTACGTGGCCGCCCCGCTGGAGAACAACCGGCAGAACCTGGAACGCACGGTCCAGGGCGACCGGCGTCCCTACACCTTCGTGACGGCCTTCGCCTATCCTGCCCTCTTCCGCATCCGCGCGGACCTCGGCGGCCTCTACTCCTTCAAGACCTTCTCCGACGGCAGGGAGGAGAATTTCCGTATTTCCGGAGGAGACGACGGCACCGTCGTGCTGCCGGAAAAGCCCTTCTCCATCGTGGACAAGCTGCCCTTCCTGCGGGAGTCCGGCTTCTCCCGCTTCATAGTGGATTTCTCGGGCGTACCGCTGAAGAAGCTGGACTACCGCGATGTGATGTCCGCGGTGAAGGAGAGCACCCCGCTCCCCAACACCACGCGCTTCAACTGGAAGGACGGTTTCTACGCCCCTTCCGAGGATGCAGGCCGGACGGCTAGAACACCAGGGCCTCGGTCTCAAGGGACTCCGCCGTCTCGGCGTACTCCGCGTCCTCGCTGAGCTCCCGGCCTTCCAGGGCTGCCTCCGCCATGGCGGCCGATTCGGCTTCCATGGCGGCGTCCTTTTCTTCCTTGTTCTCTTTCTTGAACTCCGGCCGGAACTCGACGTGCTCCGCCACGATCATCACCCGGGTCCGGGGTTTTCCGTCCGCGCCGTTCCAGCGCTCCTGCTTGAGCCGTCCGACCACCCGTACTCCCCGGCCCTTGCGGCCCAGGTTGTGGCAATTTTCCGCCAGCTTGGACCAGGTCTCCACATCGAAGAAGCCCACTTCCTTCTCGTAGCCCGCATCCTGCTTGAAGAACCGGTTCGACGCCAGGCTGAAGGTGCACACGGGCGTTCCCTTGGCTGTCGCCCGCAGCAGGGGTTCCCGCACGATGTTGCCTTCGATCAAAATTGAATTCAGGTTGTTCATAGTCGCCTCCTAACACGTTTCGGCCCTCCAAAGAGGACCGTGGTCCCTCGGGGGGGCCGTGCAGAGAATAGGAGGCGATGCTACGGGACGCTTCGTCTTAAGACTTTATGAGGAGCTGGGAAATGTAGAGCTGGATGTAGAGGCGCAGGGAGTCACGGGCGGGCAGCTTCTGAAGATTCGGCGTCTCCGCCAGGGTGGCGGCGAGCTCGGCAATGCGCTCCGCGGTGAAGGGGGCCGAGCGTAGGGTCCTGATGGTGCGGCGCAGGTAATCCCTGATCAGGGAGTTGACGTCCTCCGTCAAGTTCTCCTTGGCCTGGGCATTGATGATCCTGTTCCAGCGGTCGTGGAGCTCCGATAGGTAGGCCTCCGCCGAATAGCCCTGGGGAACGATACGTTCCCGGGTCGTCACGGCCGCCTGCTTCAGTTCCTTCCGCCTATCCTTCCGAGGCGCTTCGGCCGACGGGGTTTCCGCGGCTTCCGCGCCCTCCTTGACCCCGCTCCTCACGACCGCGGCTCTCTTCTTCTTCCGCTTGGTTTTTCCCATGCCCTTGAAGAAGGCGATGATTTGGGAAAGCACGGGTATGGAATACCAGAACGGCAGTATCATCCGCACGTCCGTAAGGATGTCCTTGCGCTTGAGGAGGAGCAGCTCGCCCATGGGGGATAGGGTGCCCTTGTAGAAGAGCCTGCCCGCTTCGGGCAGCCCCCCCTCGGTTCCGTCCAACTCCTCGTGCACCAGATAGAGCTTCTTATCCTCCAGCAGGGGAACCAGGATGGGGGAGAAGCCTTCGGCGAGCTCCCAAAGCTCCTTGTCGAAGGCCTCGTCGTCCTCCATTGCGGCTTCGGAGCGGAAGTCGCTCATGAGCTTGTACCAGCGTTGTGAAATCGTGGATTTGACCTTCGGCCGCACATCTCCCAGAAGACGCATGCACAGGGGCAGCATCTTCGATTTCTTCACGAACCAGCGCTCCCCTCCGAGTCCGTGCACGATGAGGAGATCGGGCAGCTGGTCGTTGGCCGCCGTGGTGGACCGCTGTTTGAGGTGGTTCTCCAGGGCTTCCCGGGTGTACTGCCCCAGGAGGGGAATGCCCTTGGTGTCGGTGAAGCGAACTATGTCGTCCACTGAGTAGTGGAAGGGGGGCTTCTCGAGCTGCAGGTCCAGGTTGCGGAAGGCCGTCTCGGCTTCCTTCTCCCTGGTCACCTTGCCCTTGTAGAAATTGTTGAGCACCTCGACTACGAGGACCGCCTGGAGGGCCGCGGTGTCCTCGGGGAGCCGGTCGTTCTTCTTTTTTATGTCCCCCTTCACGAGGCTGGCGAAGTAGGCCCAGAAGGGGAAGGAGAAGTCCCCGGCCTTCTCCATGTCGTTGACCGTATCGAAGGGGCGGACCATCAGCTGGTTCAGGGCGTCCTTCAGCTGGGATTCCTTGCCCTGGAAGGCAGGGGCCAGCTTGTGCTGCACGTATTCCTTGTTGTTGTGGCTTCTTAGATAGTGCCTGATCTTGAGAAGGGCGAGCTCCAGGAGGCGTTTGGGGATCATGTCCGAAAGGATGAGGGTCGATCCCGAGCCTTCGGGGAAGATGAGCTTTACGATGGAGGGGCCTTCTTCCTTGGCTCCCGTCGCGAAGGCGGGCAGATCAAGCTCCAGGTTCAGGGACTTCACCAGCGTGGCGGGCACCAGAATCTTAAGGGAGCTCTCGTCGGGGAAGGGCAGCTCGGCGCCCTCGTCCGCAGCCCTGTAGGCCTGCTGTATCACGTCCACGTAGAACTGGGGTATGGCGATGCGGGTGCCGGACTCGTCGGTCAAGAGCTGCAGCCGGCCCGCCGCTTCGAGCTTGGGAAGCTCGGCCCAAATCTGCCTGCCCGTATCCTGGGCCCAGGGCGCGAGGTCGGGACGCTCCGCTGCGTAGCGCTTTGCGTACTTTTCCAGAAAGGGGATGAATTGGGCGACTGCTACTTCAGGGGATCTGATCCGGCTCGCGTAGAACCGAAGCAGGGTATACAGGTCGGCGGCCTGGCTCATTCCCTAATAATAGCCGGAATCGGGCAAAAGGACAACAACGGGGGACAGGAAACTGGCCGTCCCGTCTTCCCCTCGATATACTCGCTTCCGAGAACACAGGGAGGATCGATATGTGCGGCATAGTCGGTTATTGCGGCCCCAAGAGCGCCGCGGGCATACTGCTGGACGGACTCAAGCGCCTGGAGTATCGGGGCTACGATTCGGCGGGCATTGCGGTGGAGGACGGGGCGGGCGTCAACGTCGTCAAGCGCACCGGACGGATCCAGGACCTGCGGGCGGTGGTGCCGGAAAATTTTTCAGGTTCCTGCGGCATAGGACACACCCGGTGGGCCACCCACGGCGGAGTCACGGACCTCAACGCCCATCCCCACTGCGACGCCCAGGGAAAGGTCGCTGTGGTCCACAACGGCATCATCGAGAACTACGTCCAGCTCAAGGCACGGCTGGAGGCGGAGGGCCTACGCTTCGTCAGCGAGACGGACAGCGAGGTCCTGGCCCACCTTATCGCCTACTACTACGAGGGCGACCTGGAAAAGGCCGTCCGCTCCGCCCTGCGCCAGGTGAAGGGCACCTACGGCATCGCCGCCCTCC
>CAYUPG010000028.1:11315-16967 GCA_964446515.1 uncultured Treponema sp.
CACGCCGACGAGCCGGGGCGCATCGTGGGCGCCCGGTACGGTTCTCCCCTGGTAGTTGGCATAGGGGATGGGGAAATGCTCCTGGCTTCGGACGTCACCGCCATGCTCGCCCACACCAAGCAGGTGGTCTACATGGAGGACGGAGAGCTGGTCTCCCTGACCCGGGAGGGCTTCGCCATCACGGATCTTCAGGACAAGAAGGTGAACAAGAAGGTCGATGAGGTCACCTGGGACCTGGACGACATAGAGAAGGAGGGCTTCTCCTGCTTCATGGAGAAGGAGATCTTCGAGCAGCCCGCTTCCATAGCCCGGACCTTAAGCGGACGGCTGGATCCCGAGTACGCCACGGGCAAGCTCGGGGGCCTCAACATGACCAGCCGGGAACTCCTGGGCATACGGCGCATCAAGATAGTGGCCGCCGGGACCAGCTGGCACGCCGGCCTCGTGGGTGCCTACCTCATCGAATCCCTGGCCCGTATTCCCGCCTCCGCGGAGCTTTCCAGCGAGCTCCGGTACCGCAACTCGGTGGTGGAGCCGGACACGGTCTACTTCGCGGTCACCCAGTCCGGGGAGACGGCGGATACCCTCTACGCCATGCGGGAGCTGAAGCGCAAGGGCGCTCGGGTCCTTGGGGTCTGCAACGTGGTGGGGTCCACCATAGCCCGGGAGTCCGACGGGGGCGTCTACACCCATGCGGGGCCGGAAATCGCCGTGGCCTCCACCAAGGCCTTCACGAGCCAGCTGGCGGTGTTCTACGTGTTCGCCCTCCTCATAGCCCGGATGCGGGACATGTCGGTCTCCGCGGGCCTGCGCTTCGTCAAGGAGCTGCAGGGAGTGCCGGCCAAGGTCCAGGAGGCTCTGAAGGAGCGGGACCACATCCAGGCTCTGGCAAAGAAGTACTGCCGGGCTAAGGATTTCCTGTTCCTGGGCCGAGGGCTTGAGTACCCCGTGGCCCTGGAGGGCGCCCTGAAGCTGAAGGAAATCTCCTACATCCACGCCGAGGGCTACTCCGCCGGGGAGATCAAGCACGGCCCCATCGCCCTCATCAACGAGGAGACCCCCAGCGTGTTCCTGGTTCCCGACGATTCCCTCCGGGAGAAAGTCATCTCGAACATGAAGGAGATCAAGGCGCGCAAGGGCCCCGTCATCGCCCTCTGCACCGGGGCGGATGAGGACGTGCGGGGGATCGCCGACGACGTGATCATGGTTCCCAGGATGGAGGAGCTCTTCTACCCCTTCCCCCTGGTGGTCCAGCTGCAGCTCTTCGCCTACTTCTGCGCCCTGGAACTGGGGCGCGATGTGGACCAACCGAGGAACCTGGCAAAAAGCGTCACGGTGGAGTAGTATTGCTTCCGTGGAACGATTCGGACGGACCGCAGCAGGGTTTTTCGGGGCGCTCTGCCTCGGTATCCTCGCCCTTTCCACGCTCTCCTGCGAGGGCGCGGGATTCCTTCCGTCCTCCCGTTTCGGCTCCCCGGCGGCCCAGGGAGAGGAGGGGCCGGAACGGGCCGAGGTCGGCGGCACCGGCCCGTCTCCCCGGAGCGTCGGGGCGCCCGCCGGTTTCGCCCTGCTCGAACGGGGCGGCAGGCCCGTCTCGGGGCTCCCGGGCTTCGGCGCGAATGCCTTCCGGGCCCTCTACGGCGAGTATTCCCTGTACGGACGCGCGGATTCCGATGGGCCGCAGCCCGAGCTTATCCGGGTCTGGGTGAGCGGCGAGCCCCTCTACTTTTCTGCCGGGCTTTGGGCGGAGGAGCGCGCAGGGGGCTTGGTTCTGTACGCTTCCCGGGAGGGCGGCCTTTGGGCGGCCGACGGCGCTTCGGCGGGGGGCCTTGCATCCTGGACCGTGATCTTCGGCTTCGGCGGCACCCTGCCCGAGACGAACCGCCGCGATTTCATCGCAAAGTTCATCGCAAGGTTTTCCTATTACCTCGGGAGCGCGCGGACGAGCACCGACGTCTCCCTGCCCGCTATCCTTGAGTAGGGGGCAGGCTCCCGGAGGACTCGAGCCCCCCTTCGCTGAGACCGAAGCCCTCGGCTTCGTGGCTGTCCCCTTCCCCCGCGGGCTCCACGTGCACCACGATGTCGTAGACCCCCTCCACCGTTTCCTTGATGGCCCGCTCGACCGCGCTGGCCACCTCGTGGGCCCGGCGGACGGTCATGGTGGGCTGAACCTCGATGTCGATGTCGATGTCCCAAAGTCCCGCGATGCGGCGCATGCGCGCCCGATGGGGATTCCCGGCGCCGGGCACGGACCGCACCGCCTGGAACACCGCCGAGTAGGGCCCGGTGTCGGCGTTGCCGTCCATGAGTTCCGTATTGGCCTCCAGGAACACCCCGACGGCGGCTTTTATGACCCAGAGCCCCACCAGGACGGCGGCGACGGCATCAATCCAGC
This sequence comes from uncultured Treponema sp., assembly GCA_964446515.1. GTDB lineage: Bacteria > Spirochaetota > Spirochaetia > Treponematales > Breznakiellaceae > CAYUPG01. The sequence continues at coordinate 13,711 of CAYUPG010000028.1, forward strand.
CTATCCCCAGGCCTGTGGAGAGGGCGAGCCCGAGCAGCACTCCCGCGGAGATGACCACGTCGGAGGCCATGTTCTTACCGTTGGCCATGAGCATGGAGGAGCCGGAGCGCCTTCCGAAGTGGTACTGGCTCCAGGCCAGGGCTATCTTGGCCAGGATGGAGAATACCGTGACGGCCAGGGCCGCGGGTCCCGGAACGGCGACTTCCGCCCCGGAGAGGAGGGCGCCTGAGGCGTTCAGGATGAGCTGTCCCCCGGCGAAGAATAGGATGAAGGACAGGACGGTGGTGGCCACCGTCTCCGCCCGTCCGTGGCCCCAGGGGTGCTCCGCGTCGGCGGGCCGGGCTATTATGCCCGCGACCACGAGCGACATGAGGGCTATCGCCACGTCGGTGGAGGAGTCGATGCCGTCCCCCACCACCGCGAGGCTTCCGGCGTAGAATCCCGCCCCAATCTTGAGCAGGGCCAGCACGGCGTTTCCGAAGAGGGCGATGAGCGAGGCTGTCCTGATGAGCTCTGCGCGTTTTTCCATTGTGCTTCCTATGCGTCGAAGAACACCACCGTGTCCCCCTGATCCTTTTGGGACTGGATCTCCCGCTCCCAGTACCGGTGCTCCTTCTGCTCCACCTTGGCGGTGGCTCCCTGGACTATGTACTTTCGGTACGCCGCGAAGGTATCGGTTCGGAAGCGGATGATCCTGCCGAGCTTTCCCCCGAGGTCGGAGGCTTCGAGGGGTATGCCTTCGGTCTTGAGGAATTCCAGCATGAAGCGGCCGTTGACGTCCCCCACGCAGTCGAAATTGTCGCAGACGAACTGCTCCACCACCGCGCCGCCCCCGAATACCTTGGCCCGGATGCCCCTGCGGCTTGCCCCCAGCTTGAGCATGTCGTTGATGAGCAGCTCCATGGCGTGCACCCCGTAGCGCCCCGCGTCGGTGATGCTCATGGGCATGTTCCGGGCATAGCGCCGGTTGGCCAGGAGGAAGTGGTTCATCCCCGCCACGCCGCTGCCCCTGTCGTAGAGGCAGGCGGCGACGCAGGAGCCCAGAAGGGTGCTGATCAGTACGGGGTCCTTCGTCGCGTAGTGGTCCCCGGGATGGAGCACCACCCTCCTGAGGCCGGGAGGGGTGATCACGGCAGAGCTCCGCCTTCCATCATCGCATGGTAGGTCTTTTCGTCCAGGGGGTAGCGCTGGATGACCAGGATGGCGGCGACGAAGGCGGCGGCGGGAAGGGGGCCGATCAGGAGCCGTATGGACCCTATGGAGGCGGCGCTTTGGACCGCCTCGGCCACGTAGCCCCCGGCGGACAGGATGAGCCCGGAGAGGAAGATGGAAAGGGACTGGCCGACCTTGGAGGTGAAGGTCCACATGCCGTAGTAGGCTCCTTCCTTGCGCTTCCCGGTCTTGAGCGCGTCGTACTCCACCGTGTCGGGCACCATGGCCCAGGGCGCCACGTAGCCGAAGCCTATGCCGACCCCGGCGTAGACCATCATCCCCAGGAAGAAGGTCTCTCCCAGGATATGTCCCAGGGCGTAGATGGCCGCGCAGGCGCTCGCCAGGACGGCGAAGGACAGCTGGTAGGTGCGCACCTTGCCGATGCGCTTGGAGACCAGGACGGACAGGGGTATGCAGACCATGGCCACCAGGAGGAGGAGCACCATGGCCGGAGTGGTCAGGCCCTCGTTGCGGTACACGTACTTGGTGTAGTAGACCAGGATGCCCTGGAGGAAGTTGAGGCCCGTCAGGTTCAGGGCGTAGGTCCCCAGGACCATGAGGTACGGGCGGTTCTTGAACACCGAGAGGTAGGTGGAGAAGAAGCCCTCCTTGGGCAGCTCGGTGCGCGAGTGGTCCCGCTCCCGCACGCCGAAGAAGGTGGCCAGGGCGGTAAGCGCCATGACCGCCCCGAGTATGGCCCCCATGGCGGAGAAGCCCGCAGCCCGGGAGCCGAAAGCCCCCACTATCGGCTGCACCGCCGCGGCTCCCAGGATGGTTCCCACCACGGCGAATCCGAAGCGGTAGCCGTTGAGGCTCGTGCGCTCATGGTAGTCGTCCGTGAGCTCCGGGGTGAGGGCGGAATAGGGGATGTTGATCACGGTATAGGCGGTATTGAGGGCCATGAGGGCGGCCGCGGCCCAGAGGGTCAGGACGACGGGGTTGTGCAGGGGCGGGGCGGTGAAGAAGAACCACATGGTCAGGAAGAGGGGCAGGGAGCCGAAGAGGAGGTAGGGCCTCCTGCGCCCCCACCTGGAGCGGGTGCGGTCCGAGATGTAGCCCATCATGGGGTCGGTGACGGCGTCCCAGAGCTTGCCGACCATCACGGCCGTGCCCGCCAGAGCCGCGGTGAGGCCCACCGTGTCGGTGAGGTAGTTGAGGCTCCAGAAGCCCAGGGCGGTGAAGAAGAGGTTGCCCCCGAGGTCGCAGATGCCGAATCCGGCCTTCTGCCGTACCGTAAGTCTCGGATGTTCAGCCATGAAGATACTCCTGTTCGTAGCGTTCGATGCAGCTCCGGTAGCGGCCGGACAATTCCTCCGCCGCGGCCTCTGCGGCGGCCCGGCGGTCCTTTCCGTAGGGCGCCATGAGGGGGCCCATGTCCAGGGCCTCCGCGGCGACCACCACCGCCCGCCGGGGGCCGGGAACGGGCCGGCAGGAAAAATTGCCCCCCCGCAGGCGGGAGACGGCGTCCCAAAGGTTGAGCCCCCGCTCTATGGCCCCGTCAAGATCATCATCCTCCGTCGGGCCGTCCAAGTCAAGGTAATAGCCCAGGTCCGCAAGCTCCATGTGCCCCATGGCGTACCAGGCTTCCCCCGCCGTTCGGTCGGCCAGCTCGCCGTCCAGGATCGAGGGGAGACCCTCCGCGGTCAGGGAGTAGATGCGGTCCCAGCACTCGTGGCGGATGCGGTACACCCGCTGCACCGCGTCCCCCGCGGCGGCGATGCCGAGGCTGCCTTCGGCGCAGAGGAGGGCCGTCTCCAGTACGCGGGACCAGCGGCGGTTGCGCTCCCCCGCCGGCACCGGGCGCAGAAGGGCGTCCCCATCGGCGCGCCGGAAGACTTCCCGGTGCCGCTCCCGGTACCGCCGCTCCGCGGCGGCGGTCAGGGCCTCCGCCGCGGCGGAGAGCCGGTCGGAGGGAGCCGCGTTCCGCCGCGCCGAAATGCCGAGCCTGTCCTCCAGGGGCGCCATGACGCGCTCGAAGGAGGCTTCGGCGCCCGGCCCGTAGCGGTAGTGGAGGGAGAGGGGGAGCACCTCCACCCCTTCCGCGC
>CAYUPG010000029.1:0-16707 GCA_964446515.1 uncultured Treponema sp.
AGCCTACGCGGTGTACAAGCACGAAAAAGAGGTGGGCAAGCGGCCCGAATTGGTCAAGGAACTCGAGGCCGCAGCGGCGGCGGAAACTGCCGGGTCTTCCCGGCGCTGAAATCGCTCGAACGCGGGAACCCGTCTTGAACGGTCCCGTACGAGATATCCTGAAAGGAGGCTACAATGAAGAGAATGGTAATCCTTATGGTGGCGGCTACCCTAGCGGCGACCTACGCCTTCGCTGCGGGCGGGCAGCAGACCGGCGGCACCGACGCCAAAGCGAACCTTGAGGCGTCCCTCAAGGTGGACACCAGCGGGCTCAAGAGCGCGGACAACCAGCAGCTGCTCCGGCCCTCCACGGACAACCGGAAGGTCCCGACCCGTCCGGCGAACCCCGCCGCCCTGCCCGAGACCGACCCCCTGCACTGGTACGACATGGAGTGGGCCGGCTGGAACGCCAACAAGACTGCGGTGCCCAAGTCCCCCATGACCGGCGCCATCGGTAAGAAGATCGTGTTCATCGTCCACGGCGACCATCCCTGGACCACCGCCTGCACCAACGGCGCCAAGAAAGTGGCGGACGCCTATCAGATGAAGTTCTCCGCCAAGTCCCCCAACTGGGACCTGGCCGTCCAGAACCAGATGATCGACCAGGCCATCAACGAGCGGCCCGACATGATCCTCCTGATCCCGCTCGACGCTAAGACCGCGCCCCAGCAGGCCCGGAAGATCAACCAGGCGGGCATCCCCCTGATACTCTTCAACACCCTGCCCGACGCGGCGGCCATGGACTACGCCATCGCCTGGACCGGACCGGACGATTTCGGTCAGTTCCGGCTCCTGGCCCGCACCTTCGCCGACGAGCTCCGCCGCCGGAATCCCGGCGCCAAGGAACTGGGCATAGCCTACGTGCAGCACGCCCCCGGCGGCTCGCCCTACTTCGCCCGCTGCTTCGGCCCCATCTCCGAGCTGGCCGGCTACGCCCCCGAGATCAAGACCCTGGACAAGCAGGCCCCCGGCTTCGAGGCGGACAAGACCATGCAGCTGGTGTCCGACTGGCTCACCCGCTTCGGCAAGGACCTGAAGGGCATCATCGCGGCGGACGACTCCGCCCAGGCCCTGGGCATCGTGGAAGCTCTCAAGAAGGCCGGAAGGGAAGACGTCCTGGTGGTGGCCGCCGGCAACTCCAAGGTGGGCATGGACCTGGTGAAGGACGGGAGGCTCTTCGCCATCACCTATCAGACCGCCGAAGGCGACGGCGCCCTGGCCGTCCAGACCGCCGCCGACTGGTTTAACGGCAAGGAAATCCCCATGCGCAAGAACCTGGCCCAGCACATCATCACCAAGAAGGATGTGGACCAGTTCTATCCTCCCCAGTGGTAGTACGAATAAGAGCAGCGCCTTGCGCTGCTCTTATTCGTAGCGCAGTTTACGCCGGAGGCGTAAACTGCAGACGGGAACGTGGGCCGTCCGGCGGGTGCTTTGCGCACGGGCCGGACGGTTTTTCTTACAGGTAGTCGATCACTTCCGACAGGTCGTCCACGGCGGCGTAGGGGCGGCAGTCCCGCAGCTCCTGGTGTCCCCGCCGGTAGAGGATGCAGCGGACGCCGATGTGGTCGGCCACCTCCAGGTCGTGGAGGGTATCCCCCACCAGGAGGGTGCGCTCCGGCGCAAGGCCTTCCTCCCGCAGGAGGAGGGCGGCCTTGTCCGCCTTGCTTTTGCCCCGTATATCGTCGTTGCCCAGGATGCGTTCGAAGCGGCCGCCGAGGCCTACCGCTTCAACCTGGGTCAGCAGGTCCGGATGATTGGTAGCCGAGAGGATGTAGTTCCCCACTCCCCTGCCGGAAAGGCGGGAGAGCAGCTCCTGCACACCCGCGGTGGGGGAACAGGAGCCGAGGTCCGCCGTATAGCCTGAGACGTATTCCCGGGCGATCCGGTCGTATTCCTCGCCCTCGTGGGCAAGGCCTAGGACCTTGTAGAAGCCCTGGATGGGAAAGCTGAAAACCCTGCGGTACTCCAGCAGGCTCAGCGTCGCCAGTCCCCTCCGTTCAAGGATGCCGTTGACCACCCGCAGATTGTGCGCCACATCGTCCAGCAGGGTTCCGTTCCAATCCCAAATTATGGAGGAAACCACCCTAGGAGTCTCCGTGCCGCGCGGGATTCCGCGGAAACCAGCCCTTGGCGACTCGGTCGCGCTGGTGGAAGAGTTCCCCTATGCTCCAGAGGCTGGAAAATCCGAACGTGCCGAGTACGGCACCCGTCAGGGGAGAAGATACGAAGAGCGAAAGCGCGCAGGACGCCAGGCCGAGCACCAGGAAGAGGGGCCAGATGCGGACGCCGAAGTAGTACTCCCCCTTCACCACCAGGGGATGAAAGAGGCCGATGATGATGAAGGCGGCGGCGCCGACGAGAAGGCCGTGGAGCTGCATGCCCTACTCCAGGGTGAAGGTGCGGACCAGCTCGTCGTTGACCCGGTATTCCACACGATTCTCAACCCGGCGTAGCTCCACGCCGCTGTAGTGCCGGTCGAAGATGAAGACGCTGTCACCGGCCCTGACGAAGGTGAGTCCCGCGGCCGTTATGCGGTTGCCCATGTGCTCCACGACAAGGCCGTCGTCCAGGCGCACCGTGCCGGCGTCCAGCACTGCCGTGCGGGTGCGTTCCCGGGAAGCCAGGACGGCGGTACCCATGGCGGGCTTCTTCATGGTCACCACGGACTTGAAGCCCAGGGGACTCACCATGGTGTCCACCGACAGGTCGTAGGAGACGATGACCGAGTGCCGCTTCTTGTCGTCCTCGGCGGTCGCGGCGTCGTAGCGCCCCTGCTCAAGGGCGGGGGAACCCCGCTTCCGCTCGATGCGGTACTTCCCGTCCTTCACGGTGATGGTGGTGTTGGTGTTGCCGATCCGAGAACCCTCGGATCGAATGACGAACTCCTCGAGATCCCGAATACCGTAGAGGCGCATGAGGTCCAGGCAGAGGTTGCCGTTGAGGTCCAGGATCAGACCGTTTCCCAAGTCCAGCACCAGGGGATGATCGTCGTTGGCCACGGTGATCTCCCGCTCCTTCATATCCCGGCCTATCTCCGTCTCCGTATGGGTGTCCCGGCGCAGGTCGACCCGCTGCAGGAAGATATCGTAGCCCAGGTCCAGGGTCAGGGGAGACAGAGGCTCCCAGGATGCTTGATCGGTGAGCACTGCGCGCTGCTCCCGTATGGTGGCGCAGGAAAACAGAAGAGCGGGCAGCAGGATCGGAAGGAATTTTCTCACGGCGGTCTCCTTTGACTCAGTATATCCGTCCGGAGGGGCCTTCATCCAGGGCCGAGGGAGATTAAACCCGCCCCTCCGTGCTAGGCTCGGCCCATGGATCGCCTCATCCTCGCACCGCTGCACGGCATCACCAGCCGGATATTCCGCGCCGCCTACGTCTCCCATTTCCGCGGCATCGACGCCGCCCTGTCCCCCTTCATCCTGTCGGTGGACCCCGCCTCCTGCAAGGCCTCCTACTTCAAGGATTTGATTCCCGCCGATGAGCCGGGCACCACGACGGACTTCCTGATCCCCCAGATCCTCAGCAACGACGCCCCGAGCTTCCTGGCCACCGCCCGCCTCCTGGCGGACCGGGGCTACCGGGAGGTGAACTGGAACCTGGGCTGCCCCTACCCCATGGTGGCCAAGAAGGGCCGCGGCTCGGGCCTCCTTCCCCACCCGGATAGAATCGCCGCATTCCTGGACGCCGTCTGCCCAGCCGCGCCCCTGCCCCTCTCGGTGAAGCTGCGCCTGGGCCGCTACGACTCAAGGGAGATCGACGCCCTCATCCCCCTGCTCAACGACCACCCCTTGGCCTCGGTGACGCTGCACCCCCGCATCGGGAAGCAGCTCTATAGGGGAACGGTGGACCTGGAGGCCTTCGCCGCCGCCCTCCCCCGCATACGGCACCCCCTGACCTACAACGGCGACATCTTCGCCGAAGGGGACTACCTCGCCCTCAAGGCCAGGTTTCCGGAGATCAGATCCTGGATGCTCGGGCGGGGCATTCTGCGCGACCCCTTCCTGCCGGCACGCATCAGGGGAAAACGCATCGATGAATCGGAAGAGAGGGAAACCCTGCGGGCCTTCCACGACGAGCTCTACGCTCGCTACCGCGCGGCGCTCCACGGCCCCCGGCACGTGCTGGACAAGATGAAGGAGCTCTGGAGCTACCTCAAGCACCGCAGCCCCGGAAGGGAACGGGATATCCTGCGCATCCTCCGGGCCGCGGGGCTCGAAGACTACGAGCGGGCGGTCCGCCTATTTCTCGACCTTTGATAGTCCGGTCGGCGGAGGCTATACTTAAGCCCATGGCCAACCATATCCGCTCCGCCGCCGCCGGACTCTTCGCTGCCCTGGCGACCCTCTCCTGTGTAGGCGCGGCATCCCCCGCCCCGGAAGCCCGCCCTTTCCCCGACGCCGCCTACGCGGGCACCATACCGGCGGCCTCCGGTCCCGGCATAGACGTGATCCTCGAACTCTTCCCGGACGGGACCTGGGCTTCCACGGAAACCTACGTCGACCGGGCAGGGGGCCCCACCATAGACGGGGGCGCCGTTGAGGCGTCGGAGCAGGGCTTCGTTTTGCACAGCGGAGCGGAGCCCCGCTTCCGCGTTCGTCCTGAGGGGAGTACCCTGCGTCTGCTGGACCAGGAGGGAGAGCGCATCGAAGGTCCCCTTGAGGACCTGTATGTCCTTAGCCGCATCGCGGAAACCTTCGTGTCCGTCCGGCCCACGGACCTGCTCTGGCTGCTTGTGGAGCTTGAGGGCCTGAACGTGCAGGCGCCGCCGCCGAGGCCCCAGGTGACCCTCACCCTGGAGGCCGACTCAAGCTGGGCCGTCGGCATCGGAGGCTGCAACCGCTATCGGGCTCAGTATTCATTCCAGGGCATGTACGGGCTCTCCATCTCCGCCGGAATTTCCACCAAAATGGCCTGCCCCGACATGGAGCTCGAGACCCATTATTATGGAGTTCTGAGCCGCGTCCGCCGCTACCGCCTGATCGACGAGCGCCTGTACCTCTACGGCGAGCAGGGAGCCCCCCTGGCGGTCTTCCGCAGGGAGGGGGATGATTGACGAAGATGCCGATCGATGCCGCCGTCGACTACAGCTCCCTGGCCGCCCTGAAAGCCCGCTTCGACCGGACCGCGAGGCGCTGCGCCTTCCGCGCAGCGGACGCGGCGGGATTGGAGCTTTGGCGTACCGAGACGCGGCGAACCCTGGGGGCGCTCATCGGTCTAGACCGCCTGGAGCTCTGCGAAGGCGGGGCGGAACTGCTGGAGCGCGTCGAGCTCGCCGACGTGCTGCGGGAGAGATGGCGCATCCGTACCGAGCCGGGCGTATGGATGCCCTTCTATGTACTCAAACCCGCAGCCCCCCACCCGGCGGGCCGCAAGCCGCCGGCCCTCATCGCGCCCCACGGGCACGGGGTCGGCGGAAAGGCCGGGGTGGCGGGCGCCCTGGACGCCGCGGAGGCAGGCGAGCGGGAAGGCCTGGGAGAGGCCGTACGGCGGCACAACAACGACTACGGCCTGCAGCTCGCCCGCGCGGGCTTCGTCGTCTTCTGCCCCGACGCCCGGGGGGCCGGAGAGCGTCGAGAGCCGGCAAATCCCGGCACGGCCGCCGAGGGGCTGCTGGAGTGCAGCTGCAGGAGGCTATCCCAGATGGCCCTGGGCCTGGGCCTCACGGTGACCGGGCTCTGGGTCTGGGACCTGATGCGTCTTTTAGACCATGTTGCCGCGCGGGAGGACTGCGACGGAGAGCGCATCGGCTGCGCGGGCTTTTCAGGCGGCGGCCTCCAGACCCTCTGGCTCTCCGCCCTGGACGAGCGCGTGCGCTGCGCCGTGGTGAGCGGCTACCTCTACGGCTATAGGGATTCCCTGCTTGAGCTCAACGGCAACTGCGCCTGCAACTATGTGCCGGGGCTGTGGGAAACCGCCGACATGGGCGACATCGCGGCGCTCGTCGCGCCCCGGCCTCTGCTGGTGGAGACCGGCCGCGGAGATCCCCTCAACGGGGAACGGGGCGCAGCCAACGCCCAGGAGCAGACAGCCGTCGCCGCCGCGGCCTACCGCGTTTCGGGCGCCCCGGATGCCCTGGAGCACCGGCTCTACGAGGGCGGCCACCGCTGGTACGGAACCGACGTCATTCCCTTCCTTCGGCGGCATCTGGGCTGAACGCGCCGGAGGCCGGCTCCCCCTACCCTGCAAACTCGGCAGCCACCGCGATCCAGTCGCCCCCGTCGTCCATGGGGGCGCCGGTCAGGTCGCCTGCGATGAGGACTGGCCGGAAACCCCGGCGCTCCAGGACCGCGGTCAACTCGGCGGCGTCGTACCAGCGGTGGCGGACGAGCCGAGTGTGGAGCGTCCCCCGGGAATCCAATAGATAGTAGGCGTTGAAGATGGTCCGATCCGCCTCGTAGATCCAGGATTTTTCCAGCACCAGGTGGGGGCCGCTCATCCAGAAGCCGTCCTTGAGGACGCAGCACCAAGACTCCTTCAGGGCCTCCCGGCGGGCGTAGGCTTCGGTGAAGACGTCGAAGACGAAGCGCGCTCCCGGCCGCAGGGCGGAAGCCAGGCGGGAAAGGGCGCGGTCCCGCTCCGCGTTGCTCAGGTTGCCGAAGATCCCGTAGACCATGGCCGCCCCCGCCGCCCCCGCAGGATAGGTCTGCCGGGTGAAGTCGGCCTGCTCGAATACCGCTTTAGGTCCGGCGCCCCGGCGTCGGCGGCTCTGCCTGCGGCGGGCGTGCTCGATCGAGGCGGGGGAGATGTCCATCCCATGAACGCCGCAGCCCCGCTCCAGGAACTCTGCGGCGTAGAGTCCGGGCCCGCAGCCCAGATCCAGGACCAGGGGCGGCTCGGTCTCGGCCGCTGCGGCGAAGCGGTCGAGCTCCCAGGCGTCCACTATCCAGGAGGCCTCGGCGCGTATGCGCTCAGGCTTCCGGGAGCCCGCATCGTCGTCGGGATCCAAGTGGGCGTTCAGCACATGGCTCGATACGTAGGGGTCCGCCCAGAAGTCGGAAGCCCGGGAAGAGAGGGGCGGCCGTTTTGCCAGTGCCTTTAGGGCGGAGCTGTCGAACTTTTCCATCGCCCTAGGCCAAAAGGGATCGGTCCCCGGCGAACTCATGCTTCCGCAGGGCGCGGAAGCGGGACACGAGACCCTCCACGGTCAGGCCCGACTTCTCCTCCCCCCGGACGTCCATGATGATCTCGCCCCGATCCATCATCACCAGGCGCGTCCCCACGGCGATGGCCCTAGCCATGTCGTGGGTGACCATCAGGACCGCCAGACCATATTCCGCGGCGAATTTCTCCGTCAGGGCAAGGACCTTCTCCGCATTGGCCGGGTCCAGGGCGGCGGTGTGCTCGTCCAGGAGCAGGACGGAGGGTCGAGCCAGGACGGCCATGAGGAGGGTGAGGGCCTGGCGCTGTCCGCCGGAGAGGCGGCCCACGTTCTCCTTCATCCGGTCCTCAAGGCCCATGTCCAGCTCCGCCAAGCGCCGGCGGAATTCCGCCTTCCGGGCCGCCGTCACGGCGATGGACAGGCGCTTGGCCCCCTTGCGCGCCGCCACGGCCAGGTTGTCCTCCACGGACATCTCGGCGGCGGTGCCCCCCAGGGGATCCTGGAAGACCCTGCCCACGGATCGGGCGCGCAGATACTCGGGCTCCCTGGTGCGGTCCGCCCCGTCGATGCGGAGCGTCCCGAAACTGGGACGGACGGAGGCGGACACCACATTGAGCAGGGTGCTCTTCCCCGCCCCGTTGGAACCTATCACCGCGGCGAACTCGCCCCGCTCAAGGCTGAAATTGATGCCGTCCAGGGCACGCCGCTCGTCGGCCGTATTGGGGTTGTAGATGACGCTCAGATCAGCGAGCTCTATCATAGGGACCCCTCCGCGTCGGAGGCCGAGCGGCGCAGGGCCGCCTGCCGGGCGGAAGAATCCGCCATGCCCGACCGGAACTTGCCCAGGGCCAGGGACAGCACGATCATGAGGGCGGTCACCAGGCGCAGGTCGTTGGGGGTGATGCCCGCGAAGTAGCCGTAGAAGCGGGCGCCGAACATGATGGCCTTGAAGATGACCGCCCCCAGGATGGCCCGCAGGAGCTGGCCCCCGATGCGGTTGGTCCGGAAGATCAGCTCCCCGATCATCACCGACGCCAGGCCCAGGGCCACGACCCCCGCTCCCAGGTTGACGTCCGCGAAGCCGTGGTGCTGGGAGGCCAGGGCCCCCGCCAGGGCTGCGAAGCTGTTCGCCAAGGCGACCCCAGCCACCTTGAAGGCGTCCGGGTTCGACCCCGAGGCGGTGACAACCTTCTCGTTGTCACCCAGGGCGCCGAGGGTAAGGCCGAATTCCGTGTGGAAGAAGAGGTCCAGAAGCACCACCGCGGCCGCGGCCAGGAGCAGGAAGAACAGGGCGGAGGAAAGATCCTGCTCCAAGCCGGGCAGCCAGGAGCGGGCGAAGTCCAGCAGGGGCCGCCGGTTTATGAGCTGGATGTTGGACCTGCCCCCCATGACGCGGAGGTTCACGGAGTACAGGCCCGTCATGACGACGATGCCGGCCAGAAGGGGGGGCACCCGGAAGCGGTTGTGGATGAGGGCCGTGCAGGCCCCCGCCAGGGATCCGGCGGCCATGGCGATCGCCGCCGCGGCCGGGAACGGAATGCCCGCGGTCAAGGCGGCGGCCGCGCAGGCCGCCCCCAGGGGAAAGCTCCCCTCCACCGTCAAGTCCGGGAAGTCCAGCACCCGGAAGGTGATGAACACGCCCACGGCAAGGATGCCGTATACCAACCCTTCTACCAGTATCGCCTCGATCATCTTACCGGGAGCCTAGCACGAGGGACGCCCGGTCGACCATAGCCTGGGGCACCTTGAGTCCCAGGGCGCGGGCCACGTCCAGGTTGACCACCAGGGCGTGCTCCTTGGGATCCACGGCGAAGTATGTGGGGATGTCGGAGGTCTTCTTGCCCTTGAGCACATCCACCACGATGCGTCCGGTGGCCCGGCCCATCTCGTAGTAGTTGAAGCCCACCGCCGCCAGAACCGGTACGGTCTCCGCGGAGCTGGGGTCGGCGGTCACCAGGGGCAGCTTGGCCTTGATGCAGAGGTCGGCCACCGTGGAGATGGCGGAGAACACCGTGTTGTCCGTGGACAGGTAGATGCCGTCCACCCGGCCCGCCAGGGAGCTCAGTGCCTGTCCCACCTCTGCGGAGTTGGCCACCACGGCGGTGACGAAGCTCAGGCCCTTGGACTCGACGTAGGCCTGGGCCTTCTTGGCGGTGGTGACCGAGTTCGCCTCCCCGGCGTTGTACACGTGGCCCACCCGCTTGATGTGGGGCGCCAGCTGGAGCAGGGCGTCTATCTGGCCTTCCACCGGGGGCAGGTCCGAGGTGCCGGTCACGTTGGCGCCCCCCTGCTCGAAGGACGCCACGAGCCCCGCGGCCACGGGATCGGTGACGGCGGAGTAGATGACGGGGATGTCCTTGATGGCCCCCGCCAGGGCCATGGCGGTGGGGGTTGCGATGCCGACCGCCACGGACACCTTGTCCAGCTTGTACTTCTGGGCAATCTGCGTGGCCGTTGCGGGCTCGCCGTTGGCGTTCTGCAGATCGAATTTCGCGTCGGGATAGGCCAGCGCGACCTCCTCCATGATGCCCTTCTCCAGGGCGTCCAGGGCGGGGTGGGCCACGATCTTGGCTATGCCTATGACCGGCGACGCCGCTGCAGCGCCCGCCTTCTCCTTGGCGCAGGATACGAGGGACGCCGCGCCGACGGCTGCGAGCAGGGTGAGCGCGGTGGCCGCGGAAAGCTTCTTGCGTTGGTTCATGGTTGTCTCCTTGATGTTTCTTTTGATAGAAACATCAAGAATATACCAAGACTCCGGCGTTAGGTCAAGGGAAAGCTCACCGCCCCCAGCGTCGGCCCTCGTCCAGCATGGCAAGGTAATTGTCCAGGGGGACGTAGTTCGCCACGGAGTTGCCCGTACCGAGGCAGTAGCCTAGGGTGCCGCAGCGGTCCAGGGTGCTCCGGACCCGACGCCGCACGGACTCTTCGTCCGAGCGGCAAAGGAAGTCCACATCGATGCCCCCCAGGAAGGAGATCCGGTCCCCCCAGACGGCCATGGCGTCGGCCACGTCCTCGATGGTGTCCTCGAAGGAATGCTTGGCGTCCGCCCGGACCTTCCCCACGATATCCTCCATGATCAGGTCCAGCTTGCCGCAGCTGTGGAGCAGGTAAAGGCGCCCGGCGTCTCGGGCCATCCGGGCGTACTCTGCGTGGGCGGGGAGCACGTGCTCCCGGAGCTGGGCGGGGGACAGGAGCGGCCCCGTGCGGAAGCCCATGTCGTCGGTGCCCCAGACGGCCCGGACCCGGGGAAACTGGAGCAGGAGCTCGAAGTGGCGGCGGTGGAGCTCCACGACCCTGTCCCGTATCGCCGCCACCAGGTCGCTCTGGTCGTAAAGGGCCACGCAGAGGGTCTCGTAGCCCATGAGGAAGGAGAGCTCCTCCGCCACGTGCCCCGCCAGTCCTCCCAGGACGCACATGTCGTCGGGAAGGTTCTTTTCGTACCACTCCAGTTCCCGGGTATCCGCCGCCGACGGGTCTGGCCAGGAGTAGGCTTCGAACTCGGCCCAGCTGGTGATGGGTCCCCGGCCCTCCTCCACGTAGACCCGTCCGCCTGAACGGGCAAGGCTTCCGGCGTCCGCGTCGTCCCCCACCCGCCGGGGCAGCTCCAGGGCGAAGCCCGAAGCTCCCGCGAGCACGTAGTCGTAGCCCAGGAAGCGCTGCACCGCGATGCGCCGCTTCTGGAGGAAGAAGGGATCGGAGCGGTCGAGGTCCGCCTCGAGGCCGAAACGCAAGGCGACGGCATCCTCCACCTCCGCGTCCAGGTAGATCTCTATGCAGTGCGGCCGAGATGGCCGACTGCTCCGGGCCAGGCAGGCGATGAGCGAAGCTCCGTCCGGTCGGACGGGTATGTCGAATAGCTTTTCCATAGATACCGGTATATGGCTTTACTCCGCTTCCTACTCCTTGCGGATTGCGCAAGTATGTCGTTATATTGCGGTATGGCCTACATCGCAGGTCCGCGGCTCGAATCCTTCGACTTCGGACCCGGAAGCCTCGTAAGCTTCGTTTCCCGCTACGGCGGTCCTACGGCTATCGCCCCCCACTTCCATCCGCGCCTGGAGCTGGTCCTGTTCCGCGGCGTCCGGGGGGAGCTGCGGCTTCCCGGCCGCGCGGAGCCCATCGTCGACGGCCGGATATACCTGGTGGGATGCGACGCGGTGCACGCATACCGCCTTGAGCCTGAGGCGGCGGACCATGCGGCCTTCGTGCTCATCGTGGACCTGGAGGCCTGCGCGGCCCCCCTGGCGTCCTACGGAGCCGCCTGCCGAGCCGCGTTCCTGGACCGCTTCTCCCGGCCTGATGCGACGTTCACCGACGATTCAGGCGCCTCGCAGGCGCTCATCCGACTGGCCCGGCGGAAGCTCGGCCCATCCCGGGGGGCGGAGCTCCGAGCCCTGGGGGAACTCTCTGATCTCTACGGCCTCCTCGCCGTCCTCGGCGCCGCAATTCCCGAGCGGACCTCCCCCGACGAGCCCCAATCGGACCGCACGGATTCGTCCCTCCACGAGACCGCCCGTCGGGTCATAGCCGTAATCCGCGAGGGCGCCGGTGGCCCCCTGTCCCTGGACGGCATCGCCCGGCGCTGCGCCGTCTCGAAGCACCACCTGTGCCGTCGCTTCAAGGAAGCCACGGGCTACACCATCGGCGACTACCTGACGGAAACGCGTCTTGAGCGCTCCTGCGCCGTCCTGGCTGCGGGAGGCCGGGTGACCGAAGCCTGCGCCGAAGCGGGCTTCCGGTCCCTCTCCCATTTCGTCCAGGCCTTCAAGGAGCGCTACGGCACGACACCGGGCAGATGGGCAGGCGGCGCGGCGCCGCGCTAGCCGGCCTTGCGGTTTTGTTACCCATGGGTTACCATAATTCCGGGGGAAGCGATGGATAGGCAGACACGGGACAGGGAGCAGACGGAGCAGAGGATCCTGAACGCCGCGGTGGAGATCATTCGGGAGAACGGGTTCCGCGGCCTGGGCATCAATGCCGTGGCGGAACGGGCCGGAGTCAGCAAGGTTCTCATCTATCGGTATTTCCAGGGGATGGGAGGGGTGCTGGACGCGGTGGCAGCCCGGTTGGACATGACGAAGACCGGCACCGGCATAGAGGTCGACCTTGGTCGGGTGCCGCCTGAAAGGTTCAGGGCCCAGGCGCGGCGGGCCCTCCTGGACATGCACGCCAAGTTGGCCGGAGACCCCATGACCCAGCAGCTCATGACCGCCGAACTGACGGAGGACAACGAAGTCACCCGCTCTCTGGCGGCGGCCCGGGAACGGCAGGGACTCGCCGTCAGCAGGGGGCTCGCCGCCGCCCTCGCCGAGGGAGCGGGGTACGATGCCTCGGTGGATACGGACGCCATATTCGCGGTGGCCGCGGCGGCTATATACTATTTGACTATCCGATCCAGAACGGTCGCAGTGTTCAACGGAGTGGACCTCCAAGGCGATGAGGGCTGGGAGCGCCTCTGCGGCGCCCTCGCCCTCATGCTGGAGAAGACCCTCGTCAGCGGCGGCGCTCCACCGCTGCACGGCCGCGCCAAACCAGGGTCGCCCGGATCGCCGGAACCTCGAGGGCGCTGATCCGCCGCACCTGAACGTAGCGCCCCTCGTAGGATTCCTCATACTCCGCCGAGCCCGTCCAGAGGCCGGTCCGCACCAGAAAATCCTGCTTGAATAGGCTGAATTTGAGGCCCAGCTCCAGACCGAGGCAGGGCAGAACCAGGAAGCCCGCATCCGGGTCCAGGAAGCGCAGCTCCCCCGCAAGGTCCAGCTCCAAGGGGAAACGGCTGCGGAAGAGGCTCTGCCGCAGGCCTACTGCGGCGCCGACGGGCACTTCGTCGCTCTCCCCCGCCCACAGGGCTCCGATGGAGACGGTCGTCGCCGTCCAAGGCAGGCCGTCCGTCCGCAGACCCAGATTCAGGTCCGCCCAGCTCGATAGGCCCAGCTCGGGACGCAGTTCGAGCGAAGCAAGCGGAGCAAGGGAATAAAGACCGATGGTCAAGATAAGAAGACAGGATGCGCGCTTCATCGCAGGGCCACCTTAATGCTCCGAACTATGCGTACGGCGCCGGTCAGTCCGGAGAGGTCTCCGTAGATGGTGCCGTTCCCCGGAGCCCCCGGTTCGCTGTGCCCCACCAGCTCGAGGGCCACTTCCGAGCCGCGGTCGGTTTCGCTGTCGATCAGGGCGCGGTAGACCACGGCGGGCTGGCCGCTGCCCCCCTTTCCGCCCGAGTAATTCGCCGCCGATGCGTCGGTCACTCCCTCGGGGTAGGCGCCGTTGTAGTCCACCGAATGGTTGAACTCCCCGTACACATAGAAGCGGTTCGGTAGGTTTTTTGGCACGAAGACGAGCTCCAGCCCATTTTTCGGCGAGGCCCCCGTGACCCCGTCCGGTGCGGGGTGCTCGGCGGAAGGTTGACCTCCCCTCGCATGAAAAAAGAGCGGCAGGGCCTCCGGGCGACCGTCGTCCGCCGAAACCCAGGCAGCCTTTCCCGCCTTCCGGGTAACGAAGAGCGTGTCCAGGTAGCCCCCCGCCTCGTCGGTCAGCCAGAGGGCGAAGGTGGGCTCGTTCGGTTTTACTATGGGCCCTAGGATCGGGAACTCGTGGATCCACTCCGGCCCCGCATCGACGCTCAGGCGCAGCCCCCCATCCGGCATCTCCGCGGAAGGCACCGCGCAGGCGGAAGAGCACGCCGAAAACGCGGAAATGGAAATGAGCGCCCCCAACATCGAGAACGTGCGCCGTACAGAAATGTGCATTGGGTATCTCCTTTTGTAACCTAATGGTTACATACCAATCGATAAAAATGCAGGACCGCATCCTGCATGTAACTATATGGTTACATTTTTACCATAGGGCCCTAGGGATGTCAACACAGCAGAAAAGCATCATGATGGACTGAGAGCCTCCCACTGCAGCGCAGACCGGAAACGGGGGGTCCGGCCTCGCATACAGACAGCGTGAGATTCGGGCTGATTCGGGCGCAAATTATTCTTGACAGCACTGCTGCGCTCAGGTATAGTGGATATGTACTCGAGTACAGGAGTAGAAATGGCCACAAGGAACGACGTCGCGAAACGGGCAGGAGTGTCGGTCGCGGCGGTATCGCGGGCTTTCAACAATACAGGCTACCTCTCCGAAGAAAAGCGCTCGGCCATCATGCGGGCGGCGGAAGAACTCGAGTACACCCCCAATCCCATCGCCGTATCGCTGAAGAACCAGAGGGCGAACCAACTGCTCTTCTTCGTCCCGGATATTTACAACTTTTACTACATGGAAATGTACCGCGGCATGCTCTCCATGGCGGCGG
The DNA here is from genome assembly GCA_964446515.1 of uncultured Treponema sp. Lineage (GTDB taxonomy): Bacteria > Spirochaetota > Spirochaetia > Treponematales > Breznakiellaceae > CAYUPG01. Next base: position 14,442 of record CAYUPG010000029.1, read on the forward strand.
AGGCAGGCTTCATGGTCCTGGTGAGCGGCCCTTGCACCTTTGCCCAAATCGAAACGCTCATGATAGACGGCGTCATCTTTCCGGGGGAGCTCTGGGGCAACTTTCCAGAATCGGGCAGGCTGAAGATTCCCATGGTCGTAGCGGGCTATGGCGCGCACTTGGATAGGCCCATACCCCATGTGAACGTGGACGTCGCCGTTGCTCTGGAAAAGGCGGTTCGCTATCTGAGGGATGCCGGGCATAGCCGCATAGCCTTCGCGTCAAAAAACAAGATCGATACAGCCGATACCCGGTACTCGAGGTTTCGGGATCTTATGGCTCCATCCCTGGGAGAGGATCTCGACCGCTGCATCCTAGGTCCTAGCATAGAAGAATCCTTGGATGAAGGCACGGATTTCTATCTCCACGGGACTATGGCGGCGGATGAGTATTTGGAAAAGAGGCTGCATGCGGATGCGGTGCTCTGCTTCAACGACGACACCGCCATCGGCCTGATGGGCCGGCTCCAGTCGAAGGGCGTCCGTATCCCGGAAGATCTTTCGGTTGTCGGCATCGACGGACACAGCTTCGGAGCCCACACCTATCCGGCCCTCACCTCCGTATCGATACGCCCGAGGGAGCACGGAAGGGAATGCGCTCGGCTGCTCATCGAGCTCATTACGGGTCAGTCTCGCACCGTGCCGCAGTCGATCGAGCCCTTCCTGATCGAGCGGAGCAGCGTCAGGCGCAGGTAGTTTTTTTGTACATATGTACTCGTGTACATACTAAAAGGAGGTCCAAGATGGTGGACGGACGGTTCGGAAAGGCGGCGATTGCGGCAGCATGCATCGCCGCGGCGGTTTTGAGCGTAGCTTGCGGCGGCAAACAAGCTGCGGGGGATATCAAGGGGAAAATTACCGTAGGAGGATGGCCGGCCGGAGACAAGGCCTTCGAAGCCATCATCCCGCAGTTCAAGGAAAAATTCCCCGGAATTGAGGTTGAGCTGGTGTTCATGGCCAATGCGGAGCATCATCAGCAGCTCTCCACCGCCATTGCAGCCGGCGCCGGGGCCCCCGACGTTGTCATGCTGGAACAGGCCTGGATAGGCCGCTATAAGGATATGGGCGGTTTGGAGAACCTTCTTGAGCCGCCCTACAATGCCGGCGCGATGAAGAACGATTTCGTCGAATACAAGTGGAACCTGGCCACCTCGGTGGACGGAAAGAAAATGGTCGGCCTGGTCTGGGACATAGGACCCGCAAGCCTTTTCTATAGGCGTGACGTGTTCAAGTCGGCGGGGCTGCCCTCGGACCCGCTTGAGGTGGAGAAGCAGCTGTCCACCTGGGCCGGTGTTCTGGATGCGGCAAAGAAGGTGAGCATCCCCAACCAGCGCTGGCTCTTCCCCAATGCCGCGGACATCCCGGTCTGGGTGTATATGAATAGGGATTTCTACGACGAAGAGCTCAAGCTCCGCCTCGACAAGAAGGGCACCCTCGAGGCTATCGAAGCGGCGATTGAAATCCGCAAGAACGGGTGGGACGCCAAGATAGACATGTGGGCGAACGAGACCTACTCAGGTCTGGCCTCGGGAAAGATCGCGGCGGTGGTGGCCGGCTGCTGGTACGGCGGATTCCTGAAGACGTGGATAGCCCCCGATACCGCGGGACTCTGGGGCGTAGCCCGCCTGCCCGGCGGCATAACCGATTCCAACTGGGGAGGGTCGTATCTGGCGATCCCGAGCCAGAGCAAGAATAAGGCGGCCGCCTGGGAATTCATCAAATTCGCCCTGGCTACAAAGGAGGGGCAGAACGGCATGTTCAAGGCCGTGGATTATTTCCCCGGCTACAAGCCTGCCTGGAGCGACCCCATGTACTTTGAAGAAGACCCCTTCTTCGCGGGGCAAAAGGTCCGCAATCTGTGGGTCGACATCTCAAAGGCGATACGGCCTTCCTACTCGACGCTAATGGACGACGCGACCGAGCAGACCCTGCGGAACGCCGTCAACACCGGACTGAATGAAGGCGACTCCGCCGGCACCGTATTGGCCCAGGCGGAGAAAAAGATAGAAGAGGCCGTCAGGGAGGACAGGGACAGATACCTGGATATCCTGAAGAGCGCAAAGCCGAAGAAGTAGGGAAATTGCCGCGGGGGGACAGCCCCTCCGCGGTTCCTGCCGCAGCAGAGGCCCATCGGAGGTATTCGTGTTCCTAGCAGCCATCAAACGGCATCGGGTAGCGTATGCGTATATCGCACCCTTCTACCTGCTCTTCATCATCTTCGGCCTATT
>CAYUPG010000030.1:0-16674 GCA_964446515.1 uncultured Treponema sp.
TAGCCTCAGAGCGCCGGCCATGGACAGGGGATAGCCGCAGCGGCGGTAGGCCTCGGCGTAGAGGATGCGGCAGACCCCGTAGCCCCGGGGATCCAGGTTGGCGATGTCGTCCAGACTGCGTCCCAGGTTGATGCGCGTCAGTTCTTCCTGCGTCATGCACCGATTGTACCAGCGCAGGCCCCGCACGCCAAGCACGACTATACTCCGAAGGCGCCGATAGGTAGTATGTGCTATCATGAATAACTAAGAGGTATTCTCAGATGGAAACAGGTCCTGTGCTTTTCGCCTTCGGCCTGACGCTCTTCGCCGGCCTCTCCACGGGCATCGGCAGCGTCATGGCCTTCATGTCCAAGAAGTTCAATGCCAAATTCCTTGCCGCGTCTCTGGGCTTTTCCGCCGGAGTCATGATCTACGTATCCCTGGTGGAGATCTTCATGAAGGCCCGGGATTCCCTGGAGGGTATCTTCGGCAGCAGGATGGGCTACTTCTGGACCGTGGTCGCCTTCTTCATCGGCATCGCGGTGATCGCGGCCATAGACAAGCTGGTTCCCTCCTACGAGAACCCCCACGAGCTGGGCCGGGCGGCGGAAGAGGTGAAGCAGGCGGGAGGGGCCGAAGCGGCGGGTCATAAGGACAAGAAGCTCATGCGCATGGGCCTCTTCTCCGCCCTCGCCATAGGAATACACAATTTTCCCGAGGGCCTGGCCACCTTCATAGGCGCCCTCCAGGACCCCCACCTGGGAATCAGCATCGCCGTGGCCATCGCCATCCACAATATTCCCGAAGGCATCGCGGTGTCGGCCCCCATCTACTACGCCACCAAGAGCAAGAGAAAGGCCTTCGTGCTCTCCTTCCTGTCCGGCCTTTCCGAGCCCATCGGCGCCCTGTTGGGCTATTTCCTCCTGCGGTCCATCTTCAACGATGCCATGTTCGGCTTCATCTTCGCTTCCGTCGCCGGGATCATGGTCTACATTTCCCTGGACGAGCTGCTGCCCACGGCGGAGGAATACGGAGAGCACCACATCGCCATCGGAGGCCTCATCGCCGGCATGGTGGTGATGGCCGCAAGCCTCCTCCTGTTCGCATAAAAAGGCCCCGCGGCTGAACCTCAAGGTTCGCCGCGGGGCGTGTCGCCTGCGCTAAAGAAGCTGTGTTTACGGGAACTAGACCGGTCTTGGGAGGCTTACCACCAGCCGAAGGCGGTGCCGCAGCGGGTCAGGTACCAGACGGTCACGATGCCCGCGAGGACGGCGTAGGTGATGAACCAGGGCACCATGGCCCCCCCCTCCTTCTTGAGCAGGGCCCACTGGAAGAGGCTGAACCCCATGCACACCGCATGGCCGATCAGGGCGATCACCCCGTACTTCACGTTGGGCAGGGCGAGGGCATCGAGCCCGAAAATGAAGGTGAACGCGAAGAGCACCACGAGGCCTATGAAGAGCAACATGCTGGTCCTGTTATCCATCGACAACTCCTTTATGGGAAATCGTACATAGGGTTCATTGAATTCAGTGCATAGTATAGCCGCTCAAACGGCCCTTGTCCATTCCAGCGGAGAATTTAGCGGCGGCGGCGGATGCTTTACCCTATCCCGGTAGTATGGTAAAACTGCGTATGAATATCGCCAAAGATCATGTGGTCAGCATCGACTACACCCTAACCGACGTCGACGGCCAGGTTCTGGACACTTCCCAGGGCTCCGGGCCGCTTTCCTACCTGCACGGCAACGACAACATCATCTCCGGTCTGGAGAAGGCCCTGGAGGGCAAGACCGAGGGAGACGCCTTCAAGGTGACGGTCCCCGCCGCGGAAGCCTACGGGCTCCGGGACGAGCACCTGGTCATCAACGTGCCCCTGGACCGCTTCCAGGGCGCCGGAACCGTTGAGGCGGGCATGCAGTTCCAGGCGGAGACCCCCGACGGGAACCGTCTGGTGACCGTCACCAAGGTCGCCGCGGGCATGGCCACCGTGGACGCGAACCATCCCCTGGCAGGCCAGGACCTCAACTTCGACGTGAAGGTGGTCGCCGTCAGGGCCGCCTCCGCCGAGGAGCTCGAGCACGGGCATCCCCATTCGGAGCATTCCGGCTGCGGGTGCGGCGGCGGGTGCGGAGACGACTGCGGGGATGATTGCGGCGACGACTGCGGCTGCGGCGAGGGCGAATCCTCCGGCTGCGGCTGCGGCGGGTGCCGCTGATCAGAGTTCCGAGACTCCGCCCCCTGGATTACGCGGCGGTGGGAGTTTCGGCCCTCATCGCCCTTGCCTCGGCCCTGTACGTCTACGGCGGCGGCCGGGGAGAGGCCCAGGTAGTCGTGGAGGGCGACGGCGCTCAGTGGGTCTTTCCCCTGGACGCCGAAGAGACGGTGCGCGTGAGGGGACCCTTGGGCGAAACCGTCGTCGCCGTCCATGGCGGGCAGGCCAGGGTACTGGCCTCCCCCTGCGACAATCAGACCTGCGTGGCCGCCGGGGAGATACACTCCCACGGCCAGTGGGTCGCCTGCCTCCCCAACGCCGTATTCTTGAGGATAGAGGGCAAGACCCGTGAGGATGAACTGGATGGATCGACCTGGTGACGGAGATCCGCGCCTGCGGACGGTGGCTCTTCTGGGGGCATTTTGCCTCTTTCTCTCCACCATCGAGTACCTCATCCCCAAACCCCTGCCCTTCATGCGCATCGGCATCGCCAACCTGCCGCTGATGCTGGCCCTGGACATGCTGCCTGCGGGGCCCTTCGCGCTGCTGGTGGCCATCAAGGTGCTGGGGCAGGCCCTGGTGACCGGCACCCTCTTTTCCTACATCTTTCTCTTTTCCCTGGCGGGCACCGCGGCCTCCGCCCTAGCCATGTTCCTCCTGAGGGCGAGCCTCGGCCCCAAACGCATAGGCTTCGTAGGCGTGGGCACCGTGGGAGCCCTGCTGTCCAACCTCAGCCAGATACTCCTGGCCCGGGTCTTCGTCTTCGGCCGCTCGGCGGTCTACATCGCCCCGCCCTTCCTGGCAGCGGGGATCGTCACCGGCATAGCCCTGGGTCTCTTCTGCGAAGCCTTCGCCGCACGTTCCCGGTGGTACGGCCTCAACAGGACCGCGCAGTCATGAAGAGGGAGGCTCGAAGGGTCCGCCGCAGAGAACGGGCCTTGGTGCTCTTTTCGGGGGGAGATCTCTTCCTGGCGGGCATCCTCATCATGCCGGCCTTCCTCTTCAATCCCTCCCTCGTCCTGAGAACCCTGCAGTTTTTGCTCTTCTGGCTCTACGCCTTCCTGGCGGGCAGGAAGAATTCCACCCTCGCCACGCTCCTGGTCGGGGCCGCCATCGTCCTCTTCAACCTGCTCGTGCCCTACGGCAAGGTCTTGGCGGAGCTGGGCCCCCTGCGCATCACCGCGGGAGCCCTACTGTCGGGGCTGCAGAAGGCGGTCACCCTGGAAGGCCTGATCATGCTGTCCAAGGCGACCATACGGTCGGATCTGCGCCTGCCCGGCCGCTTCGGCTCCCTCATCGGAGAATCTTTCCGGATTTTCGACCGCATCATGGAGCGCAAGGGGAAGATCGACTGGCGGGACCCGATAGCCGGGATCGACGCGCTGCTGATGGAATTGTCCGAGGAGGGCGCAGCTCCTTCAGTCGCGGCCGATGCCGCCCGCCGTCCCCGGAGCACCCTGCGCTCGGGCCGAGCGGTCCTGGCCCTGGCGGTCATACTGGCCTGGGCGCCCCTGGGTCTGCTCGCCGCCCTGTAACGGGCTGCTGGAAAAGCCGGCGGCCGTTGGGCGCGCTCGCCGCTCTGTAGCGGGTTAGTGAGAAGACAGGCGGCCGTCGGCGCTCGCCGTCGGCGCTCGCCATCGGCGCAATCAGCCGGCCCTGCGGCGGGCCCGCTCCAGACCGTCCGCCGCTTCCTTGTAGGACGGATTGAGCCTGAGCGCCCGCTCGTAGGCCAGGACGGCCTGGGCGAACTCCCCCGAAGCTTCCCGCACCGCCCCCAGACGGAACCACCAGAGGGCGACGTTGGGCTCCAGGCGCACCGCCGTGGTGTAGGCGATGTCCGCATGGCGCGGCTTCTGCTGAATGCGGTAGATCTCGCCGATAAAGAAATAGGCCACGGAGACGCGGTCCCCCTGGGGAGCCGCATCCACATACCGCTGCATGTATTTCAGGGATGAGGGAAAATCGTTCAGGTAGAAGTACGCCTCGCCGATCGTCTCGATGACCCTATAGTCGTTGGGGTTGATCTTGAGACCCCGCTGGCCCCAGTCCACCACCTCGGCGTATTTCCGTTGTCTGAGAAGCGCCCAGGTGAGGACCGTATAGGAATCCATGTTGGCCGCGTTCTGGGCAATCTCTTCCCTGCAGATGCGCACCGCCTCGTCGTACCGGGCATTCGCGTCCGCGGAGCGGCCCTGGGCCTCCAGGTCCCGCCCCAGGCGGTAAGTCCTGAGGGCGTCGGGCTTTTCCTGGGCCGCCGCCGAGGCGGCCAGGAGGACGGCGAGGAGGAAGAGGGAAACGGAGCGCGTCTTCATGGCCCTATAATGACCTCAAGCGGGGCTTTTTGCAAGCGTTTCGTTGATCGCCGCCGCCGCCCGGCGGCCTTCGCCCATGGCGAGGATCACCGTAGCCGCCCCCAGGACTATGTCGCCCCCGGCGTACACCGCCTCCAGTGAGGTCTTCTGGTCCTCGCCCACCACGATGCGTCCCTTCCTATCCACCGAGAGGCCCGCGGTGGTCTTGACCAGGAGGGGGTTGGATTCGTTGCCCAGGGCCACGATGACCGTGTCGCAGTCGAAGACGTACTCCGATCCGGGGATGGCCACGGGGCTGCGGCGGCCGGAGGCGTCCGCTTCTCCGAGCTCGAACTTCTGCACCTCCATGCCGACCACCCTGCCCTGGGCGTCCCCCAGGATCCTGTTGGGATTGCGGAGGAAGTCGAAGACTATCCCCTCTTCCATGGCATGCTCCACCTCTTCCGCCCGGGCCGGCATCTCGTCCCGGGTGCGCCGGTAGACCACGTGCACCGCCTGAGCTCCCAGGCGCAGGGCCATGCGGGCGGCGTCCATGGCCACGTTGCCGCCGCCTATCACCGCCACGATCTTGGAGTCGTAGATGGGCGTCGCCGCCCGCTCCCGGTCGTAGGCTTTCATGAGATTGGCCCGGGTCAGGTACTCGTTGGCGCTGAAGACGCCCACCAGGTTCTCCCCGGGGCAGCCCAGGAATTTCGGCAGGCCGGCCCCCACCCCCACGAAGACCGCGTCGAAGCCGTCGTCGTCCATGAGCTGGGCTATGGTCCTGGTGCGTCCCACCAAGTAGTTGGTCTCTATCTTGACGCCCATGGACTTGAGCAGGTCTATCTCCTTCTGCACTATGGCCTTGGGAAGGCGGAACTCGGGGATTCCGTAGACCATCACGCCCCCGGCCTTGTGGAAGGCCTCGAACATGACCACCTCGTGGCCCTCCCGGGCGACATCCGCCGCCACGGTGATGCCCGCGGGACCGGAACCGATGACCGCCACCCGCTTGCCCGTGGGGGGCTTAACGGCGGGAACGGTGGTCAGCCCGTGCTCCCGCTCCCAGTCCGCCACGTAGCGCTCCAGGCGACCTATGGCCACGGCCTTGTCCACGCTCTTGAGCCCCTTGCCGACGGTGCACTCCAGCTGGCACTGCTTCTCCTGGGGACAGACCCGTCCGCAGACCGCCGGGAGCAGATTCGTCTCCTTGATGACGTCTACGGCGGCCTTGAAGTCGCCCTTCTGCATCTCCGCTATGAACCGGGGGATGGGGACCCGCACCGGGCATCCCGCCACGCAGGGCTCGTTCTTGCACCCCAGGCAGCGCTCCGCCTCCAGCCGCGCCTGTGCCTCCCCGTAGCCCTCCGCCACCTCGGAGACGTTCCGGCCCCGGGCGACAGGGTCCTGGGCGGGCATCTCCTGGACGGGGATGGCCATGCGCTCCTTGGCACTTATCTTCTCCCCCGCAGCCTTCTTTGCCGCGAGGGCCGCAAGGAGACCCGCGGCCTCCGCCTCGAGCTGCGCCTTGGTCTTTCCGCTCACTTCGCGCCTCCCTTAGCCGCCTGGGCAGGATGAGGTTCCATCCCCAATCCGATATGGCAATTGTGGTGATCCTCGTCCTCCCGGGACTTGTAGGACCTGAGCCGGGTCATCATGTTGTCGAAGTCCACCGCATGGCCGTCGAACTCCGGCCCGTCCACGCAGACGAACTTGGTTTCCCCGCCGACGGTGACCCGGCAGCCGCCGCACATCCCCGTGCCGTCTATCATGATGGTGTTCAAGGACACCACGGTGGGAACCGCGAAGGGGCGCGTAGCTTCGGCGCAGAATTTCATCATGATCGGCGGACCGATGGCCACCGCGAGCTGGGGCTTGGGGTCGGCGGAGCAGTACTCCTTCAGGGGTTCGGTGACCAGGGCCTTGCGGCCGTAGGAGCCGTCGTCCGTGACGATGACCAGCTCGTCGGCGATGGAGCGCATCCGGTCTTCGAAGATGACCAGATCCTTGGTGCGGGCTCCGATTATGATGACCACCCGGTTGCCCGCGGCCTTCATGGCCTGGGCAATGGGATGCAGGGGCGCGACGCCGATGCCGCCCCCCACGCAGACCACGGTGCCCACCTTCTCGATGTGGGTGGGGTTCCCCAGGGGGCCCAGGATGTTGTCCACGTATTCCCCGACGTTCTTCGTCGCCAGACGGTGCGTGCCGGCTCCCACGGCCTGGAACACCAGCGTTATGGTCCCGGCCCGGAGGTCCGCATCGGCTATGGTCAGGGGGATGCGCTCGCCCCATTCGGTATCCATCTGCACGATCACGAACTGCCCGGCCTTGCGCGCCGCGGCGATGAGGGGGGCCTCCACCGTCATCTCGTAGACGTCGGCGGAGAGCTGCTTCTTGGAGACGATCCTATTCACCCATGCATCCTTCCGGGTAACCCCGTTAAAAATAATGATAGCGGACGCGCCTGCGGCGGGGCAGGAAACGCTTGACCACGAATAAGCCGAAGAGGAAGCCGCCGATGTGGGCGGCGTAGGCGACCCCGTCGCCTCGGCTTCCCCCCAGATATCCCAGCCCGTTCACCAGCTGGAAGAGGAACCACATGCCGATGGCCACGAAGGCGCTCACCGTGGTGGGAATGATGCTGAACAGGAGCACCCGAACCCGGTTTCCCGGGAAGAGCAGGAGGTAGGCCCCCATGACCCCCGAAATGGCCCCCGAGGCGCCGAGGGTGGGCACCATGAGTCCGTCCCCCGTAAAGACGCTCACGGCGATGTGGGCGGCCGATCCGGCCAGGCCCGACAGGATGTAGAAGAGGAAGAAGCGGAGGTGGCCAAGGCGGTCCTCCACGTTGTCCCCGAAGATGGAGAGGAAGAGCATGTTTCCCGCGATGTGGGCGAAGCCGCCGTGGAGGAAGAGGGAAGTGAGCAGGGTGAGGTAGACCGGAATGGGCGTCGCGGCCAAGCCGGGAACCGTGTAGCGGGTCCGGGAGAGGGGGTCCGCCACCACCCGGGACGGGGTAACCAGGTCTTGCCCGCTCAAGATTTCCTGGGGCACCATGGAATAGGAGTAGACCACCGACTCGTCGGTGCCGAAACCCTGGATGAAGATGAAGGCGAGGATGTTGGCGGCGATGAAGAGCCAGGTCACCAGGGGGGTGCGCAGGCGATAGGTATTGTCGTCTCCGATCGGCAGCATGCCCCCTCCCTGCCGCATATTACGTAGGAACGGCGGTTTGCACAAGGGCGGAAATGAAGATACACTGCCGCCCATGACGGAAACGCAGTGGAGTGCCTTTGCGGAGGCTCGGGAACGCTACCGCGCGGCGACGGCGGAGCTCGCGGCGTCGCTGCCGGAGCTCAGGAACGCCCAGCAGGCCCTGGTGGACGGGCGGGGTGCCGCCTCCTTTTCGGTCGATACGCCGGTGGTCTACAACCGCGCCCTGGACGAGCTCCGTCCCGGGGACGAGATCAAGCTGATCCTCGTGGCGGACAACCCCGGCCGGCGGGAGCAGGCGGCGGAGAACCGCCGCTACTTGGTGGGCCCCTCCGGGAAGCTGGCGGAGGGCTTTTTCCGTGCCCGGAGCGAGCTGGGCATCGATTTCCGAAAGCAGGTCCTCATCCTCAACAAGACTCCCATCCACACGCCCCGGACCGCGGAGCTCAAGGACTTGGCCAAGCTGGGGGGCGAACGGGTCGCCGCGGCCATACGCGCGTCCCAGCGGACCATGGCGGAGCTCATCCTGGACTTCCACCGCGCCCTGGGCCCCGTGCCCCTGTGGATCATCGGCTACTCGGAGCTGCCCAAGGGCAAGCTCTTCGAGCCCTTCGCCGCCGCCCTGGGGGAGCTCTACGGTGCGGAGGAGCCGCTGCGGGAAACGGTATGCCTCTTCCGCCACTTTTCCATGAACCAATTCTCCGTGGACATACGCAAGCGTTCACTTCCGGGCGAATCGGTCGCCGAGACCCTCCGCAGGGTGGGCGGCGACTACCGCAGGGGCATACTGGGCTGGTGAAAAGAACGCTTTTCCTTGACGCGCCTTGCGGTATGAACGATGCTTTTGCTCATGATTGGTTTATTCCGTCCATTCTTTCCAATCCTGTATCAGGGCTTCGGAAAGCGGAATCGGTACTTCGAAGGCTGGTACTTCAAGCACACCTCCCGGTCGGCCGACCCGTCCAATAGGGGCGCACGGACCGTGGCCTTCATACCCGGCATTTCCCGGTCCCCCGGAGGTGACCACGCCTTCGTGCAGATGATAGACGGGGCGGACGGGTCCACCCGCTACTTCCGCTTCTCCTCCCGCGACTTCTCCACCCAGGACGCGCCCTTTGGAGTGCGGATCGGGGAAAACCGCTTTTCCCTCTCGGGCATCCACGTGGACCTTGAAGATTCCGAGGGCTCCGTTCGGGGGGACCTGCGCTACGGCCCCCTCGTGCGGCCCCGCCGCAGTCCCCTCTCTCCGGGCGTCATGGGTCCCTATTCCTTCGTCCCGGCCATGGAGTGCTACCACGGCGTAGCGAGCCTGGACCATCCCGTGGATGGATTCTTGACCCGCAGCTCCGCCGCCGCCGAGGAGCGCATCGACTTCAAGGACGGCAGGGGCTACATAGAGAAGGACTGGGGACGCTCCATGCCCCGCTCGTGGATATGGATACAGTCCAACACCTTCGATGCGGAAGTGGGGTCGGCGTCCCTCTTCTTCAGTCTGGCCAAGGTGCCCTGGCGGGGATCGCACTTCAACGGCTTCATTTCGATATTCTACGCGGGGAAGACGGAGTACCGCTTCGCCTCCTACACCGGGGCCAGGGTCGATCTCCTGGAGCAGCAGGGACCCACCCTCCGCCTCTTGGTATCCGATTCCGTCTTCAAGATGGAAATCCTGGTGCGGCGCAACCACGAGGGCACCCTGGCGGCCCCGATGGACGGCTCCATGGAGCGGCGCATCAGCGAGAGCGCCGACGCCTGGGTCCGGGTGGTCCTCAAGCGCCGGCACGGCGACAGCGACGAGCCCATCTTCGACTCCGCATCCTCCGCTTCGGGAGTGGAGGTCGTGGGAGACATCTCCGAACTGCGTCCGGCCGCCCCTTAGGCCGCCGCCGTCTCCTGGACCGTCAGGTTCTTCACCCAGCGCTCTTTATTCAGGTACCACCGGGCTATCACGTACTTGATCCAATCCGTCGTCTTGAGGATGGCGAACATCACCACCGGCCCCAGGGCGGTGCCCAGGGCAAGCGCAAAGGCTCCGGGCACGAAGAGCAGGACGTTGACCGAGAGGTCCACGTACATGCCCAGGGCCGTGTCTCCCCCCGCCCGGGATATGGCGAACTGGGCGTTCAGCACCGTCCAGAGGGGCATGTAGAAGGCAATGACCAGCACCAGGCCCACGGTCACGGCGCGGGCGTCGGGAGTCAGGTTGCCGAAGACCAGGGGTATGGCCAAGGTAGATGCGACGGCGCCCGCCGCGACGACGACCCCGGCCACCAGGGATCCCGATTTGAGCCACCTGGCCCGGTCCCGGGCCTCGTCCAGCTTGCCCGCTCCCAAGGTGCCGCCGACTATCACCGCCGTGGCGGTGTGGATGCCCCCGAATACCAGGAAGAACACGTTGGCGATGGTCCAGCCTGCGGCCATGCCCGCAACTACCTCCGCCCCGCCGCGGCCGTTGTAGAGGGCGGTCATCACCGTCTCGGAAACCACCCAGGTGGTCTCGGACAGGAGCATCATCCCCGACTTCCCCAGAATCTCCACCATGAGCTTGCGGTTCACCGCCGCCAGGCGGGAGAGGGGAACATAGAACTCGGTTTTACGGACCTTCACGTACACCAGGAAGGCGCCCATCTCGGCGAGGCGGGCGAGTATGGTGGCTATGGCCGCCCCGGTGATCTCCAGGCGCGGGGCTCCCAGGTTGCCGTAGATGAGCAGCCAGTTGCCCGCGGTGTTGACCAGGGTGGCCGCCACGGAGATGTAGAGGGGTATGCGGGGCAGACCCATCTCCCTGAAGGAGGTTCCGATGGCCGTGGAGACCGCGATGGGGAAGAGGGTGAAGGCCACGAGCCTGAGATAGCCCGCGCCCAGCTCCACGATCTCGGCCTGGGCCGCATTGCCCATGGTCATCACGGCGATGAGCTTGTCGGGGATGATCATAAGGAGGGTGAAGTACACCGCCGAGACCGCCAGGGCAAGGATGACCTTGAAGCGGTAGGCCTGCTTCATGCCCTCCTCGTCCCCGGCGCCCTTGAACTGGGCCAGGTAGATGCCGCCGGCGCCGCAGAGGGTCCAGAGGACGACGAGGTAGACGAAGTTGATCTGGTTGGCCACGTTGACCGCCGCCATCTTCGCGTCGCCGAGGCCGGCGACCATGAAGTTGTCGATCAGGGATACCAGGCTCATGATGAGCTGCTGGAGCATCACCGGCAGGGCGATGCTCAGAGCCTCGCGGTAGAACCGGAGGGGTCCGAAGTTTTTCATGCTGTTTCTTTCCAGCGGCTTACCGCCGCGGCTGGAGCCACCGACGCGGAGAGGCCCGCACGCTGCGGCACCGTTCCGGCCGTCCGGTCCGCGCAGTTACCCCCGCCGCCGAGCAGCGCGGCCGGGGACGTACGCGTTCCTGAAGTCCGGTTTTTCTACACCTTTACAAATGATTAGTCAAGTTGCAGAACCGGTTTAGTCGATTCCTCCCCCGCCGTCGGGAAACGCCGCGGCCATGGCCCGATCCCAGGCCGCGAGAACCCGTTCGATGACGGCGTCCACCTCGGCGTTGACTTTCTGCCGGGAAGGATCGGCCAGGTACCAGTCCACGGACTCCCTGATGCCCCGGTGGAAGGGCACGGTGGTCCGGAACTCCGGGACCAGGCGCTTAACCTTGGAGCAGTCGAAGAGGGAGGTATAGCACTTGTCCCCCAGGTAGCGTTCCCCCATGGGAGCGTCCAGGCGGGCGATGAAGTCCGCGCTCACGTTGACGAGCTTAGGCTCCACGCCCAGGGCGGCGGCCAGGGCCCGGAATATCTGCCCCCAGGTCAGAGATTCTTCCCCGGTGATCTGGAAGACGTCCCCCAGGGCCGCAGGGCAGCCCAGGAGGCCGACTAGACCCACGGCGAAATCCCTGGCGTGGGTGATGGTCCACAGGGCCTGGCCGTCCCCGGTGATGGGAACTTCCTTGCCTGCGAGCATACGTGCGGCCACGGTGAAGTCGCCGGAGGTCCAGCTGGTGGGGAGCCAGGTGCGGCCGTAGGTGTGGGAGGGCCTGACTATCGTGGCCGGGAAGCCCTGCTCCTCCCAGGCCCTGCGCAGCAGGGCCTCGCAGGCGATCTTGTCCCGGGCGTAGGCCCAGTAGGGGTTGTCCAGGGGCGTCGACTCGGTCATCACGTGGTGGACCGGGGGCTTGCGGTACGCGGAGGTGCTGGAGAGGAAGACGTACTGGGCCGTCCTGCCCGAGAATAGACGGATGTCCCGCTCCACTTGGTCCGGTGTATAGGCGATGAAGTCCACCACCGCGTCGAAGTCCCGTTTTCCCAGGGCCGCGCGCACGCCCTCCTCGTCGGCGATGTCCGCCTTGAGGCTGCGGACGCCCTCGAGGCCCTCGACCTGCCGGAGCCCCCGGTTGAGGTGGTAGAGCTCGTGCCCCAGATCCAGGGCCCTCCGGGACGCATCGTAGGACAGGTTGCCCGTGCCGCCGATAAAGAGTATTCGCATGGGGATCCTCCGGAGCGAGTATAGCATCGATGCGCATTCGGCTCCAGGCTGCTGAAGGCTGCGCCGCCCAACCCCTTAAAAGGAGAACCGCAACCCGGCGTACAGCGAGAGAACGGAAACATCGCTGCGGGTGCAGCGCATGCCCAGAGGGATGGAAAGAATGCGCGCCGCGTTCGGGAGGGGAGTGATCGTCAGCTCGATTTCCGTCTCCCCGGTCTGCCCATCTACGCCCCAGGAATAGAAAGCCGATCCGGAAAGAAGGAAATGGGCGGATAGGCCGGCGGCGAGGAAGACTTTCCCGGACGCCTCCCCATTGCGCGGAAAATCTTCCCCATCAAGAAGCATACGGTACTCCGTCCAGATGCCCCCGGACACGGGGATGCCCGGATACCATGAGACATCGACGGAGGGAGAGAGCGCGATCGACCTCGTATCATCCGCATAGAATGCGACCCCGGCACCGGCACCCGGTTTGAGGATCACATCGGCGAGGGGCATCGCAAGCTGGATAGAGGCATCGGCGGCGGCATAGCCGTCGCTGCCGGGGCTGTACTCAAAGCCGGGCGTGAAGGATATTGACAAGGAATCGCCGTTGAGAGTGATAGGCGCCCCAACCCCAAGCACCTGGGCAGTCCCCAGTTCCTCCCACAGCGTACTTCCCCGCAGTTCTATCCCCGCAACGGCATTCCCAAAACTGGTAGTAAAAAGGGCGTTCAGCTCTCCCGCTCCGCTCTCGGCAAGGGTATCCGGTATGGACCGCAGGTACCCTTCCGCGGAAAGGCGAAGGAAATTGGACGCTCCGATCGTATTCCTGTAGGAAACCGACAATTCGTGGTCCGCAGAGACGGCGACGCCGTCCGCGGTCGAATCAACTGCGGGCAGGAGACCGATTCGGACATCGGTCTCCGGGAAGGCGCCGAGAAGGATGCGGAATGAGAATAAAAAGGCAGCCGCACGTTTTTTCATCTCTTCCGCCTAAGGATCTCATTCTCAAGACGAGCCAGCGTTCCTTTGCCACCAAGCGCGAGGGCGGCAAGGTCGACGATTGCCGACGCATCGAGGCCTCCGCTGATGCCCCTGACGAAAATCGAAGACAATCTTGAAAAGCGGCTCTCCCGCTCGCTCGAGGTGATGAGCGCAAGACAAAGAGTTTCCATCTCACCGGCCGAGAGTCTGAAGCGAGAATTGACGGCCGAAACGGCAAGCAGGGCATCGAGTTTCCTTGCCATGCTCCCGGAGCGCGGCTGCCGCAGAAACAATTCCTCGAAGAGGTCCTGCGGAGCCCCGGCACGCAGGGAGAGTGCCCCCCGCCGGATGAACTCCTGCTCCGATACGGTTTGGCCGGCATCTTCAGCGGATGTCCTCCTATAGAGCAAGGCGAGAAAAACAAAGCCTGCGCCGTCCCTCGTTACGGCCTCGAGCAGGCGGGGCGGAGGAACGCGCTTTGCCGCCCCTTCCTGCAGCCGTTCAATCAGCAGAGCCCCGGGGACTCCGGCCCCTACGCACCCATCGAAAATACTCCTAAGGGCAGCGACCTCGGAGAGGTACGGCTTCGCGGCGGCGGTGTCCAGCCAAGCCGAGAGCTCATCCGCGAGCAGCGCAGGGGCGATGCACAGGAGGAGCGCGAAAAGCACACACTTGTTGCGCACGGCGGGGGGGAACATCTCAGCCGCTCACTTCCCGGATCCTTCCTGCCCCGGCCTTCTTGGAGAAAGACCACCGGGCTCGCCGGGTCCCGCTTTCCCGAAAAGCGCAGCGCCCCCGGAGGCGCCGCTGCGGCCGGGTCCGGAAATGTGGCGATCCGACCGCCACCGGACGCCGGCGATTCTGTTTTCCGTTGCCGGAGAAAGTCCCGACCGAACCAGCAGCCGCAAGGACTGCCGCGATCTCGCAAGCGATTCGGCAACCGACAGGCCGCTCCTCAAATCCAATTCAAACCTGCGCATATCCCGCACGATAAATGATGCCGCCGTCCCGATCTCGGTATTCCTTGAGATCTCGTGGATGAGAGCCCCGTTATTGCGCACATACAGGGCGTAGGATTCAGGCCGTATCGCGTTCTCCAGCTTCTCTCGCCACTCGGCCGAGAGCGGTTCAGCCGAGAGCGAGGCCGACGCCGCCAGAAGAACTGCCGCCCCTAGGATACATGTTCGCCGCATCATCTGCGCATCCCCCCTTTTCTCTGAAGTCACAGGCGTATCAGAGAGTTCACGCCGCCGAATCCATCATGCACCACCTCCTCGGCGGCGGGATCCGGAACCCAAAGGGTATCATCGACAAGAAAACCATACGTATAGATGCCGTTCTTCTTAAGCTCGACGGTGAGCATCCACCTGCCCGCGTCATCCCGAATCATATCCTGTCCCCGATCCGCGGTCCAACCTGGAAACGAGCCGACCAGCTTCACGGAACGTGCGGAACTGTCGCTGAAGGTGAAATGAACATGAACGATTTCGGAATCCCGGGCAGTAAGCCTTCCGCGATAGAAGAAGCCCGCAAAAAAAACAACAAGAACGGCGGCGGCGGCGGCGGCACTCCGGACAAGAGCACGGAAACGCGGTCTCAGGACTACGCCGGATCGACGCGCCGGAACGCCGTCCGCGCCGCCTGCGATGCGCCCCATCATCCTATCGGAGAAATTCGGCGATACAATGCTGCCCAAGGAGTCGGCGAAGCCTGCGCCGGCGTCACGCATGAGGAACGGTACGACGGCTCCATACTTCTCACGACAGGCGCTGCATGTCCCCATATGCCTGCGAACCGATGCCGCAATTCCGCCGTCCCACGACACGGAGTTCCCCGTGGACCATAGCGTTATTTCTTCGCGGATCTCATCGCATGTCATACCCGTATATACCATGGCCGGCACCCTCCGGTTACCCTTTTTCCAACAATTCAGCCATCTCCCTACGAGCCCTGAAGAGCCGGGTTTTGACGGCCGACTCTCCGAGGCCGAGTATCTCCGCCACGGAAGCGATATCCAGTTCCGCGAAGTAATAGAGCTCGATCACCAGCCTGTTTGCTTTCCCGAGCCGCGACACCAGGTCCCGGACCATCTCCGCTTCAAGATTGCGCTGCCCCTCGTTCTCCGCATGGGCATCGGAGAAGTACGCGATAGCCCTCCGAACTCTTTGGGTATCGATCATAAAGCGCAATTTCTTAGTCGCCACGCTGGAATGCGCGACGGCGAAAAACCATGTCGAGAAATTCCTCTTCGCATCAAAGGTGCGCAGACTCCTGAACACCTTTAAGAAAACCTCCTGCATCGCGTCGTCGACTTCGCTCTCCGGGAGTCTGGCGCGGCAGAAAGAGCAGAGACGCGGGCTATAGCGGTCGACGATGCCGCGGAAAGCACCGGAATTGCCCGCGAGGACCTCCTGAGTAATTTGGACATCCGACAATTCCTGATCAACTTCCGGCATCGCTCGATACTATCCTGGAGGAAATGTACCCTCAATTCATTCAGAAAACCGGTAACCCCGGCTCCAATTCCCAAGTATACCTGAATGTACCATCTAGTATGGTGCAGATCGCTTTCAAGAGGAGGCCGACTATGAAGAATCGTGCAATCATCGCGCTGCTCTTATCCGCCCTTGCATCCGCGGCGTTCGCCAACGGGAACTCGGAAAAACTGACGGTCGTCGAAGGGGAAGTGCTCGCCCCCGTGAATGCTTCGGCCGGGAACGAGTTTCTCATCAGAACAAGGGAAGGCCGTGAGCTTGCGGTGGTGATGAGCGAGGCGGATCGCCTCAAGCTGCAGATTCAGGAACGGAACCAAATTCGGATCGGCGGTGTATTCTTGGGAGAAACGGAGGGAGTGCGGAGCCAAGCGAAGGTCTTTGCGCGAACCGTTTCAATGGACGGGAAGATGGTAAAACTGGAAAACCCGGTCCAACTTACCGAACAGGAACGTCTGCGTCTGCGCACCTACGAAGCGGAGCAGGAGAAAATTCAGGAGAGGAGTCGGACCGCCGCTATGGACGGTTCGTCTTCGGGTGATCGATCCGGTACGGCTTCAGGCGGAAGCGCCGGAGGCGTCTCGGGAGGAAGCTCGGGCGGCAAGAAATAGACGGTCTTTAATAGGGTGAGAGGGCGGCCGTCCCATTACAGGGACGGCCGCCCCTTTTTTATCAATGACTCGCCGAGAAGCGAAGAGATAGCCGGTAGAGGCCAGGGCGCAGGCGGTAGCGCTCCAGGGTGTCGGGGCCGCAGGTGGCGGTCCCCACGCCCCGCTGGGCGGCGTCCAGGTGCAGGATTACTCCCCGCCGGGAGGCCTCCTCGAAGTCCGGCAGGGCATCCCAGTGCCGGGCCGCCCAGAGCTCGTCGTCGGTGTAGGGACTAACGGTGAAATCGAAGGGCGAAGCCCCCTCGATGCGCAGGGCGGGGCCGGACTTCCGTTCCAGAGCGACCCAGCGTGTCCCGTGGCGGTTTCCTTCTCTTAAGTGTATATGCTATAATCTGATCTGACACTTGGTAGATAAGAGTGGAGGATCAT
>CAYUPG010000031.1:0-569 GCA_964446515.1 uncultured Treponema sp.
CCCTCCCTGCGAAGCCCTCCGCGTCCTCCATGTAGGCTGCCTGGGAGGAAGGATGCTTGATGACCGCCAGGGATAGGGACGACAGGGCGACCACATCCTCGTCCGATCCCAGAGCGTCGCCGAAGGCCTTGAGCAGGGTCTCCCCCAGGGCAAGGCGGTCCTCGCCGCTGAGGGCCGCGGCCAAGGAGGGAAGCCGCCCCTCCACCGCGTAGTAGGGCCCCGTGGACGCGAGGGTGGAGAAGCGGGCGCGGTCCTCCGCAAAGAGCGAGCGGTCCCGATACTCCCCCCTCAGCAGTTTATGGAAGAAGTAGGTGCGC
Source organism: uncultured Treponema sp. (assembly GCA_964446515.1). Lineage (GTDB taxonomy): Bacteria > Spirochaetota > Spirochaetia > Treponematales > Breznakiellaceae > CAYUPG01. The sequence goes on from CAYUPG010000031.1 coordinate 318, forward strand.
GCTATCCCCTGGACCGAATCCACCTTGCTCATCAATTGCCTATTGCTGTCCCGCAGCTTGAGTATGGCCTCCTCCAGGCCCTCGTAGGCTCCTCCGAATTTCCGCGAGATGACCTCCTGCTGAGGCAGGACCAGGGAAAAGAGCCGCGCGATGGGCTTGCTGTTGGAGGAAGCGACCCCGTAGGAGAGGACGAGGGCCACGAGGAAGCCCGCCCCCAGGAGCATGAAGGCGACGTTGCGTATCCTGATCGCC
>CAYUPG010000031.1:579-16425 GCA_964446515.1 uncultured Treponema sp.
CGAGGCGCTTATCCGCCCCTCGTTCATCAGGGCCACGTAGCGCCATCCGTTGTGGGCCGAGACGCGGCTGTACTGGCGGTAGCCCCCGCCCCCCGGCCCCGAGACGGCGGCGGCGACCAGCTCGGGGCTCGGGTCCGCCGGGCTCGAAGCCAACAGTTCCCCCGACGGGCCGAAGACCATCATGTAGCCCCCGTAGAGATCCGGCAGGCGGGAAAGGCGGCGGCCCAATTCCGGGGCATCCACCATGGCGACGAAGGAGCCCCGGGTATGGCCCCGGTAGCCTATGGGCCACACCAGGAAGTGGGCGGGAACGAAGCGGGACCCCGACGCCGTCACGGCCCGGAGATCCAGGTGCTGGGTGAAGCTCCCGCTCTCCCCCGCGGTCATCAGGCTCCGCCAGCGATCCGCATCGTAGCCCTCCACCTCCAGCAGTGTTCCGTAGAAGAGGCGGTAGTCGGCGAAGCCGCTCTCGTAGATGATGGAATCCGACGCGGAGAGGTAGAGCATGCAGCGGCTCAGGAACTCGCCCCCCAGAACGAGGGAAGAGAGCTGGTCCGCCACGAGCCGCTTCTCGTAGTGCTCCAGGGGATCCAGGTTCCGGCCCGCGTCCAGGTAGCGGTTGACCCTATAGTCCACCACCAGGCGGAGCACCAGCTTTTCCAGGTCCACGAGTTTCCTGTCCACGTAGGCCACGCTGCTCTCCAGCTGAACCTCCGCGACGGCGTCCGCCGCCCGGGACAGGGCCGCCGACGCCATGGCGAAGAAGGCGACGGCCACCGCGAAGGGAGGCAGCAGGATGAGGAGATTCGTCACGATGTAGCGGAGGAAGACCTTCCTCCCGGCCCCCCGCCTCATCGCAGGTGGTCCTGCAGTATGGAAAGGTAGCGGGAAAGGCCCATGCGCTCCAGCTGGGTCACGTAGCCGTCCCACTGGGTCTCCAGGTCCATGGCCCCGATGATGAAGCGGTCCGTGGCCTCCGCGACGTAGGTGTGCAGGGTCCTGCGCAGGTCGGAGAATTCGGTGAAGACCTCGTCGGCGATGGAAACGGTGGCGTAGGGATAGCGCCTGACCTTGTAGGGCTCGTAGAGCTTGGTGCTGTTGTACAGGAACTCCTCGTAGGAGAAGCCGGGATTCCGGGCGAATTCGTTCTTCAGATCCCTGGTCCAGCCGGGACCCATGTTGATCTGGGCATTGTCCTCCGAGGCCAGGGGCTTGAGGTACTTGTACTTCGCCGGAGCGCCGTTCAGGGCGACCAGCTCCTCCCAGGCCTCGGCCTTGGCCCAGTGCAGGCCCTCCACCCCCTTGTCGCGGAGCATGCTCTCCAGGCGGTAGAAGTGATCGGCCCAGCGGAAGGCGAGCTCCGGATGCCTGCACTTGTCGGTGATGACGAACTCGCCGGGCTTGACCACCGCATCGATGAACCACGGAGTCGTGGCCGCCCCCCCGGGACCGCGCAGGGGCGGCAGGGCGACGTACTCGTTGATGGGCGCCCGCGGGTCCTCCGACAGGGAGGCGAAGTTGGCGGGATGGTGGGAGGCGGCGCCGCCGATCCGGTTCGCAGGCCCCTCCACCAGGGGCTTGATCTGGGACCGATCCTGGGTCAGGGCGGCCACGTCGAAGAGCCCCTCGGTGTACAGCCTGCCCAGAAAGCGGAGGCCTTCGCGGAACTCCTCCTTGTCCGCGCTGAAGAACACCCTGCCGTCGATCACGAACTCGTAGTTGTTGAGGAAGGCGTCCCCCGAGTCGTCCTGTCCCCCCGCGGGCACGAAGGCCGACATGATCCAGAGGGCCAGGTCCTCCATGTTGCGCTTAGCCCCGGTCATGGGTATCTCGTCCCCCGTATCCCCGTTCCCGTTCGCGTCCCGCTCCTTGAAGGCCGCCATGACCCGGTAGAATTCCTCGGTGGTGCGCGGCATGGATAGTCCTAAGCGGTCCAGCCAAGACTTGTTGATCCAAAATTTCTGCCGCATGGTCATGTGGTAGTCGTCGGTGAACACCGCGGGCAGGCCGTAGATCATCCCGTCGGGGCTCGTGATGATGCCCTTGAAGGCCGGCTCCGCAGCGAAGAGCTCCCGTATCCAGTAGCCCTGCTCTTCTATGAGCCTATTGAGGGGGATGAAGATGCCCTGCCTGCCGTAGCGGTAGATGTCCTGGCTCGCCAGGCCCGTGCCGTTGGCGCCGAAGATGACGTCCGGATAGTCCCCCGAGGCAAGCATGGAGGACAGCTTGTTCCGGGCGTCCACCTTGCTGGATTCGATCCAGTGGATACTCACCCCCGTCTGCTCTTCCAGCCACCGTGCGTAGGCGTTGGTCTTGAAGTCGGCGATGAAGCCTATGCTGGGAACGAAGACCCTCAGGGTGACCGGCTCTTCGGTCAGGGGAAGGCGGCCGGGCGGGGAGAGGCGGACCTTGGCCCCCTCGGCGGAGGCCGCATCCCTGCCGGAGAAGGTGCAGGCCGAGAGCGCGCAGAGGATGAGGGCGGCAGCGGCGGCAAGGATCCTCATAATCCCGTTATACTCCCCTTTCCCCGGAACCGATAGCGTTCAAATTCACCGATGCGGAGGCAGTTCCTACGATTCCGGGGCACCGGCAGGCAGGCCCCCGGAAGGGTCGCGGAAATTACCGGCGGGGCAGCAGGTCGGCGATCTTGACCGGGAGGCCCGTCGCAAGGCTCCGGTTCGCGGCGATGCCCACCATGATGGAGGCGGTGCCGGCGCGGTGGTCCGCGGCCCGCTTCAGGGGATCCGCGTCCGTGCCGACGAAGACGTCCCGGAGCAGGCGCACGTCGCCGCCGCCGTGGCCCGCCTCGACCCCCTCCTCGAGCTTCGCTTCCCAGGGACGGCCCCAGTGGGGCCGCACCAGGATGCGGGTGGTCTCCTCGAGCTCCACTTCCTTCCCGTCCCGGAGATCGGGCCGGTTCTGGTCGTCCGCGGAACCGGAGACGTAGGAGGTCTCCACCACCTCCACCTCGATGCGTCCGCAAGTCCCGTTGAAGGCGATGCGGTAGCCCTCCCAGGGGGAATAGGCCGTCAGGTGGTAGGTCATGACCGCCCCGGAGGCGTAGTTCACCACCGCGGACATGTCGTCCTCTATGGAGATGCAGTCGCCGAAGACGCTCTGGTCCCGGCGGTAGCCGTCGTACTTCTCGCTCTCCAGGTACATGCGGCGGAAGCCCTCGTCGGCGGCCAGGTCCAGGGCGAAGGGGTCCGCGGCGGCCGCGGGGTTTCCCGTCCCCCGGTCGTAGAAGACCGAGACGCCCCGAGCTTCGGCGTTCTCCCGGCCGTAGAAGACCAGTCCCCCCTGAGCGTAGACCTGCACCGGCGTCGTATCCAGCCACCAGTTCATCAGGTCGAAGTGGTGGGTCGCCTTGTGGACGAAGAGGCCTCCGGAGTTGCGCTTGTCCCGGTGCCAGCGGCGGAAATAGTCGGCCCCGTGCTTGGTGTCCAGGAGCCACTCGAAGTGGACGGACTTGACCTCGCCGATCACGCCCTGCATGAGCAGCTCCTTGACTCGGCTGTTCCGGGGGGCGTAGCGGTAGTTGAAGGTCACCCGGAGCTTCCGCCCAGTGCGCTCCACGGCGTCCAGGATGGCCGCGGCCTTGTCCGCGTCGATGGTCATGGGCTTCTCGGTTATCACGTCGCACCCGGCTTCCATGGCCCGGACGATGTAATGGTGGTGGGTGCGGTCCATGGAGGTCACGATCACCGCGTCCGCCCGGTTTTCCCGGATCATCTTCTCGAAGTCCGCGGGGGCGTAGGCGGGGAGGGGCCCGACGCCGAACTTTTCCTTGAAGAGCTCGTTGGCGTAGGACAAGCGGCCGGGGTTGATGTCGCAGATGGCGACCAGCTCGCCGTGTTCGGAAAGGTCCCCCAAGAGGGCGTGGGAGAACATCATGGAGCGGCTGCCGACGCCCACCTGGACGTAGCGTTTCTTTGACGACATGGAGTGCCTCCTGTAGGCCTCCATGCTAGCACCCCGGGCTGCGGGCGGCTATCGCGGCGGCGCTCCACTATTTGACATTTTCGCTCATCCGGGCCTAGACTGCAGCATGCTCGCCTATCTTTCGGGCGGTACGCGCCGCTACGGAGAACAGCCCATCCGCATCTACGGCCGCCCCTACTGGGAATTCCAGGCCGTCGTCGCGGGGGCCATCGCGCCGACCTTTCCGAAGGGCCCGCACGCCGGCGCGCCGCCGGAGGCGGCCGGGCCGAACTCGGCGCAGGGCCCTGCGGACCGCCGCGGCGGCCCCGCCTTCCACACAGAGTGCCTCTGGGTCTTTCCCCCGGGACTGGAGCACGGCTGGACGGGCCCCGCCGGAACCGAGGCGGAGGTGGCGGTCTTCCACTTCGACGCCGTGGCGGAGCCCGCGGCCTCCTTCCTCCGCCGGGAGGGCCTGTTGCGGGTGAGCCCTGGGCCCGCAGCCCTGGAGCGCATCGCGCGCCTGCGCCGGGAACTGGAAGGCGTCCGGGACGGCCGGGACCCCCTGGCCCTCCTGAAATTCGACGCCGCCTGCATGGAATTGTCCATCATCGCCCTCGAGGCCCTGGGCCCGGCGCGGACCGCGGTCCTCCAGGACCGGCCGGAGATAGTCGCCGCCGGAGCGGAGGCCTGGTATTCCGAGCACATGGCCGAGGACCCCTCGGTCGCCGAGGTCGCCCGCCGCATGAACTGCTCCGAAAGCCACTTCCGCCGCCTCTTCCAGCGCTCACGGGGGCGCTCCCCCCAGGACGCCTTCGCCGCCCTCCGGCTGGAGCGGGCCGCGGCCCTCCTCGCCCGGGGCGGCCTCTCCATAAAGGAAATCGCCGCCCTCTGCGGCTACGGCACCCAAAGCTGCTTCAGCCGCGCCTTCAAGCGGGCCACAGGGAAGGCGCCGCGGGAAAACAGACAGACTGCTCAACGGGAGGATGGAGTATGAACGAACAGCCCATAGGCATGGCCGAACTTGCGGGGGCCCCGTCCTACGCGCTTGAGGACGGGGAGCTGGACCGGCTTTGGCGGGAAGCCCTGGCGTACCTGCCGGAGAAGATCATAGCCCTGGACGACGATCCCACGGGGACCCAGACCGTCCACGGGGTGCCCGTGTACACCGATTGGTCGGAGGAGACGATGGAGGCGGCCTTCGCCGATCCCTCCCGCCTGGTGTTCATCCTCACCAACTCGCGATCCTTCTCCGCGGAGCGGACCGCGCAGGCTCACCGGGATATCGGAGCCGCTGCCGCCCGGACAGGGCGCCGCCGGGGACTGTCCTTCATGCTCATATCCCGGGGCGACTCCACCCTCCGGGGCCATTGGCCCCTGGAGACCCGCTGCCTGCGGGAGGGGATGGGCCAGGGCGGAGGAGCGGAAACCGACGGCGAGTTCCTGATCCCCTTCTTCGCCGATGGGGGACGCTTCACCTACCGGGGCGTCCAGTACGTGCGGGACAAGGAGCTGCTCCACCCCGCGGGACTGACGGAGTACGCCCGGGACGGAACCTTCGGCTACCGGAGCTCCAACCTGGTCGAGTGGATGGCCGAGAAGCTCTCCGCCTCTCCAGACGGCGCAGACTCCCCCGACGGCGCCCTCTCCCCGCCGCGCAGGCTCACGAGCCTGGGCTTGGACGCGCTCCGGGCCTACCGTCCCCGGTTTACGGCGGGCGCTGCGGCGCTCTCCGCGCCGGAAGGACTGGACGCGGCGCTTGCGGGCATGACGGGCATGGACGCCTGCGCGGTGGACGCGGTGGACGATCGGGACCTGAAGCTCTTCGTGTGCACCCTGGCGGGGGCCTACCGGCGGGGCAAGAACTACCTTTTCAGGACCGCCGCGTCCTTCGTCGCCGCGGCGGGGGGCATAGACCGGCGGGGCCTTCTTGCCCATGGGGATCTGCGGACCTCTGGGGCCGGCCTCGTGGTGATAGGGTCCCACACCAAAAAGACGACCGCCCAGCTGGAAGCCCTGCGCGCCGCCGGAGGAAACAGGGAGTTCATCGAATGGCGCGTCGCGGAGGCCCGGGACGAGGTCCGCCTGGACGCGGAGATCAGGCGCGCATCGGCCCTGGCGGAGGCGGCCCTGCTCCGGGGCCGGACCGCGGTGATCCACCGCTCCGGGGAGACCTACATGCCCGATCCGGACCGTCTTGACAGCGAGGTGAACCTCCGCTTCGCCGTGGCGGTCTCCGAGGGCTTCGTGGCCACGGTGAAGGCCGTTGCCGCCCGGCCCGCCTTCGTGGTGGCCAAGGGCGGCATCACCTCCAGCGACATCGGGGTCAAGGCCCTGGGGATACGGAAAGCCCAGGTGCTCGGCCAGATACGCCCCGGCGTCCCCGTCTGGAGTACCGGCGAGGAGAGCCGTTTCCCCGGCATCCCCTACGTCGTATTCCCCGGCAACGTGGGCGGCGAGGACGACCTGGCTCAGGCGGTCGGAATACTGGAGGGGCGCGCCTGAACCCGACTCAGGGGGCGAACTGCTCCAAGTGATGGTCCAGCAGGGTCTCCCACAGGGGCACGCCCCAGTCGTCCCACCCCATCATGCGGTAGTACGCGCGGAGGGCCTCCGAGAAGGCGGCCCTGTCCAGCACGGCGCCCGCGAGGCGGCCCTTAGCGACCGGCTCATGATGAAAGCGCTCGGGCAGGCGGTCGTCCTCCGCGCTCAAGCCTTCCCGCAGGTTGTATAGGCGCATCAGATGGTTGCGCCGCTCTCCGAAACGCATGAACTCGTAGGAGCTGGATTTCCAGCCGGTGATGCCCCTGACCAGATCGTTAATCATCTCGAGGCTCAGCGCCCGGGTAGGCGCCGAGGCGAACACGCAGAGGTCTAGGGCATCGCAGGCGCTCCATATCGTATTCAAGGCCTTGAAGTTACGCACCTTGTCGACCCCCACATGCTGCATGGGAATGCGCTCCAGGATTCCTAGAGTCCGGGACAGCTCAAGGGTATGGTCCCACCCGGCGCCCACATCGTAATCCCAGTCGTGCTCGCAGATGTCGTAGCGGGGACCGATGGGGGCGACGGCGTAGCCCAGTGCAAGGTTGGTCATGGTGCGCGGCTCGAAGGACACCATCTCAAGGCCCTTCACGTGCAGGGCCCAGGCTTCGCTGCCCCGTCCGATGCGCGCCGCCGCACGCTTGACCCCCTCCGCCAATAGCTCTCCTATCCCCTGCCTGCGGGCGATCTTTTCCATCAGCGGCAGCAGGACCTCGCCGTTTCCGAAGCGGAGCTCCAGTCCCTCCGTATCTTCGTGACCAAGCAAGCCCTTCTGGAAGCACTCCATGGCGAAGCTGATGGAGAAGCCCAGAGAGACGGGATCAAGGCCCAACAGGTTGCACCGCCGGTTGGCCTCTAGAAGGAGCCGCAGGTCGTAGTTGCCGATGTTGGGGCCCAGGGCGGCGGTGACCTCCTGGTGTATGCCCGAGGCGGCGCAGACCCTCTTTTCCGGATCGATGATCTTGATGCAGCCGTTGGGACAGCCGGGGCAGGGAAGCTCGCCGACGCAGTACTCGGAGAACCGGTCCCGGGCCAGGGTGGGCAGCTGCTCATCCACATCGGCAAGATAGTTGTCCCTGCCCATGTAGGCGGTCTCCACATCGGAGAGATCCGCATAGGCGGAGAAGCCCGGTGTATCCTTCTGCCAGCGGGAGAGGGTGTTGGTTTCAATGGCCGCTGCGAACTCCGCGCTCGTTTGGGCCACCAGGCCCGGGTCGAATACCGGCGGCAGCTCGCAGCCCAGAAGCGCAAGAGCCTTGAGGTTCTTGGAGCCCATCACGGCGCCCACCCCCATGCGCTGAGCCTGTATGCCCCCGTCGGTCACGATCGAGGCGTAGCGCACCAGATGCTCCCCCGCAGGGCCTATGGCGGCCACCGTAAGGTCGTCGCGGCCGGATCCAGCGCGGATACGTTCGGCGGTTTCCAGGGTGTTCAAGCCCCGGAGCTCCTCCGCCCGCTCCACGCGGACGGCGCCGCGCTCCACCACGATCCGGACGAGCTCCTCGGCCCTGCCTCGAACGGCTATCGCGTCGAAGCCCGACCCCTTCAGATACCTGCCGAAGGGTCCTTCGCAGCGGGTTTCCGCCACCCCTCCGGTGAGGGGCGACTTACAGACCACGCTGAAGCGCGCCAAGCCTGGGGCCTCCTGGCCGGCGACCACGCTGGAAACGAAGATCAGCAGATTCTCCGGACCCAGGGGGTCAAGACCCGCCGCCGTTTCCGTCATGAGCAGGTAGGTGCCTAATAATCCTCCGCCGCCGTAGATGCGGTAGACGTCCGCGCCCAGCTCCCTCGTTTCAGAGTTTCCCGTCCGAAGGTCCACCAGAGCGATCTTTCCGTTGTATCCGTAGCGTTCCATAGAAGAAAGTATAGAAGATGCGGGCACGCATTCCCAACTGATTCGCCCTGGAACCTCCCCCTACACCGGCTCGCCGCTTCTATAGAAGAGATCGCCCCCGGCGTGGTGGAGGAGGCGCCGCCAGGGGTCGGCGACGCTGCGGGCGGCCAGGACTTCCCCCGCGACCAGGGCGACGGAGCCGATGCGCAGCACCTCCAGCAGCCTGCACTCCAGGTGGGCGGCGGCGCCCTCGGGTATCAGGGCATCGACCTTCTCCGCCCGCCGTGCCGAGATCGCGAAGGAAGCGTACTTGTCGGTTTCCCGGCCCGAGATCGAGCCGGTCTTGAGCACCAGCTCCTTCTGGGTATAGTCGGGAAGGGCCACCGCGAATTCCCGGGAGGCCTCGAGGTTCTCGAAGCTGCGGTGGCCAGGATCCAGGACGAAGAGGAGGCGGGAGACCGGATCGTAGTCCAGGGGACAGTTCCAGGCCACGGGCGCCAGATCGTAGCGTCCGTCGGCGGACCGGGTGCACACCCAGATGAGGCCGCCCCCGTTCAAAAGCCGGTACGCCTCCGCGACAGGCAGTTCGTCGTATGCCATGTGGCTCCTCCTGAAGGTTCCTGCCGCGGCCGGCTGCACGCCGGGGCCAAGTCCTAGCCCACGGCGCCGCCGTGGAAGCGGCATTCGTAGACCCGCGCCGTCCCCCGGAAAATTTCCTCGTGCCCGGTGAACCAGGGGAAGCCGCCGTCCACCACGCAATGGTACACGAATTCCCCGTTGCGGTGAATACGGGGGCCCCGGTAGGGGCAGCCGAGGTCGCCCAGAGAGAGCGCCTCCTTGAGGAAGTCCCCGGAAAAGCCCTCGCCCAGGACGCGGCCGACGTAGTTCATGGCCCACAGGGGTTCGTCCGCCCGCCAGAGGGCTTCCTCGCCCGCAAAGCGCTCGCCCCCCAGGTAGGTGTCGATGTAGAGAAGCTCCTCCTCCGCGTAGCGCAGGTCGTGGGAGGCGGGGCGCCAGGGCTCGGACTCCGCCCCCTTGCCCGCGTAGGTGGCCCGCTTGGCCCGGAGCAGGAAGGGCACCAGTGATCCATATCCCTCATCCGCGGCTCCGGCGGTGCCGGAGAACGCCGCGCAGTCGTCGTAGCCGGCCACCACGAGCCTGTCAATGCTGGTGCCGAAGAGGGCGCTCAGGGCGATGAGCTTGTCGATCTCGGGCATGGACTCCCCGGACTCCCACTTCGCCGCCGCCTGCCGGGACACCCCCACCCGCTCCGCCAAATCCTCCTGGGAGTAGCCCCGCTCCTTCCGCAGCTGCAGCAGCCGTTTCGCAAAAACCATACCTATCCTCCGCCTCCGATCATAGCGAGGGAGTGCGGCGTGGACTACCAAGTCGACGCGGCGTAGAGCGCAACCGCAGGTTGCATTTCCGAGCTCGGGGGCTGTCGGATTCGGCCGTCCACCCTGAAAATTGACAAGTCTATCCTTGAATTTTCAGGGTAGATGCTTCAGCCCTCCCTTTTCAAAATTTTTAAAAATTCGTGAAGTGTTTCCGCCCAACACTATTGACCGACGGTCGGTCAATAGTGTAGCTTAGGGGCAAGAGGTGAATCATGCTGATCAAGATGGCCGCGAACGACCTTCGGGGCAAGAAAACCATAAGCCTGGCGGTCTTTTCGCTGGTGGCCCTATCGGCCTGCCTGATGGCCGCAGGAGCGCGCATCATCGTGGACCTGGGGGCCTCTGTGGCCGCCATGGCGGAGCGCTCGGCGCCGCCGCACTTCGTGCAGTACCACTCCGGTGAGGCGGACGAGGCCGCGATCGCGGCCTGGAGCGACGGCACGGGACTCGTGGCGCAGCGCCAGGTGGTGCGCATGCTCAACGTGGACGAGACGGAGCTGTACTTCGGCGAGGCCGGAAGGGGCCGGGGGGACAGCGTCATGGAGGCGGCCTTTACGGCCCAGAACCGGGATTTCGACTTCCTATTGGACCTGGAGAACCGGCCCCTCCGCCTTGGGCCGGGGGAGGTCGCCCTGCCGGTGTTCTACATGCAGCGCTACGGCCTCTCGGCGGGGGATACCCTGTCGGTCCGGTCTGCGGGCTACCGCCGGGACTTCACCATCGTCTCCGCGCTCCGGGACTTCCAGATGAACGCCCCCGTGGTGAGCTCCAAGCGGATCCTGGTGAGCGACCAGGACTTCGCCGAGATGGACGGCCGCGTGGGCCGGCGGGAGCACCTCATCGAGTTCCGCCTGAACGATCCCGAGCGTATGGGAGATTTCGCCGACGCCTACGGCAGGGCCAAGCTCCCCGCCAAAGGGCCGGCCATAGACCAGGACATCATGCGGGTGCTGAACGGCCTGACCGACGGCCTGGTCGCGGGCCTCGTGATCTTCACGAGCCTCGTCCTGGCCGCCGTGGCGGGCCTCTGCCTTCGCTTCACCATCATCGCAGCGGTGGAGGACGACTACCGGGAGATCGGCGTGCTCAAGGCCCTGGGGCTCACGGCTTCCCGGCTGCGCAGGCTCTACGGCGGAAAGTACGCCCTCCTCTTGGGAGTCTCCTGCGCCGCGGGCTACCTCCTCTCCCTACCGGCCTCGTCCCTCTTCATGGCCAACGTCATGGCCTACCTGGGCAAGCCGCCCGAGAGCGCCCTGCGCTACGCCGCTCCGGCCCTCGCCGCCGCCTGCGTATTTCTCCTGCTCACCTGGACCTGCCTGGCCATCCTGGGGCGCTTCAAGCGCATCAGCGCGGTGGAGGCCCTGCGCCTCGGCCGCGCCGGGGACGGCAAGGCGGGACGGCGCATCGCCCCCCTCTACCGAAGGCGCCTCCTGGGCTCCAACGCCTGCCTCGCCCTGGCCGAGCTGGCCTCTAAGCCCGCCGCCTACGCGCTGCTCTTCGCGGTCTTCGCCGCCGCGGCCTTCATCGTGGCCTTTCCGGCGAACCTCCTGGGAACCGTGCGCTCCCCCTCCTTCATCTCCTACATGGGAATGGGCCGCAGCGACGTCCTCATCGACCTGCGCCAAGGGGAGGATGTCCTGGAGCGCTACGCCCAGGTCCTTTCCTACCTGGAAGGGGACGCAGATGTGGAGCGCTACTCCCCCCTGGTGACCTGCAAGTACGACGCCCTGAACGCCGAGGGCATTCTGGAAAGCATGACCGTGGAGACCGGCGACTTTTCGATTTTTCCCCTGGAGTACGCCGAGGGACGGGCCCCCGACGCCCCGGACGAGATAGCCCTCTCGGTCCTGAACGCCCGGGACTCGGGGCTCTCCGTGGGAGGCACGCTGACCCTCCGCCTGGGCGGGGAGGACCGGCCCATGCGGGTGACGGGGATCTACCAGGACGTGACCAACGGCGGCAAGACCGCCAAGGCCCGAATAGAACCGGACTACGACCGGGCCGCCTGGTTCCTGGTGGCCGTGGGCCTTGCGCCTGAGGCGCGGGGAGCCGTTGCGGCGAAGACGGCCGAATACGCCGCGGCCTTCGGGCCTGCGCGTATCACGGACGTGCGGGGCTACCTGGACCAGACCTTCGGGGCCACCATAGTCCAGATGGAGCGCATGGCGGCCGCGGCCCAAGGCGCGGCCATCCTGGTGACCATCCTGATCACCGCCCTCTTCCTCAAGATGATGCTCTCCAAGGAAAAGGGCGAGCTGGCCGTCCAGAAGGCCCTGGGCTTTTCCGCGGCGGACCTGACGGCCCAGTACCTGCACCGCATCCTGGCCCTGCTCCTCCCGGCCCTGGCCGCGGGGGTCGCGGCGGCAAAATTCCTGGGGGAGGGCCTGGCGGGGGCGGCGCTGTCCCTCATAGGCGCCTCCAAGATAGTCCTGGTGGTCGATCCGGTGCGGACGATCCTGGTCTATCCGACGGTCTTCATAATCCTGGCGACGGCGGTCACCCTCCTGGTCACCGCCTCGGTCAAAAACATAGAAAGCTCAGGCCTTTCGGTCGAATAAAGGAGACGAAATATATGGAAACCATACTGAACGCCGCCAAGGTCGGCAAAACCGTAGACGCCGCGGAAGGGCGGAAATACATACTCCAGGGCGTGGACCTGAGCGTCCGCCGGGGCGAGTTCCTGTCGGTCATGGGCCCCTCCGGATCCGGCAAGTCCACCCTCCTCCACACCCTCAGCGGCATGGACCGGATGAGCGAAGGCTCCGTCCGCTTCGGCGAGGCGGAACTTTCCGCCCTTCCGGAGAAAGCCCTGGCGGCGCTTCGCCTTTCCTCCATGGGCTTCGTGTTCCAGCAGAGCAGCCTGCTGCGCAACCTGTGCATCCTGGACAACATCGTCCTTTCCGCGTTTCTGGCGGGAAAGGAGCGGAGGGCCGCGATAGTCGAGCGCGGCCGGGACCTGATGGCCCGCATGGGCATCGCCGATATCGCGGACCGCCGGATAACGGAAGTCTCGGGCGGCCAGCTGCAGCGGGCCGCCATCTGCCGCGCCCTCATCAACGGACCCCGGATGCTCTTCTGCGACGAGCCCACGGGGGCCCTGAACTCCGCCGCCGCCTCGGAGGTGCTGGACATACTCTCGGAGCTCCACGGGGCGGGGACCACCATCATGATAGTCACCCACGACGCCCGGGTGGCCGCCCGGACGGAGCGCGTCCTCTTCATGCTGGACGGCCGCATCGGGGGCGAGCTCGCCCTGGGGAAACGGGAAGACGGATCTGCGGATTTGGCCGCACGGGAACAGCGCACGCTTTCCTGGCTCATGGAAATGGGCTGGTAGGAATACAAGGAGTTTACTATGAAGAGAGTCATCATCGCCCTTGCGGCGGCATCATGTCTGGCCCTTACGGCGGCGAACGCCCAAGAAGAGGGCTGGAGCTTCGTCCTGGGCGGGGGAGCCTTCCTGTCCAATACCTACGTCGGTTCCGAGGCCTACAGCCCCGCGGCCATGCCGGTCGCCGCGGCGGAGTATAAAAAGGGCGGGGCATCCCTGTCCGCATCGCTCCTGGACGGCCTGGGCCTAAGCTACTTCAGCATGGAAAAACGCCTCTACGGCAGCCTCTCCGCCAACTTCGGGGAGGAGCGGAACCGCAAGACCTACAGCGCGGGCTTCCTTACGGCGGACCACGGCGACAGAATCGCCGCCCGGCTCGAAGGGACGGCCGACGTCTCCTCGTCCTTCTACACCGAACTGCAGCTGGCCTACCTCAGCCCCGTGGGGCTCCTGGGGGCCTCGGCGGCCTACCATCCGACGGAGATCTCCGGCGCCGACGGCAAAGAGACCTTCCGCCACGGCTTCCTCTACTCCGCCTTCCTGCTCCTTCCGGTGCCCCTCACGGACAAGCTGTCCCTCACCGGCTTTTTAGGGCTGGGCATCATGGACGCCTCCTACGCCGAAGCCTGGCACTCCGTGCCCGAGAGCGCGGCGAACATTGCGGCCTTCGACGCGGAGTGGGGGCTCAGGGACATCCAGCTCTTCCTGCAGGCGGATTATATGTTCACCCGGCGCCTCGGCCTGACCTTCATGGCGGCAAACCAGTGGCTCCTGGGGGACGCGAAGGACAGCCCTCTCACCGGCGCGGCCTACCAACTGAGCGCGGGCCTGTATACCTTCCTGAAGTTCTGAGTATAGTAGGGCGCCATGGCACGGATAGTCAAAAAACCGGAAGAGCGCAGACGGGAGATCATCGAAGCGGCCCGGGACTTCTTCAACGAGCGGGGCCACGAGAGCGTCACCATGCAGGACATCATGGAGCGCCTGGGCATCGCCAAGGGCACCATCTACCACTACTTCACTTCCAAGGAGCAGCTCCTCGAGGCGGTGGTGGAGGAAATAACGGACGCCGAGTTCCGCCGGACCCGGGACTTCCTGGAAGGCGACCGCTGCCGGGGGCTCCCGGCCCTGGAAAAGCTGCGGCTGCTGCTGACGGAGGCGAACATGAGCGCGGGGAACGAGGGGATACTCGAGAGCCTGCACCACCCGGACAACGCCCTGATGCATTCCCGGGAGCTGGGGCGCTACCTCCTCAAGCTCGCGCCCCTCTTCGCGCAGGTGGTGCGCCAGGGCTGCTCCGAGGGGGTCTTCTCCACGGAGCATCCCCTGGAGGCGTCGGAGTTCATCCTGGCGGCCACGCAGTTCCTTACGGATATGGGCTTCTACCCCTGGGACGGCACGGACCTTGCCCGGCGCGCCGCCGCCTTCCCCGCCCTTCTGGAAGCCCAGCTCCGGGCCCCCAAGGGAAGCTTCGACTTTTTGAAAAGGAGTTAACCCTTCACGGCCCCGGCGGTCATGCCCTGCACGATCTGCTTGGAAAATGCGACATACACTAGGACGACCGGAAGCACGGCGATGCAGAGCGCCGCCATCAACTGCGGATAATTCGTCGTGTAGGCGCCCATGAACATGGTGAGGGCCACCGGGACCGTTTTAAGGATGCTCCTATTAATAAGCACGAGGGCGAAGGGAAATTCGTTCCAAGAGCTGTTGAACGTCAGAATCAGCACCGTCGCAATCACCGGCCTGCATAGGGGCAGAATGATTGAGACTAGAGTCCTGAGTATCGAACTGCCGTCGACGACGGCGGATTCTTCCATCTCCTTCGGGATGTTCTTTATGTAGCTCTCGATGAGGAACACGGCCATCGGCAGCGCGAAGGCGACCGAGGGGATTACCCAGGTCCACCGCTTGTCGAGGATTCCAAGCTGCTTGAACTGGACGAATACCGGCAGCAGCCATGCGTGGGTAGGCACGACCATGCCGAGCAGGAAGTAGCCGTAGATGAAGGACCTGCCGAAAAAGCGTCTGCGGGATATGAAGTATCCGGCGCTGAAGGAAAAGGCGAGGACCAGCAGCAAGGTCATGAGCGACACGATCATGCTGTTGAAAAAGTAGGTGCCGAACTTGGCGTTCCGCAGAATAACGGCATAATTGATCGTATTGAAAGCGGAAGGAAGGGAGAGGATACTGCTGTTGTATTCCTTCGCCGTTTTCAGCGAGGTGTACGCTATCCAAACCAACGGGAAGGCGCAGGATAGAGAAAACAGCGCGATTACTGCATTCACGGCAAACCTGACGATCGATTGAAGCGCAGCCTTATTCATAGCGCTTTCCTCCCATTGCGCTGATCACCGCTACCGTAATGCCTAGAATTATTACGATGATTCCTATTGAAACGACCGAACCATAGCCCAGCTGCATCATATTGAAGGATGTGACATAGTTGTATTGGGTCATCGTCATGGAGCTCTTTCCGGGACCGCCGCCGGTGAGCACGAAGATGTGGTCGAAGATCTTCAAGGTTCCGGATACGCAGATCATCACCGCGACCTTAAACGTCGGGTAAATCATGGGGACCATTATGCGAAGGCTCCGCTGAAGGCCGGAAGCGCCGTCGATCATCGCGCTCTCAAGCACCTCCTTAGGGATGCTCTCCAGGGCCCCTAATAGGATGACCATGTACAGCCCTATATACTGCCACACGACCGGTACGGATACGGAAAAAAGAACGACGGAAGGATCGCCAAGCCAGACCGGAAAGGGCCCCGGGAATCCGAGCACCCTGAGCAGGACATTGAGCAGTCCGTTCCGGCTGT
>CAYUPG010000032.1:0-16271 GCA_964446515.1 uncultured Treponema sp.
CAGGCCCGACGAGTCGATGAAGAAGGCCGAGCCGATGACCCGGTCCGGAAGCCCCCTGCCCTTCTCGATGCGTATGCCCCGATCCACGAGGACGGTCGCCACGCCCTTGATCATGTCCGCCGGGTGATCCCGCCCTCCCGCGAAAGCTGCCGCCGCGGCGTATTCCGGATCATCCGAAGCATAGCCGGAGTCCCGGAGTATGGACAGGAAGAAAGCGGCGGTCCTCCGTTGGCGCGCCGCGGCGGCCACCTTCAGATAGGAGGCGGCGTCCGCCCCGTCCAGGGGACGCAGCTTGTGGGCCCGCACCGCCAAGAGCAGGGCCTGCAGGGTCTTGCCCTCCGCCAGCAGGGAATCGGCGTACTCGTGGGCCGCTTCGGCTTCCGAGAACAGGGGTTCCGAATCGGGCAGCACCGCGGCCAAGGATCGGGAGTAGGAGGAGGCTTCGTCCCAGCGGGATGCGGCCGCCGCGGCTTCGAGCCGCGCCACGAGGCCCGCCAGGGCCTGCTCCCGCAAGCGGGCCACCTGAGCCCCCTCCTCGCCCTCCTCGCCGTACCGCGCCTCGTAGGCGCTCAGGAGGTGGATGGCCGAGACGGGATCGTCCTCCACCGTCTTCTCTATGTCCCCCAGCCGCAGCTGGGAAACGGAAACGGGATACCGCAGACGCTGTTCCGCAGTGGCGCAGGAAAAAAGGACCGAGCACAGGATCAACACGGCGGTCCGCAACATCAAGCTCTTGCCCATGGTCATTTCTCCCATGAACGCTCCACACTGCCGTCGGCGGCATAGCGTTCGGTGTATTCGTAGAGGCCGTCGCCGTCCCAGTCGCTCTCGGAGTACTCAAGGCGTCCCTCTACACGCAGGGGGTCGTAGTCCGCCGGCAGGGAGGCCTCGACGCGGAAACGGCGCCGGGTTTCCATGCGGCCGTCGGCGTCAAGGTCAAGACGCTGGCGGGCGGGCATACCCCGTTCGTACTCGGTGACGGCGATCGGACGGCCGCCGTAGACGGCAAGCGCCCGCTGCGGTATGCCGCGGAGCAGCTCGATGCGCTCGACCGAACCATCCATGAGCGAACCGGGACGCTCGACGGCGAAGGAGAAGGACACCAGGGAACGCTCGGAAATCCGCGCCTGCCGTTCATCCCACCGGGGATACAGGAAGGATCCGAAGAGGCCGGCCATCTGCACGGGGGCTGCATGGAAGGCCCCCGGCACCGCGTGGAAGACGTGGGAGCCCAGCTCGGCGCGCCGCACCGCCGGATAGCGTTCCCAGAAGATGCGCAGGCTCCCCCGCTCCTCCCGGGAGACGGGGCGGGCGAAGGGGGCGGAAGCGGAACTCCGCTCCCCCTCCGCCGCGAGGGTTCCCGCCACGGGCAGGCCGTCCTGGAAGTCCAGCTCCCCCTCCCAAATGCCGTCCTGGTCCGCATCGTAGGCGAAGCTCAGCACCTGCCCCCGCTCGTAGCGCACGGAAGACTCGGGCCTCCCGTCTCCGTCCCCGTCCTCGGTAAGGACCCCGGAGAAATCGGAGAAGGCGGCTCCAAAGGCAGAACGGGCCGCATCGTTGCGGAGGAGCTTCCAGAGTGCGCGGAACACGGCGATATCGGTGATCCCCCCCCGAGAGGCGGCGAAGAGCTCATCGACGGCGGTCTTCTCGTCCATGAGGCCGAGCTCGAGGGCGGGGGCAAGGGACGCGATATCCGGATTCCCCAGGGCGCGATAGGCTCCCACCATGCGGCGCCGCTCATCCGCATCCCGGACGAAAGGAGCGGCCAAATAGCCGAGCCTCTGCTCCAGGGGGATGAGGGAAGGCAGACGTCGGAGGACGGCATCCACCAGGGCCTGCTCGCCCTCCCCGGGGAGGCGCCCGGCCAGTGACTCCAGCAGGAAACGGGCGAAGCGCGGATCCGCCGGATAGGCGTCGAGGGCGGCGCGGAAGGCGCGCTGGAAGCTTCGTCCGTCCTCGGCCCCCCTGAGGGCCTGCAGGCGCAGGTAGGCCGTATCCGCGTCCTCCGGAAGACGGGCGATGACGGAGAGGGCCTCGTCGAAGGCCCTGATGCCTATGAGGGCCCGGCTTTCCAGCTTCGCGGCGTCGGCGTCGGAGTAGATGCGCCAGCGATCGGCCTTTCTGCCGCGCCGCGCCGCCTCGAGGACCGCCCCCATCGGTCTGCCGGAGCGGAGCCGCGCGAGGGCAAGGAGGTAGGAGAGGTCGGAGGAGAGGTCGGCGAAATCGGAGGCCCGCTCCAAGGCTTCCTCCGCCTCCGCGAGCCGACCGGACTGGAGAGCCTCCAGAGCCCAGCGGGCGTACTCCTGGGCCACCGCCGCATCGCCGGTCCCATTCCGCGCATCCTGGGCGGAAAGCGTCATGGCAAGGGCTGCGAGCAGCCCCGCGGCGGCTAGGGCGTTCCGGCGCACCCTAGGCTCCTTCCGCTCCGCCGGGAAGCCCCTCGGAATCGGCAGCCTCGGCGAAGGCCGCGGATATCGGCCGCTCGGGAAGGCCCAGCAGGACCCGCACCTCGTCGTCCACGAGGGTCTCCCGGGCGATGAGGGCGTCCGCGAGCTTCTCAAGGCCCGCCCTCTGCTCGGCGAGGATGGATTCCGCGGCGGCTATACCCGCCTTGAGGATCTTCTGCACCGCCGCATCTATCCTGCGGGCCGTATCCTCGGAATAGTCCTTGTGCCGGGCTATCTCCTTGCCGATGAAGATCGGCTCGTCCTCCTGGCCGTAGGCCACGGGTCCGAGCTCCTCGGCCATGCCCCACTCGCAGACCATGCGCCGGGCGAGTTCCGTCGCCTGCTGTATGTCCTGCTTGGTGCCCGTGGTCGTCTCGTCGTAGAAGAGCTTCTCCGCCGCCCAGCCGCCGTACATGATGGCTATCCGGTCCTCTATCCAGCCCCTGGTGCGGCTGTAGCTGTCCTCCTCGGGAAGCGACATGGCCATGCCCAGGGCCCTGCCGTGGGGCACAATGGTGACCTTGTGCAGGGGATCGGCATTCTTGAGATAGTAGTGCAGTAGCGCGTGGCCGGCCTCGTGGACCGCGGTCATGCGCTTCTCCCGTTCGGACATGACCAGGGATTTGCGGGCCACCCCCATCAGGATCTTGTCCCGGGCCTCCTCGAAATCCTCCATCTCCACCGTGGGCTTGTCCTTCCGCGCGGCGAAGAGGGCCGCCTCGTTCACCAGATTGGCCAGATCGGCGCCGCTGGTTCCCGGGGTCGCCCGGGCCAGCCGCCCCAGGTCCGCGTCCGGGGACAGGGGGATCTTTGCCGCGTGGATGCGGAGTATGGCCTCCCGCTCCTTGATGTCCGGCATGGCGACCACCACCTGCCGGTCGAAGCGGCCGGGACGCAGAAGGGCGGGATCCAGAACATCGGGACGGTTGGTGGCCGCCAAAATGATGACCCCGTCTTTGGAGTCGAAACCGTCCATCTCCACCAGCATCTGGTTCAGAGTCTGCTCCCGCTCGTCGTGTCCGCCCCCGTAGCCGGCGCCACGGGTGCGCCCCACCGCGTCCAGCTCGTCGATGAAGATGATGCAGGGCGCGCTCTTGCGCCCCTGGTCGAAGAGGTCCCGGACCCGGCTGGCGCCTACGCCCACGAACATCTCCACGAAGTCCGAGCCGGACATGTGGAAGTAAGCGACCCCGGCTTCCCCGGCCACCGCCTTGGCTAGCAGGGTCTTGCCGGTGCCGGGCATGCCCACCAGGAGCACGCCCTTGGGAATGCGCGCCCCCATCTTGGTGAATTTTTGAGGATTCTTCAGGAAGGCGACCACTTCCTGCAGCTCGTACTTGGCCTCCTCCTGGCCCGCCACGTCGGCGAAGGTGATCTTCTTGCCGGCGTCCAGGTAGCGTTTAGCCTTGCTCTTGCCGAACTGGAAGGCCTTGTTTCCCGCCCCCTGGGCGTTCCGGAACATGAGCCAGATGAAGCTGAAGCCGATGATCCAGGGGAGGAACTCCACGAAGATCCGCATGGGGGTCAGGCCGCTTACGGAACCGGAGATCTTCACCCCCCGGTCACGGAGCTCCGTGAGCAGCGAGGGATCCTGGTAGGGGATCATGGTCTTGAAGCGCACCATGTCGCCGGAGGCCCCTTTGAGAGCTCCTTCTATGGTCGAGCCGTCGAGTATCTTGACCGCCTCCACCTCGTTGCGCTCCAGGTAGGCCGTGAAGGTGGAATAGGGTATCTCCTGCACCGCCGCGCCGTCGCCCCTGAAGAAGTAGGCGACGAAGAGGCCTACCACCAGGAGAAAAAAGATGAGGGCGAAACGGTTCGCCCGACCTCCCTGGATAGGCGGCCGCGGGGGCATCTTGTCGTTCTGATCGTTAAGCATTTTACCTCCGAGCTAGCATGGAAAAAAGCAGATGCCGAGGGCCGCCGTCCTCATCCGATGCTATAAGCGTTGCCTTAGAATCTACCGCCTGGAGGATGAGGGCGGCAATCCCAAATGCATCCTCCGCAACGATTATATCGGTATATCCCGAACAGCCTGCCCTATCAAGTACTTCACTGATGCGCCGCAGACGCCCGCCCTGGAAGAGC
This sequence comes from uncultured Treponema sp., assembly GCA_964446515.1. GTDB lineage: Bacteria > Spirochaetota > Spirochaetia > Treponematales > Breznakiellaceae > CAYUPG01. The sequence goes on from CAYUPG010000032.1 coordinate 4,536, forward strand.
CGGTCCTCCGGGAAGGGCGACCGCAGGACCGCCGGAAGAGACGCGGGGAAGGATTCCCCGCCGAAGCGGGTCTCCCCGGCGCGGCCTGCCGCGGACCGCACTTCCACCGAAACGCCGTAGCCCAGGTCGTAGACGCCCGTGCCCTCCACCAGGAGCGAGAAGCCCGCCAAGGACTCGGGGGAGCCGGACTCGGACACCTCGATCCATTCCCCCCTGCGGTCTATCCGCAGCGTCCCCAGGTCCAAGGAGTCCACCGCGGCGGAGGCGAAGAGCCTGAGGCTCCGTCTCCTGGGGATGCGCGGCGACGGAGCGCCCCAGGCGCCCGGACCGGGGACTCGGCGGGACAGCTCCCCCAGGGCGGCGTAGAGGGCTTCTTCCCGCAGCAGGGGAGATGCCCGAAAGAAGTCCTCCTGAGGGACGCGCAGCGTGCGGCGGCGGCCGGACTGCACGCTCTCCCACGGAAGGGAGTCCCGGGCGCCCTCGGCGACGGCGCGGGCGGCTAAGGCCTGGGTCTCCGCGAGGGCCGCGACGGAATTACGCCAGAAAGGAAAAGCGCCGTCCAAGAGGGGAACAAGCTTGGCGCGGACCAGGTTACGGAAATAGCGCTGATCGGCGTTGGTGGAATCGGTGCGGTACGGCGTGTCCCGGGCCGCCAGGTAGGATTCCACCCGGCTCCGCGGAAGGGCGACGAGGGGGCGGATGAGGGGATCCTTGACCGCAGGAAGCGCGGCCAGGCCCGCTGGCCCCGCGCCTTTAAGGAAACGCATCAGCACGTGCTCGAGGGCATCGTCCCGGGTGTGGCCCAGGGCTATCCAGCGGGCCCCTACCCTTCGGCGCTCCCGCCTCAGGATGCCGTGCCGTAGACGCCGCGCCGCGGCCTCCACGCCCCCCTCCGACCGGGCCAGGGCGGCTATCCTGCCCCGGGGAATCCGGTAGCGCGAAGCGGGCACCCCCAGGCGCCGGCACAGCGCGAGCACCGCCGCGGCGTCGGCTCGGCACTCGGACTCCGGCCTGATGCCGTGGTCTATGTGCACGCAGTGCAGGCGCAGGCCGAGGCTGCGGCGCAGGGACGCGAGGGACAGCAACAGGGCGGTGGAATCCGCCCCGCCGGAGACGGCGACGAGAATCGAAGAGCCCGCGGCGCGGCCTCTGAGGACCGCGGCCGCTTCGGACTCGAAAGAGCTCGCTATGGCTTCCATAGGATGCTCCTAAAAAACAAGCCGCCCATCCCGCAGGGAACGGACGGCTGAACCGGCTACAGGAAGCAGCCTAGGCCTTGGGGGCTTCCGCCTCGGCGGCCTCGGAGCCGGCCCCTTCGCCCTTGGCGAACTTGACGAGAGCTACCACCTGGTCCCCGTTGGACAGGATCTTGATGCCCGCGGCGAGCTTGAGGTCCCGCACGTGGATGGACTGGTTCGCCTTGAGGGCGGACACGTCCACGTCGATGCCTTCGGGAAGATCCTTGGGCAGACACTCCACTTCGATCTCGTGGAGGGGAGCCTCCAGGATTCCCCCTTCCCGGGTTCCGGCGGCGGTTCCCACCACGTGCAGGGGCACCCTGGCGTGGAGGACCTTGCCGCTCTCGACCTCATAGAAGTCGACGTGCAGGATCTTTCCGTTGAGGATATTCCGCTGGGTATCCTTGACGAAGGCCTCGTGGGCGGTTCCGTCGATATCCAGCTTCACGATGGTGCTCTCGGAGATCGACTTGACGCCGTTGGTGAACTCCAGGGCATCCAGATCGATGGCGAAAGCCTGGCCGGAACGGCCGTACATCACCGCGGGAATGCGGCCGGAACGGCGAAGCCGACCGGAAACGGCGGACCCCGTATCGACCCGCTTGCGGGCCGCGAAAACTACCTGATTCATGCTTATACTCCTTCCCTAACGAGCGCTCCGGAAGCGAGCGCATATTCCTGGGACGGCAGGATTCGAACCTGCGAATGCCGGAGCCAAAACCCGGTGGCTTACCACTTGCCGACGTCCCAATAAGCTATAATTCTATGTTCGGATCGTCCGGAACGTTACCCGAATCGTAGATATCCAAAATCTTCGTCTGAAGCTCGGACCTGAACTCCGGATGGATCGGGTGCGCCACATCCTTATATTCGCCCGCCCTGGTTTTCCTGCTCGGCATGGCGATGAAGACACCGCTCTTGCCCTCTATGATCTTTACATTGTGGACCACGAAACAGTCGTCGAATGTAACCGTCACGTACGCCTTCAGCTTCCCTTCTCCGGCCACCTTGCGGATCCTGATGTCGGTGATCTCCATGGCGTTCTCCTCTTTAATTCTGGCCCCAGGTTATAGATGCAGGTGCTATTGTACTACCGCATCTACAGGGCGCGCAAGGGGAAACGTCAAATGAACGCGATTCCAAGCCTCGGAAAGGGGTGAAACCGCCCGTTCCGCCGCCTTAGGATCGGCAAAGACGCCGAAACAGGTGGAACCGGAGCCGGAAAGGCCCGCGAAATCGGCGCCCCGGCGACGAAGGTCCGCAAGCATGCCCCTATAGGCGGAAGCCTCTTCCTCGGGCAGCAGCGCCAGGAAGGCCGGAAGGAAATCGTTGAAGAAGGGCCACCCTCCGGGATGGGAGCCCAGGGCATCCAGCAGGACCGATTCGCCCAAGGGGCTGCAGGGAGGAACGAGGCCCCCCTCTCTGGCGCGGTCCAAGACCCTGAAGGCGGCGGCCGTATCGCTGTGGAAGCCGGGATTCACCAACACCACCGAAAGGTCCGCCGGCCCCCGGACGGGCCGTATGCGGTCTCCCCGCCCGCCCACCAGGGCCGTCGCCGCCGACAGGAAGAAGGGCACGTCGCTGCCCAGACGGCAGGCCATATCGTGGAGCGCCGCCTTTGGCAAGGCCGTCCCGGCGATGGAATCCAGGGCCGCCAATGTTGCCGCCGCGTCGGAGGAACCTCCGCCCAGCCCGGCCCCCATGGGGATGCGCTTGTCGACGGTGATCCTGAGCCCCCCGTCGAAACCGGTAACGGAGCGGAAGAGGGCCACCGCCTTGACGATGCTATTCTGTTCCGGCGGCACCGAGCCGTCCATACGCAGCTCGCAAACGGAACGTTCTTTCAAAGACTCGAACCAAAGCTCATCACCGAATGAGAGGGCCTGAAACAGGCTCTCCAAATCATGAAAACCATCGGCACGACGATCGAATACGGCAAGGTGGAGGTTGATCTTGCATGGCGCCGCAAAAAGTAAACCACCCCGCATAATCGGTGGCCAATTATACTTAAAATATGGGTTTTGTAAAGGCTCCCGAAAACTATAGATTGACGTCACACCGGGGTGGAACTATACTGATTTTGTGGAAAACCGTATAACAGCGTCCTTCATCGCCGCCGCGGAACAGGTCCTTCAGGAGATCGGGTTCCCCCGCATCAAGGTACAGACAGAGAAGAACGGATCAGGCGCCTCGCCCCAGGATACGGAGATCCTGGCTATGGTGGGCTTGGTGGGGGACCTGAAGGGGCACTTGGTGCTTCATTTTCCCCCTGAAAGTTCCATAGCCTTCGTGGATCATCTATCCGGTCACCTCGGCATGGAAGGGGAGAGCGCGGAGGATCCGCAGTACCGGAAGGCGGCCCTGTCGGAGATCAGCAACCAGATCGGAGGGAAGGCCACGATCCTGCTCTCCGAGCGCGGAGTGGACTGCATGATAACGCCCCCCACGGTGCTTTCCGGTACGGGGGTCCAAGCCGCCTTGCCCGAGGCGGACGATCGCTACATGTTTTCCGTCTCAGGCGATTTCGGCGTTTTTTCTTGCATTTTGGCGATCAAGAATAGTAAGATAATTTAAGAGTTCCAATGCGCGATTGCGGCGGGTCACGGCTTTTTCGGCAGAGTGGAGATTTTTTTTCTCCGCACCGGCGAAACCTGTTGACAGATGCTGAAACTCTCCCTTATGTTTCAAGGGAAATATCAGTTCCTAACGGAGTACGCTATGGTTCCTTACGAGACCATCAATGCCGATGACACGCTCGCCCTGATCCCCATGATTTCCGGGCAGTCCGAGGGTCTTCCCTTCCCCTTCGCCGCCTTCGACGATGATTTCGACGATGATTTCGACGACGACGAGGCCGAAGAGGACGACGATTTCGACGACATGGATGAGGACGAGGATTTCGACGACGATTTCGAAGATGAGGACGAAGACTTCGACGACGACGAGGACTTCGACGACGACTTCGAGGACGAGGAAGAAGAGGATTTCGACTACGAAGAGGACGTCGACTACGACGATTTCGACGAGTAAGATCCTGCCGCAGACCTGAGAGGACCGACCATCCCGGTGGGCGGTCCTTTTTTTTGCCTCCGCCTATTCGGCGGACTTCCAGGCCACCGCCGCGGAGCTCCAGAGCCGCTCCAGGTCGTAGAATTTTCGAGCCCGCTCGGTCATCAGATTCACCACCACGGATCCCATGTCGATGAGGTTCCACTCGTCCTCCGCCGGAGCCTTGCGGCGCCGCCTGAGGATTTCCAAACCCGATTCGGTGGCGAAATCCTTGATGTGCCGCTGGAGGCCCCGCTGGTGGGCCGAGCTGGTCACCGTGGCGACGATCAAAAAGTCCGTCCAGGAGTTCAAGCCCCGCAGATCCAATACCGCGACGGAACTACCCTTGTGGTCCGCAATGAGGGCGCCGAGGGCCACGGCCTGAGCGGAAATATCATTCGACAACGTAGCGTCCATTAAAATCCTTCCCTATGATGATGGTGAAATCCGCCCTGATTTCCAGGTTCTGCAGATCCATGGAGTCTTGGTAGCGGGATTCGCTTCGTATGTTGGAGCAGCGTATCACATCGGCGAAGATGCGCGCCATATCCTCGTAGCCGGAACGGTCGACGACCGTCGTCTTCTCATGATCATTCCTATCGGCGTTGGAGACGGCGATGATATCGTATCCGAAACCCCGCAGCAGTTCCGCGGTCCTCCGGGCCAAGCCGGAGGAGGGCGTGCCGTTGAGCACTTCGACCGTAAAGACCCGCTCCGTGATGGTTCCCTCAGACTTGCGCACCAGGGAGGACAGGGTCTGCTTTACGATCTCCTTGATCAGATTGCCGTCGTAGAAGGGAAATAGGAGGGTTTTGCCGGAAACCTCCCGGAGATTGCCCCCCACGCGCTGCATGGCTATGCGGTCGGAATCCAGGGCCGCGAAGGCGTCGAAGAGCCGCATGGCCGTCCGGCCGTCCACGGAGGTCTCGATGAGGGAGTCGAAGAAGGGAAACACCTCGCTTCCCTTCAAATACTCGTTCCGCTCCCCCAGGCGCTTGAGGAGGGCCAGAAAGAGCCGCTGCCTGCGGGTCACCCCGTCCTCCCTATCGTCCTCCGCAAGCTCGTAGGTCGCATAGAGGCGCGCCTTGCCTCCGTCCAGGCGCACGAGGCCCGAGGGCAGCAGGATGGGGTCGCCGGCGCCGTAAACGGCCATCGGATCGGGAACAAAGAGCTCTACGCCCTCAAGCAGGTCCACCAGCCCTGCCAGATTCTCCACGCTGAGAATCACCCTGAAGGCGATATCCAGCCCCAGCAGACTGCCGACTTCCCGCTGAAAATCGCCGTACCGGCGGGGCGCGTAGAGGGCATCGATGCTGTCCACCCGGTTCAAGGATTGGATGATCAAGCCGACCGAACCGGGCACGTCGAACACGGCGCCCCGGGCCGTTTCCGGATAATACATGAGGACGAAGGAGCTGAGGGGCTTTCCGCCGTCCTCGATGACGAACAGGGTGCTTACGACCCTGTCGCCCGACAGGGCTTCCTTGAGGGGATCCGCGCGGACCGCAAAGATGACGGTCAGGCCGCCCGCTGCGGCAAGAAGGAAAATGGCGCTCAAAAGGATGAAGCTGCTGTCCAGCTTGACCGTCCTCATGCATCCTCCCTTGACCCGTACAGGGCAATGAGGGCCTCGGTTCCGGGGGCAACGGTTTTGCCCCTCCGGCGCAGATATTCGGCGGTGTCGAAGAGCACCGCGCGGAAGAGGGTCTCCAAATCCGCCCGAGCGGCCAGCTCCCGCAGCCGGGGAGAAACCGATTCCCTGCGCGGCTCTATCTTATCGGCGATGTAGACGATCTTCGCCAGGACCCCCATGCCGGGCGCCCCGGAGGTGTGCAGCCGGACGGCCTCCATTACGGAGGCCTCCATGGGGCCGAAGCTTTCCTCCAGCAGCCGCGCCGCGGCCCGGGCATGCAGCAGCGAAGGCTTGCACCGCTCCAGGTCGGAAAGGCCGGCGCCGTCCGCAAGGGCAAGGCGCATCATGTCGGCCTCCGGCAGGTCCTTGCAGAGGTCGTGGGAGATGCCGGCCAAATAGGCCCCGGCCCGGTCCGCGCCGAAGCGGCCGGCCAGGGCTTCGGCCTGCAGGGCGACGCTGCGGGAATGGAGGAACCGCTCCGTCGAAAGACGGCGGAACGCGAAGGTCTCGATGTCCGCCACGCCCTTTCGGCCCGCGCCGAAAGCGGAACCCGCAGCGCCGCAGCCGTAGAGGCGGCGCTCCTCTATGAGGGAGGCCGCCAGGGTCGGAACGAGATAGCGCCAAGGCTCCCCGCCGGCGATGCGGCGGCGCAGGTCGCTGGAAGATACTTGCAGGACCGCATTGTCCAAGATCCTGTGGGGGTACGCGAAGGGCTCGGCCTGAGGCAGCCTCCTGCCCAGGATAATGTCGGCCATGTCCGCCAGGGCGCCGGCCTCGCGCCAGGCGGGGAAGCTCTCCGCAAGGTCGTCCCCCAGTATCAGGCCGATCTTGCCCTCAGGCCTGTAGCGCTCCATGAGATCCGCGACGGTGTCTATCATGTAGGAGACGCCGCCGCGCCGTATCTCGCAGTCCTCGAGACCGAAGCGTCCGTCGCCTATCGTTGCGGCGGCGAGCATATCTAGCCTATCCTGTGGACGGGCTCCCTCAGCGGCCTCCTTGAAGGGGTTCTTGTAGGATGGAACCAGAATCACGCGGTCGTAGGAATAGGCGTGGAGGACCGCGTCCGCCAGGGCCAGGTGCCCCAGGTGCACCGGGTTAAAGCTGCCCCCGAGTACCGCGAGCCTCACGCCTCATCCGCCTCCGCGGAATCCAGACGGTCGACGAGCTCCGCGAAGGCCTTGGACAATTCCGCCAAGCCCCGGCCGGAAAACACGGAAATACCCAGGACCCGCTCCTCGGGGTACTTGGAAATGAACTCCTCGAAACGCTCCTCCGTGCCCTCCAGGTCCAGTTTGGTGCAGACCACGAGCCGCCGCTTGGCGGTCAACTCCGGAGAAAAGGCGCCCAGCTCCTTGAGGAGGGTATCGAAGGCCGCAAGGTAGCCGTCGTCGGAAAGGTCGATGAGGAAGGCCAAAAGCGCAGTGCGGGATATGTGCTTGAGGAATCGTATGCCTAGGCCGTGGCCCTCCGAGGCCCCCTCTATGAGGCCGGGGATGTCCGCGAGGATGATGTCCCGGTCGTCAACCGTGAGGATGCCTAGGTTGGGAATCTTTGTGGTGAAGGGATACGGAGCTATCTTGGGCCGGGCGTTGGTGAAGCGGTCCAGGAGGGACGACTTTCCCGCATTGGGAAGCCCGACGAAGCCTATATCGGCCATGACCTGCAGCTCCACCCGGAGCCGCCGGCTTTCGCAGTCCTGACCCGGCAGGGCCTTTCGGGGCGCCTGGTTGGTGGAGGACTTGAAGTGGATGTTCCCCCAGCCGCCGTTTCCGCCTTTGAGGAAGAGGAAGCGCCCCTCGTCCTTGCCGAAGTCCCGGATGAGCTCCCCGCTCTCCGCGTCCCGGATGATGGTGCCCGGGGGAACGGGAACCACGATATCCTCCCCGTTCCGGCCGTAGCGCTGGGAACCCTCTCCGTCCCGGCCGTTCTCCGCCCGGAAAGTCTGCTTGTAGCGCAGGTGCGCCAGGGTACGCAGATTCCTGCGCACCTCGAATATCACGTCCCCGCCCCTGCCGCCGTCGCCGCCGGAAGGGCCGCCCATGGCGGCGTACTTTTCCCTGCGGAAGGCGACGCACCCGTTGCCCCCCTTGCCCGAGGATACTTCAATCAACGCTTCATCGGCGAACTTCTGCATAGGGTCCAAAAACACAAACGGCGCGCCCCCAGGGCGCGCCGCGCACACGACCGGAACCAGGCGCTCGGCCTATCCGGAGGGTGATCGTTATTCGGCCGACCCGGCGGGAACGACGCCGACCAACTTGCGTCCGCGGCGCTCGGAGAAGGATACCGTTCCGTCGACCAGGGCGAAGAGGGTGTAGTCGGAGCCGCAACCCACGTTGACCCCCGGATGCACCCTGGTGCCGCGCTGGCGGACGATGATGGATCCCGCCGTGACGATTGATCCGCCGGATGCCTTGATGCCCAAATACTGGGGATTCGAATCGCGGCCGTTCTTGGCGCCGCTGCCGCCCTTCTTACGAGCCATGTTGCTGCCTCCGTTCCGTACGTAATTTCACGCTGCAATGGTTCGGGTATTCCCCGGCCACCGACTGCAGACCCTCCAGAAGGAAGGTCCCCACCGCGGAAAGGCCCGAAGCCCCCCGCTCGTCGCAACCGGTCTCGATCCGGAACGCCCCCCGCTCGGGTGCGCCGCCGCGAACCGTAACCCCCTCCATCTTGGAGAGGACCCTTAAGGCCGTTCCTGCTAGGACGGAGACGGCGGCGCATACGACGTCGCCTCCCCGCGGCCCTGCGCCGGCATGGCCGTCGACGCTGCAGGATATCAGAAGCCCCGCCTCATCGATGGCCGCGTCGACGCGTATCATACGGGCTTACGCCCCGACGATTTCCTGGATGCGGATAAAGGAATACTGCTGGCGATGGCCCTTCTTGCGGCGGTAGTCCTTCTTGGGCATATACTTGAAGACGATGATCTTATCGCCCTTGCCGTGGTTCTCCACCACAGCGGTAACCTTGGCACCCGCGACGTAGGGAGCGCCCACGGAGACCTTATCGCCCGACACCAGAAGCACCGAATCGATATCCACCGCAGCGCCCACTTCGGCGTCGATTCTGTCAACCTTCAACAAGGAACCCTTCTCGGCCTTGTACTGCTTTCCCTTGAATTCAACCAATGCGTACATGAACTATCGTCCTCTATAGTAACGGATAATATGCTTCGGCTTTTATACACCGCCGCAACCCAAGTAGTCAAGAGTCCGCTACCGCCCCTACATGGTTTCCAGGAAGGGGATGCAGACCAGCTCCAGGGCGGAGCGCAGCACCGTGAGCACCCCCCGGGAGAGGGCCAGACGGGTAGCCGCAAGGTCGGCATCCTCGGCATTGAGAATGGGGCAATCGTGGTAGAAACGGCTGAAGGCCTTGGACAGCTCGTAGAGGTAGGACGAGAGGGCCGAAGGATCCATGCGGGCCGCCGCATCCGCCACGGCGGACGGATAATCCGCCAGTGTCTTCACCAGTTCCCACTCCGCATCCTGGACCAAAAGCTCCGGACGCACGGCACCCGCTGCGGCGGCGCTCCCCGCTTCCTTCCTTATCATGGAGGAAATCCGGGCGCCCATGTACTGGAGGTAGGGACCCGTATTGCCGTTGAATGAAAGGGATTCCTTGGGGTTGAAGAGCATGTCCTTGGTGGGGGACACCTGGAGCAGATAGTAGTGCAGGGCGCCGAGGGCTATGCGCTCGGCCACCGCCGCGCTGTCGCCCACCGCGGCCTCCCGCTCCTTCTCCCGGATCTCCTGGAGGGCCATCTCCTTGAGGCTGTCGATGAGGTCGTCGGCGTCCACCACCGTCCCTTCCCGGCTCTTCATCTTGCCCTCCGGCAGGTTCACCATGCCGTAGGAGAGGTGGTACAGGTTCTCCGCCCAGGGGAAGCCCAGCTTCTCCAGCACCTTGAAGAGCACTTTGAAGTGGTACTGCTGCTCCGAACCCACGACGAAGACCAGACGGTCGAAGGGCCAGTCCCTGTGGCGGTAGATGGCGGTGCCGATATCCTGGGTGATGTAGAGGGAGGTGCCGTCCTTGCGCAGCAGGACCTTCTTGTCCAGGCCCTCCTCCGTCAAATCCACCCAGACCGAACCGTCCTCTTCCTTATAAAAGAGTCCGGCCGCCAAGCCCTGTAGTATCTCGTCCTTGCCCTTGCGGTAGGTGTCGCTCTCGAAATAATACTGGTCGAAGGACACGCCGGTGCGCTCGTAGGTGGCCTTCATGCCGTTCACGGCCCAGGCGTTCATCCTCTTCCAGAGCTCCACGACTTTTTCGTCGCCGGATTCCCACTTGCGCAGGAGCTCCTGGGCGCGCTCCTCAGCCCCCGCGTCTTCCTGGCTGAGCTTGTGGAAGGCCACATACCAGTCCCCCACGAAGCGGTCGCTCTTGACTCCCTCCGACTCGGGGGTCTTGCCCTCCCCCTTCTCGGCGTAGGCGAGCATTGACTTGCAGATGTGGACGCCCCGGTCGTTGATGATGCAGACCTTGCGCACCTCCGCGCCGCAGGCGGCCAGGATGCGGGAGATGCTTTCGCCCAAAACGTCGTTGCGCAGGTGGCCGAGATGCAGGGGCTTGTTGGTGTTGGGGCTGGAGAACTCTACCATTACCCGCGTGCCCCGCAGGGTTTCAGGCCTCCCGAAGGGATGCTCGGAATCCAGAACGGACGAAAGGACGGCGCGGGAAACCGCGGCCTTGGAAAGACGGACGTTTATGTAGGGCCCCTCCGCGGCGGCGGAGCCCAGGGCCGTCGCCTCGGGGTCCGCCGCGAGGAAGGCGGCCGCCGCCTGGGCTATGGCCGGCGGGCCCTTGCGGAGCAGCTTGGAGAAGGTGAACATGGGAAACCCGAGGTCCCCCAATTCCGGCTTGGGAGGGATCTCCGCCACCACCTGGGATGCGTCCACATCTGCGCCGATGCCCGCTTCTTTGGCCAAGGCATCCAGCGCCGCGGCGATGCGGATCTTCCATGCGTCCTTAACGTCCTGCATTATGCGTTCACTCCTAGCCGTCCGGCGACGGCGACCATTCGGGTATAGTGTTCGGGACCTTCCCTGCGGAAGGATCCGAGCCGCTCATCGGTATAGGTGCAGTTCCCGCACACGCTCAGCTCCCGCACCCCCGCCTCGGCCAGGATGCTCGCGTTGGCGGCCTGCAGGTTGAGCCGGGGCTGCGGCTCCCTCCCGCGGGGGTCTCGTTCCGTCCTTTCCACCACAGGACCGAGAGGGTACGCCCCAGCCCCGCCGAACTCCGCCTCGAAGGCGGCGGCCCGCTCCTCGTCCACCCTATAGCAGCAGGACCGTATGCAGGGGCCGAGCACCGCGGCGACGGCCTCGGGACGGGTGCCCCAGGTCCGACCCATGAGGGACAGGGCCACCCGGGCTATGCCGGTGCCCTTCCAGCCCGAGTGGACCAGGGCGAAGGCCCGGTGCTCCGTATCGAATAGGGCAACGGGAAGGCAATCCGCCACGGTCACCGAAAGCAGCATATCCGGGGAAATCGCCGCCAGCCCGTCGGCCCGCCCCGGCTCGCCGGCCGGTCGGTCGCCCGCCAGGAGAACATCCCGGGAATGGATCTGCACGCAGAAGCGCAGGCGAGCCGGATCCAGTCCCTGACCGCGAAGAAACGCATCCCTGGCAGGGTTTGAAGAACCTGCGTCGAAGGCCATATTTCCCGCGGCGCGAAGGGATAGGCGGAAAAAGAACGAATCGAGGACGTTCCCCTCAAAATGAACGGGCAGCTCAGCCGCCGCTGCGGACGAGGCATCCAGACTAAAGGGATAGATCCGCACGCTCAGCGCCCCGACTCCATGGTTTC
>CAYUPG010000033.1:0-16125 GCA_964446515.1 uncultured Treponema sp.
CGGGGCGCCGGAATGCGGCGACGTGATGCGACTCCAGATCCAGGTTGACGACAAGGGAATTCTGCCGGGATGTGGTCTCCGTGAATCGGAGCAGGCGCTCCATCCGCTCCTCCAGGAGGAGGCGGGCGGAGGCGGCCTTCTCGCGCACCACTTCGGCCCCCACCAGCTTGGCCTGGGCCAAGTGGACCGCCACGGATGAGACGAGGGCGATGGCCAGGGGAGGGAGCGCCGCGGCCAGGGCCCCGGCGAAGAGCTTGCCCGTCAGGCCCGAGCGGAAGGGCCGCTCCCGGCTCGATGCCGCCCGCTCGCCTGCGCTCAATCGGCGTTCCCCGTATAGGTGCCCTCGTAGTCGGTGTAGATCCGGTACGCTGCGGTCAGCAGCTCTTCCGGGATCTCGTAGCCCAGACGGCGCATCGCCGGCAGGTTGAACAGGAGGTTGTAGGACCGGGGATATTCCCAGTCGAGGCTGCCGGGAGAGGCTCCGGCGAGGACCTTGAGGGCCATATCGGCCAGCTGGGCGCCGATGTCGTCCCAGACGACCGTCGTTCCGAAGGGCCCCCCCGCCTGAATGCTCGTCGGATCATAGTGCGCCGAGAGGGCCCTGTTGCGGGCCAGAAAACGCACGGTCGATTCCTGGTCCGCGACGACGCGGCGCCCCTGCCGGTCGACGAACGCGCTGATTCCCTTTACGACGATGCCCTGCCGGTCGTCGAAGCGCTCGAGGTACTCCTGTTCGCTCTCCAGGTCGCCGATCAGGACGCTGCCCGCGAAATCCCAGCCCTCCTCCGCGGCGGCCCGGGAGAGCTCGGCGGCGAACCAGGCGTTGATCGACGCCATGGCCTTCCAGGACAGGTAGTAGACGCGCCGCAAGTCGGGATCGATGCGCCGGGCCACCCGCAGCAGGGAGTTCATCTGCAAAAAGACGCCGACGCCGGAGACGTGGCCCCCCGGGGCGGCGTAGGAGGGGATGGTCCCGTCCTCGATCGGCGTGGCCTCCATGGCGAGGCAGGGCACGCCGTCGCCGGATAATTTCTGGATGATATGGATGGCGGCGAAGCCGCTGGGATACACGGCTGCGGCCACCAAGTCGGGCTTCTCCCGGCGGATCCGGTCCAGGAGTTCCGCGGCCCTATCGGGTTTGAGCTCCGTATCCTCCACCGTGTAGACCGCCGAGCGCCCGTCCTGGGACAGGGCGTCGTCCAGGCGGCGAACGAAGCCGTCCCTGACGCCGGAGGACCAATCGTCCACCGTATCCATGACGAAGAACACCCGGTAGGGCGGCGGGGGCGCTGCCGGACGAACGGAAGAAGGATCCTCGCCCTTGCCGCAGGCCGCCTGCAGCAGAGCCGCGGCGGAGAGCGCGATGAGGGCGAAACGTCGGATCGATCGCTCGGAAGCGTCTTTAGTGCCCATAGCTTAGAGTTTCGCCCCCCGTCGCCCTTTTGTCAAAGGACGCGCGGGGCGATTGATGCTCGGGGCCCGCAGAACGGATGGCCGAAAAACAAAAATAATGATATATATAACAATATGAATATTATACATCATAAGCGGAGCTTACTGGATACAGGGAGCATGGTCCTGGTTATGCTGATAGCCCTGGGAGGCTACTTCGTTCCCCTGCTGGGCCTGGCCGTACCGGCGCTCCTCTTGACGGCCCTAGTCATGAACCTCAGGCGGCGGCGGAGCTTCTGCGCCGAAGCCTGCCCGAACGGCCGGGCCTACGCCGCCGTCCTTGGGGGCCTTTCGCGCCGCGCTCCCCTGCCCCCGGCGCTGCGGAGCGCGGGCTTCCGCAGGGGGCTGTGCGGCTTTATGCTGTTCTGTGTAATCAACCTATTGATACGCAGCGGCGGAGGTTGGGAGGCAGCAGGTCGGGTATTCAGGGGCATCTACTTCCTCTCCCTGGGCGTCGGCACGGCTCTGGGGCTCTACTTCAAGCCCCGCGCCTGGTGCGCAGTCTGTCCCGTGGGAACGCTCCAGGAGACCCTGTCCCCGCGGCGGGCAGCGCCCGATGAAACCGCCGGAGAGGGGGTAGAGCGGAATCCCGCGGCCCGACGCTAGGGCGCGGCCGCGGAGTCCGCTCGACAGACTCGGCTTCCCCCCTTACTCCCACTCTATCGTGGCCGGGGGCTTGGACGAGATGTCGTAGGTCACCCGTCCTATGTCCTTGACCGTGTTGGTGATGAGGGTGGAGATCTCCAGCAGGTCCTTCATGGGGAAGGGGTAGACGTCGGCGGTCATGCCGTCCTCGCTCACGATGGCCCGGAGGGCCAGGACCCAGCCGTACTTGCGCACGTCCCCCGCCACGCCCACGGAGCGTATGGGCAGGAGCACCGCGAAGGCCTGCCAGATCTCGTCGTAGAGGCCGCGCTTCTTGAGCTCCCGCAGGTAGATGTGGTCCGCCTCACGCAGGATGTCGCACTTTTCCCGGGTGACCTCCCCCAGGATGCGGACCGCGAGGCCCGGGCCGGGGAAGGGATGGCGGCGGACCACGTCCTCGTCCACGCCGAGGAGCCGCCCCAGGGCGCGGACTTCGTCCTTGTAGAGCCGGTCCAGGGGCTCGATGATCCTTCCGGCGTTCCGCTTGGCCTCCACCAGGGGGCTGCGGACGTTGTGGTGGCTCTTGATGACGTGGGCCTTCTTGCCCACCCCCTTGCCGCTCTCTATGAGGTCCGTGTAGAGGGTCCCCTGGGCCAAGAAGTAGGAATCCGGGAGCCCGAGGCGCGCGACCTCCCGCTCCTGGATGGAGATGAAGAGGTCGCCGATGATCCTGCGCTTGGTCTCCGGGTCCTCGTGCCCGGCCAGGGCGGAGAGGAACTCCTGTTCGCAGTGGACGATGTGCAGGTGCTTGGCGCCCAGGCGCTCGAGGTTCGCTTTGACGAGCTTTGTCTCGTCCTTGCGCATGAGCCCCGTATCCATGTACATGAGGTGGACCTGCTCCGGGTCCACCGTCTTGAGAAGGAGGGCCCCGGCGACGGTGGAATCCACGCCTCCGGAGATGAGGAGGAGGACGGGATTCTTCCCGACTCGGACCGCCAGGTCGGCGCGGACCGTCTCCACGTACTTCTCCATGGACCAGACGGCGGGAGCGCCGCAGACCCCCTGGACGAAGGCGCGCAGTATGGCCGTTCCTCCCTGGCAGTGGGTCACCTCCGGATGGAACTGGAGGCCGAACCAGGGCTTGGAGCCATGGACCAGGACGGCGGGAAAACCGTGGGCGCTCTTGCCCACCTGGAGGAAGCCCGGCGCCAGGGTGGCCAGGGAATCCCCGTGGCTCATCCAGGCCGTCATAGTGGCGGAGACCAGGCGCGAGGAGGATGGCGAAGAGGGGCCGTCGGAGAAGCCCGCCAGGAAGGCCGCCGCCAGGGCCGCGTTCTCCTGGGCGCCCGGCGCATTGAGGGCCGAAGGATCCAGGTGGACCTTGACGGCTCCGTACTCCCGCTCCGCCAGGGGCTCCACCTTTCCGCCGTTGTCGACGGTCATGCGCTGGAGGCCGTAGCAGATGCCCAACAGGGGCAGGCCCGTGGAGTAGACCGCGGGATCGGGGACGGGGGCCCCCTCCTCGTAGACCGAGGAGGGGGAGCCGGAGAGTATGATGCCGGCCGCGCCCTCGAGAGCCGCCTGAGTAAGCGGAGCGTCCCCGGGGATGATCTCCGTGTAGACGCCGAATTCCCGGATGCGGCGGCCGATGAGCTGGGTCGTCTGGCTGCCGAAATCGAGGATCAGTATTTTGTCCACGGACTCTTCCTGATGAAGGTTTCCTTGCGGTCGTAGCCCACGGATACGATGCCCACGGAGGTCTCGCAGTAGCGCTCGATGAACTCCACGTAGTCCCGGGTCTCCGCGGGAAGGTCGGCGTAGGACCGGGCTTCCTTGAGGGAGGTCTTCCAGCCCGGGAAGGTGCGGAGGATGGGCTCCGCGGCGTTGAGGGCCTCTATGGAGGAGGGGAAATCCTCAACGACCTTGTCGCCGATGCGGTAGGCCACGCAGGCCTTGATCTCCTCCATGGAGTCGTAGACGTCCAGGTGGGTCATGACAAGATTGTCGATGGAGTTGGTGCGGCAGGCGTAGCGCAGGGCAACCAGATCCAGGTAGCCGCAGCGGCGGGGCCGTCCGGTGGTGACTCCGTACTCCCGGCCGGTCTCCCGGACGAAGCGCTCCAGCTCGCCCTCGCCGTCGGGGTCGAACTCGCTGGGGAAGGGGCCGTTGCCCACCCGGGTGGAATAGGCCTTGAAGACCCCCAGCACCTTGTCCAGGGCCCGGGGGCCTATGCATCCGCCCACCGCGGCCCCGGCTGCGCAGGACATGCCGGAGGAGACGTAGGGGTAGGTGCCCAGGTCCAGGTCCAGGAGGGTACCCTGGGCGCCCTCGAAGAGGACCTGGGAATTCTTGTGCTGCGCCAGGAAGGCGGTGAGGTCTATGGCCATGGCCTCCAGGCGCTCGACGTAGGGGGCCAGGAAATCCCGGTCCGCCGCGTCCAGCTCGTCCATCTTCTCCTTCCAGGAGAGGTCGGCGATGCGGATGCCGTCCCGGTCGCTCTTCATGGAGTAGGTGATGCCTATGCCCCGGCCGGTGGTGCCGATGGGCTTCTTCCGGGCGGCGTCCCGTTCCTTGTCGATCTTGATGTACTTGGGGAGGACCAGGTGGGCCCGGTCGGAGATGAAGACCCGGCCGGTGGTGTCGATGCCCCGGTCCTGGAGCATCTTGATCTCCGCGAAGAGGGCCACCGGGTCTATGACCATGCCCGCCCCGAGAACGACGATCTTGTCCGGATACAGGACACCGGAAGGAATGAGGTGCAGGGCGTACTGCTCGCTGCCGATCACGATGGTGTGGCCCGCGTTGGCGCCGCCGGAAAACCGTACGATTATCTGGGCTTCGTTCGCCAGGTAATCGACGATCTTGCCTTTTCCTTCGTCGCCCCACTGGGCTCCGATCACGACTACGTTCATGGCCTCTCCTTACGAGCGGGAATAATTGGGTGCTTCCTGGGTTATGGTCACGTCGTGGGCATGGCTTTCCCGGAGGCCCGCGGCGGTGATCTTAACGAAATTCCTGTACTTCTTCAACTCGTCGATGTTCCTGCAGCCGCAGTATCCCATCCCCTTCTTGAGGCCCGAGACGAGCTGGTGGAGGTAATTCCGCAGCTCTCCCTTGTAGGGAACCCGGCCCTCGATGCCCTCGGGCACCGGGGACTCGTCCTTGCCGATCTGGTAGCGGTCTCCGGAGCCGTCCTTGATGGCCCCGAGGCTCCCCATGCCCCGGTACTCCTTGTAGATTCTGCCGTCGTAGATGATCTCCCGGCCGGGGGCTTCCTTGAGGCCCGCGAAGAGGTTGCCGATCATGACCACCGAGGCTCCGGCGGCTATGGCCTTGGAGATGTCGCCGGAGAACTTGACGCCCCCGTCGGCGATGACCGGGATGCCGTGTTTGGCGGCCTCTTCCGCGCAGTCCCAGACGGCGGTGAACTGGGGGACCCCGACGCCGGCCACTACCCGGGTTGTGCAGATGGACCCGGGACCTATGCCCACCTTGACGGCGTCCGCCCCGGCCTCAATGAGCCTGCGGGTGCCCGCGGCGGTGGCCACGTTGCCCCCGACGACGGGAATGCCGAACTGGGCCTTGATGCCCCGCACGGCGTCCAGGACGCCCTTGGAGTCGCCGTGGGCGGTGTCCAGGACCACGAAGTCGACCTTGGCGGCCTTGAGCAGGGGCATGCGCACCTCGTAGTCGTTGGGGGACACCGCGGCGCCCACGATGAGGCGGCCGGCCTTGTCCGTGGCGGCGTAGGGGAAGCGTTCGTGCTTCTCCATGTCGGTCACGGTGATCAGTCCCGTGAGCCGGCCGTCGGAGTCTATGACCGGCAGCTTCTCGATGCGGTGCTTGTCGAACTTTTCCCGGGCGCTGTCCGGGGAGGGTTCTCCCCGCTCCACCACGGGATCCCGGGTCATCACGTCCAGGACGGAAAGGCTGTCGTCCCGGCAGAAGCGGAGGTCCCTGCCGGTGATGATGCCCACCAGGTGCCCGGAATCGTCCAGGACCGGCATGCCGGAAACGCCGTGCCGGGATATCAGAGCCTTGACGTCCTTGATGGTGTAGTTGATTCCCACTGTCACGGGAGAATCGATGATCCAGTTGAGGTAGCGCTTGACGTTGGAGACCTGTTTGGCCTGGGCTTCGGGCTTGAGGTTGCGGTGGATGACCCCGGCGCCCCCCTCCAGGGCTATGGCGATGGCCAGCTTCTCCTCCGTGACGGTGTCCATGGCCGCGGAGATGATGGGGACGTTGAGCTTGACGTCCGCGCAGAGGGCGGTTTTGACGTCGCATTCCTTGGGCAGGATATCCGAGTATCCCGGCAGCAGAAGGACGTCGTCGTACGAATAGGCTTCTTGGAACATGGCATGACTCCTTGTTCTGTATAAAAAAAGGCGCCCGCGGGGGCGCCTAACCATTACTGTGCGCGGGCGGCCGCGGCCGCACCTTCCGCCATGAGGGCGCGGTACTTCCGCGCCAGGAATCTGGCCTTCTCCGCCGCCAGGCCGCGGTAGCGCTCGGGCTGCCGGAAGAAAGACAGGGCGTCGGCAGCCGAGGGCACCAGGCCCAGCTCCGCCATCTTGGCCCCTATGCGCGCGAGGGTGTCGGCCTCGGCGGCGAGGGCTTCGGCGAAGGAGACGCCCCGCTCCTCCGCGGCCAGGGTTATACGACGGATCACCTCGTGGGCGTCGGAGACGCCGGTCTCCGCCAGCAGGATGTAGGCCGGCTCGGCCATGACGCCGCCGACCACGCCGGAGCCCTTGCCGGAAGCGCGGTCCGAGCCCGCGCCGCCGTGCAGATTGTAGAGCAGGCGCTCCCGGTCCACCCCCAGACCCTCCACCACGCTCGTCATGCGGGAAACGGCCTGGCAGAAGCCCGCCACGTAGTCCGCCGTGAAGCGCTGGCTGGCGGAGTTGGTCAGGTCCCGCTGGTGCTCGCTGATCTGATCCATGAAGAAGGTCATCACCCGGGGGGCGAAGGCCTTCCACAGGCTCTTGACGTGTTCGGAATTCCAGGGATTCCGCTTCTGGGGCATGGTGGAGGAACCCACCTGGTCGGCCCCGAAGCCCTCCTTGAGCTCCCCGATCTCGGTGCGCTGGAGGTTGCGCAGGTCGTCCGCCAGGTTGGCCAGGACGCCGAAGGCGACGTTCATCTCCAAAAGAAGGCGCAGCAGATACTCGGGCTCCGCCAGCTGGGTGGAATGCTCGGAGGGCTCAAGGCCCAGCTCGGCGAGGTAGGCACGCTCCAGGGCCTCGGGATCCTTCACGAGGACGCTTGTGGCATTGTAGGCCCCCACGGCCCCCGCGAGCTTGCCCGCGAGCCGATTCGACCGCGCCTCGATCTCAAGGATGGATTTGCCCAGGCGGGAGACGTACTCGGCCAGGGCGAAGCCCACGGTGATGGGCACGGCGTGCTGGCCGTGGGTGCGCCCCACCTGGGGCGTCTCCGCCTCCCGCTCCGCCAGGTCGCAGAGCAGGGTTTCCAGCCTGCGCAGCAGGGGAAGCACGACCTTTTGGGCGACCCCCTTCATGCGGTAGGCCAGGGCGCTGTCCAGGATGTCCACGCTGGTGGCCCCCAGGTGGACCAGGGGCGCGAGATCCTCGGGAAGGGCCTTCTTGAGGACGTTCACCAGGGCGCGGATATTGTGCTTGGTCTTCTCTTCTTCAGCGTAGACTTCGGCGGGATCTATGGAGCGCTCCGCCCGATCGAGGGCAGCCGCCGCGGCGCCGCTCACCCCGCCCCTGACCGCAAGGTGGGCCCTGATGAGGGCGAGTTCCGCCTTGACGCAGGAGGCTATGGCCGCCTCCTCGGAAATCCAAGGGACGAGGGATTCGAAAAGGTCTTTTTCCGAGAGGGAATACCGATGGTCGATGGGGGACAGGTTGCGGAAAATAACGCGCTCTTCCATATCGAAACATTACATATTTCGCGGTTTTTGTCAAAGGGCGCGGGCGGCCGCCCGGAAGCCCTCAGGAAAAGACAAGGGAGAGCAGGTGCAGATCCTGTCCGCTTGAGCCGAAGGAGAAGGCCGCGCCGGGATGGGCTGAGCAGAGGGCAGGCAGGGCTCCCCGGGGCCAGGGCAGGGAGGGCCCCCGGTACAGGAAGCGGAGAGCCGTAGCGCCCGGGAGGCTCAGGACCTCCACCCGGTACACCCGAAGGTCCGGGAGCGTGGCCTCCGCGGCCCCGAGGGCCTCGACGGCCTCTATCTCATCGATGCCCTCGCCCTCGTCCCCGCCTCCGCAGCCCGGCAGGGCCGCAGCGGCCTCCAGGCAGGACCCATCCCCGTCTCCCCGGGGCACCAGGGCTATGACTGCGGAAGCCACGTCCGCGGCCGCCGCGACGGCCGCGTCGCGACGGGCCGCCGGCAGGTCCCCAAGATGCGCAGCGAGGAAGGAGCGCAGGCCCGAAAGGCTCGCTATCTCGCAGGTGAAGTCCCTGCCGATGCGGACGGGAGAGGGGAGCTCCGGATCCACCGCCACGGCGACGCAGGTCACGTCGTCCCGGAAGCCCTGATCGGAGGCGAAGAACATGGCTGTGTTGAGGATGCGCCGCACGAGCTCCCTGGGCTCGAGTCCGGCGTTTCCCGCGAGTATGGCCGCCAGGCGTCCCTCCCCGAAGAGCTCGCCCGACTCGTTGGAGGCTTCGCTCACCCCGTCGGAGTAAAAGAGGAGCCTATCCCCCGGAGATAGGGGTACGGAGTAGGCGTAGCACGCGGGGTCCTCGACGAAGCCCACGGGAAGGTTGGTGCCCCGCAGGGCCCAGCAGAGCCTGAGGGACGCGTCGTAGTGCAAAAAGGAGGTGTGGCCGCAGTCCACGAAGTCCAGGCGGAGGGCCGCGGCGTCCACCCGGGCATACTGGAGGGTAGCGAAGCTGTCCAGGCTCATGAGTTCCGAGACCACCGAGCGGTGAACGGAGGAAACGAGCTCTTCCGGCAGGGGCAGGCGCCGCGGATCCTCCACGATGAGCCTGAGGGTCGAGCGGAGGAAGGAGCTCTTGAGGGCGGCCCCCACCAGGGCGGCGGGAACGCCCTTTCCCATCACGTCCCCCACGAGTATGTCCACCTGGGTGGACGAGAAGGGTATGAAGCCGTAGAAATCCCCGTCCACCGCGTTGGAGGCCACGGTGATGGCCTCCAGGGCAAGCTCTCGGGTGTACTGCCCGGGAGGGTCCAGGAGGAGGGCCCGCTGTATGCGGGCGGCTATCTCCACCTCCGCATCCCGCACCTTGGACAGGGAGCGCTCCCGCTCCTCCCTGCGGCGGAGGTCCTCCGCCGCCGCGGCGTCCCGGTCCGCCCCCAATCGGCGGCCCAGGAGGGCGACCGCCAGGGCGACGGCGAGGTAGCCCAACTCCCAGGGCCGCACGGACCCGCCGTCCAGAAGCCCCGCGGCCTCGGCGCTTCCCGCGATGAGGGGGATGAGCATGGGGGCCAGGCGGAAGAGGACCGAGTGAGAGAGGCCCCGGACGGAATTTTCCCGGGCGGCGGCGCCTGAGGGGAAGAAGAGGGCCGGAGCCAGGATCAGGAGAGGCCAGGGGGCGCGTGGCACCAGGCGCAGGGTGAAGGCGTCCGCAAGGAAGAGGAGGGATACGACGGTCCATGGCAAGGAGCGGGCCAGGTAGACCGCCAGAACCTGAGTCCGCCGGGGAGCATGCATAGGCGCCATAGCTATACTGTAAATCCGCCGGTCCGGCTTGTACAGGCCCTAGGCCCGCAAAAGCGCTTCCAAGTAGGCGGCCGGCCCCTCCTCCTCGTTGGAGGCGACCACGGCGCGGGCTTTCCTGCGCACCCCCTCCGCGGCGTTGGCCGTGGCGACGAAGGTTCCCGCCGCCTCCGCCATGGGCAGGTCGTTCTCCGCATCCCCGAAGGCCAGGGTTTCCGCCGGACTGATGCCCCGCAGCTCCAGGGCGACGGTGAGGGCGCGGCCCTTGGACACCCCGGCGGCCATCACCTCCAGGAAGGTGGCGTGGGAGCGGGCGGCGTAGATCCTGCCGCCGTAGCGGTCCAGAAGCTCCCGGCGGACTTCCTCGAGTACCGCTCCCTCGGCGATGAACATGCCCTTGATGCAGCCCCCCTCCCCCGCCCCGCCGGGCACGAAGAGGGAGGAGAGGTCCGCCGCCTCGCCCCGCAGGCCCGTGCGCGCCTGGTAGGCATCCGCCTCGGGTCGGAAGCCCCCGTGGACCAGACGGTCCCCGGGAAGGAAGGCATGGAAGTGGAGACCGCGGCGCATGGCCAGCTCCGCGCAGCCCGCGGCGATCTCGGCGTCCAGCAGGGTGCCCGCAAGCAGGCGGCCCGCGGGCACGTCGACGACCGCTGCGCCGTTGTAGAAGACCATGGGGGCGCGGAAGGGCTCGGCGGCCACGGGGCTCCGGCCGGTGGCTATGAGGACCGCGATGCCCCGGTCGGCGCAGGCGCGGAGGGCGGCGACGGTGCGTTCGCCCATGGTGGAATCGTTCTTGAGGGTGGTGCCGTCCAGGTCGACGGCCACGGCGCGCAGGGTGCGGAGATCCGTATTCATGGGAAGAAGTGTATACCGGATGCCCCGGCTTAGGGTATAGTGGGGCCATGCAAATGAAACGATCATGGCTCTTGGCGATCACCGCAGGTTTGGGCGTCTTTATGATCCTCTACACCCTGGTGCGCCATTTCACCGGCTTCACCTTCGGAGAGGGCACGGAGAAGACCATCTTCGACGGCATCTTCATCGCCGCCATCGCCCTCTTCGCCTGGAACAGGAAGATGCTCTCCGACGAGCGCAAGGCCGCCGCCGCCCGGGCGGAGGAAGAGAAGCGGGCCGCCGAGGCGGTTCCTGCGGAGGGTGCGGAGGATTAAGCCGGGTCGTAGGCAGCCGCGACGCCGAAGGACGCCAGGCGCCGCCGCTCCTCCTGCTCCACCTCTTCCAGGTCCATGCGCCGCAGGCGCTTGCGGAAATTGACCGTGTCGTCCTCCAGAATGGAGTCCAGGTAGGACATCTGGCGGGCGATGGACTCCCGGTAGAGGTCCCGGTCCTCCCCTATCCGCGCGGCGAAGTGGACCTTGGCCGCCCGGGACACGGAGCCAAGGGTGGAATCGAGGCGGCTCTTGACCGAGGCGTAGAAGCCCGCGGTCTTGCGCAGGATGTCGAAGGCGCTGTCGTAGCCTCCGAAGCCCGCTTCCTTGAACTCGTAGTAGAGGAAGAGGAGCTTTTCCAGGTACGCGCGGTCGCCCATCTGCCCCAGAAGGTCCGCCGAAGCGAGGATGGACGCGGACCGGGCCTCCTCGGAATCCTGCAGGCTCAGCTTGTCCCAGGGTATGCCCAGGTCCGTGCCCAGGATGATGCGCCCGATGCGGTCCGCCCGCGACGGCTCCAGGCCGAAGCGCCCGCGGTGCCGGTGCAGAAAATCCACGGATCTGACCACGTGGGTGGCGGTGTACTTGGCCCCGGTGCCCTCGGTATCGTGCTCGTCCTGTATGTACCCGACGTCGTGGAGGAGGGCCGCCGCCATCGTGTCCTCCGCCAGTTCCGCATCCACGCCCCGGCCCTCCAGCAGGCAGCCGTCCAGAAGGCGGACCGTCGCGACGAAAACGTCTATGGTATGCCGATAGTCGTGGTAGTTCGTGCGGCAGGGAACGTAGCCGGGAAAGCGCCCGCCGTAGAGGTCCGCGACCAGCGGGAAAGCCTGCTCCACCTTGGAGAAGTCGGCCTCCGGGTACATGTGGGCGGAGCTGTCGCGCCACCACCGGAGGACCGCCTCCCCGTCTCCATGATCCAGGAGATCGGACAATTCTATCGGTCTATTTTTATCCATGCGCTTGCCTGATCAAGAAATATAGCACGCACCGGGAAAAAAACGAATATTTTCTTCGATAGCATCTCCAAGGAAGACTTTATTCCGCTAAATAATACCGAAAAGGTTCACCATACTTTCATTTTAATCCTAATTGGTTTCCTAAAATACACCAAACCCGCATGATCGGTTCACCCGACCTTCATATAGTCCTGCTATTGTTCTGCATATGCATGCTGCTTATGGACGTAATCTTGTTTGCGTTGCCTGCGGTCTTGCGCGAAACTTTCCAATTGAGAGATACCACATGAAACGATTGTTACCGATCGCTTTGGCTGTTCTGTCCGTAAGCGCCGCTTTCGGACAGGACATATCACTTCCCTCTCCCGCAAAAAGAAGCGGCGTGGACCTGGTCGCGGCGATAGCGAACAGATCGGTTGCCCGGACCTTCGTCAAGAAGGAAGCATCTATACAGGATTTGTCCACAATCCTCTGGGCAGGCCTGGGACCGCGCCCCACCGACGCAGTCACCAGCGCTACAAAGTCAGGCCGCACAACGTCCTTCTCCGGCGATAATCCGTATATCAACCTGTATGTTCTCACCGAAAAGGGCGCCTGGAAATATCTTCCCGATACCAACAAGCTTGAGTCCCGGAGCGGAAACGATGTCCGCGCCGAGGTCTCATCCGGAGTCATCCCCGCTTCAGCATTCATGATCGTCTTCACCGTGGACAACGCGCTTACCCCGCCCTTCCTAAAGTCCAATCCGGGGCTATTCCAGCAGATGGCCCACGGTACGGCCGGCTTTGTGGCGCAGAATATCGCCTTGACTGCTTCGGCGCTCAAGATGTCATCCATCATCAAGTATACGCTGAGCGCCCAAGCAGCCTCGGGGGCCCTCAAGCTCGGAAAAGATGAGGTTCCCCTCTTCTCCCTTCAAGCCGGATACACGGAATAACGCTCTAGGTTGCTCGCATCTGATATGGGGGCGACCATCGGTCGCCCCTTTTTTGAGGAATGGCAAATGGCCCCCGTACACAGAGCTTTGATCTTCAGGCTTTTCACCGTTTGGATACTCCTGTCTGCGATGATCGGAGGGGTTGTTCTGTTGCGGGAATTAAATAGGATAGACAAAAGCTTACTTGACTTGGCTGCGGCAGAAACCATGGTTCTCCGCAAACGCCACGGCCCATACTTGTCCGCTCCAAGTCGGGACCATATCGACCAAATCCGGTCGGAAATTGCTTCGCATATAAGCGACGGGCACTTTGTTATAATAAATCTATATGACGCAGAAAAACGACTCATGGTCTCAGTGAAGGATACGACCAAGGAACAATCGATCCGCAGCATCGAGAAAACCAAACCAATATTGCTTCCGGGACCGAATGCGCAGTTCCGAAAATTTCTTGACATCTCCTCCGGCCAGGTATTTATCCTGGTAATGGTTCCTCTGAATGAAGGTCCATCTTTTATTGCCGGGCATTTCGAAGCCGTCTATAAAGTCGACGAAGCGACTATCAAGTCTATCAAATCCCGCTTGCTTTTATCACTCAGCCATGTGATAATAACCATATTCATTACGGCTTTAGTCGTATATCCTGTGGTCATTCTGCTGAACCGTCAGGTTTTACGTGCGACGCGGGATCTTTCGCGGGCAAATATTGGTCTACTGAAGTCCCTCGGCAGCGCCGTTGCAAAGAGGGACAGCGAAACGAATAGCCATAATTATCGTGTTGCAATCCTTTCATCGCGTTTGGCTGAAGAAATCGGACTCCGCAAAGAGCTCGTGGCGGGTCTCATCAACGGGTCATTTCTCCACGATGTCGGAAAGATCGCGATACAGGACAGCATTCTTTTAAAACCCGGCGGCTTGACATCGGAAGAGACAATAATAATGCGGAGCCATGTGAAGCACGGGATGGATATTGTTAAGCATTACCAAGGATTGGAAGCCGCTGCCTCGATAATCCAACATCACCATGAAAAGTATGACGGGAGCGGCTACCCCGCGGGAACAGCAGGCGAGGAGATACCTTTGCCTGCCCGGATATTTGCGTTGGTAGACGTCTTCGACGCATTGATATCCAAACGGCCGTACAAAAAAGCATTTGGCTTGGAAGAATCCTTGGCTATCATCCGAGGCGGAAGCGGGACCCATTTTGATCCACGCTTGGTGGAACCATTCTGCCGCATAGCGGCCCACGATTATTCATTGCTCACAGCGTCCGATGACCAAAGTCTGGATCAAAGGCTCGATCGGTTAATCGAAAAATATCAGGATTCTTTATTTTGATTTTTTGGGAGGAAATATGCGTCCGCTTAGGTTAGGCACAAAGCTCGTCTTGACATTTACCGTTCTTAGCGCCTTGCTGATCGGCGCGATGGTCGCGTTCATCGCCTACAACATCAAAGCCACGTCGCAGGAGTCCGCCTTCAATGAGGCGAAGGCTTGGTCCGAGTCGTACGCTTCTCAGGTTGCGATCGAACTGAGTAGCGTCCAGAACGCCGTTAAAGAACTCTCCAATCTCCTCGCGCTGTACAGTATGTTTCCCAAGCAAGATCTCTCACCGCTCGTCGAGGCGATGCTGAAGACAACTTTGGACCATGAAAAGCGTCTGCTTAACGTATGGGTGGTATTTGAACCGGGAATCATCGACGGAGAAGATCACTTCCGGATCGGGTGGCACCGCATGGGAACAGAACTCTTTAAAAAAGACTATTCCGGTGAATCGATGCCTTCAGTCTATGAAGAGGCGAAGCGTTCCATGAAACCATTCCTAGCCGAACCCTATGATATTACCCACGGAAAAGAAGATTCTCACGCAAAAACTACCGAACTTGCGAGCAGCATCGTCGCGCCGATAATGAGTTCCGAGGGCGTGATGGTCGGCGTCGTCGGCGCTGATTTCAGCCTTTCTTATTTCCAGGAAAAACTTGGCTCGGTTAAAGTTTTCTCTACCGGTTACGGGGAACTTCTTTCAAACAAGGGAACGATAGTCACCAGTCCCGATCCGGCTATGATCGGAAAGCCGGCGCATGAACTGGAGGACGACCATTCTAATAGGGTCGCCGCCGCGCTAAGCCAAGGTAATCCTTTCGGGTTCGTCGCAGGGGGCGATCAACACGGGGAGCGTGCGTACAGATACCTTGCGCCTGTACTGTCGGGGTCGGGCGATGCGCCCTGGAGCTTCCTTATCGTCGTCCCGTTGAGCGAAGTGCTTGCAAAAGTGAACCGGCTCATCGCTATTACCATACTTATCGGCGTTTTTGGCTTAATCATACTAGCTCTGGTCGTCCTGTCGGCCATTTCCCGGTTGATCCGACCTCTTAAGGCAACGGTCGGCATGCTTGAAGCGGCTTCCGAGGGCAACGGCGATCTAACAACGGTGATTCAAACGAAACAACAAGACGAAGTAGGGCTTTTAGCCGCACATTTCAATCATTTCACCTCATCATTACGAGGGATGATTGCCAATATTGTAAAAGCGTCCACCGAACTATCCCGTACGGGTACGCAACTCGCTGAGAACATGGAAACCGTCTCCGCGGCGGTCACGGAAATAGCCGCGAATGTGCGGAGCCTGCGGGATGGGGTTCTTCGGCAATCAAATAGCATTACATCATCTTCCGCATCCATCGATCAAATCGTGGCCAGGATTGAACGCCTAAATGCTCTTATTGGAAAACAATCGGAGAGCGTTGAAAAATCCTCTGCTTCCATTGAGGAAATGGTTGCGGCTTCAAAATCGGTGGCCGAGAATGTAGAGCGTGTGGGTGGACACTACCATGATCTGATCCGGGTTTCCGACGACGGGACCGCAAAGATTTCAGAAGTCGTTCAATTGGCCCAAGCTATTGAAAAACAGTCTATGTCCCTAAGCGAGGCAAACGAATTGATAGCAGGCATCGCTTCCAAGACGAACCTTCTGGCCATGAACGCGGCAATCGAAGCGGCCCACGCCGGTGCTGCGGGAAAAGGGTTTGCGGTCGTAGCCGATGAGATACGCAACCTTGCGGAAAATTCGACCAGCCAATCAAAAAGCATCGATAAAAATCTCAAGTCGATCCAAAAGGCTATTGCGGCTATTGTATCTTCTTCCAATACCGCTGAACGCACTTTCAACGAGGTACGTTCCTTGATCAGCACGCTGTACGACCTCCAAGAGGAGGTCAAGGGCGCCATGGTGGAGCAGAATGCCGGATCGGCGCAGATTCTTGATGCCCTCGCGGTCATAAATACCGTTACGGCGGATGTTCGAATGGCCTCATCGGAAATGACGCTCGCCAGCTCCGCGGTCTTGATGGAGATATGTACACTTCAAGGAATCT
>CAYUPG010000034.1:0-16077 GCA_964446515.1 uncultured Treponema sp.
GCGGGAGGTGGGAAGCCGGTATCTGTAGGGAGCGCCGGAGGTCGGCCCGGGTTCGCCCCCCTAGCCTTCCGGCCGGCCCTTAAACTGGTCCATGCATTTCGAGGGCGATATGCCGTATTTCTTCTTAAAGGCCTTGCTGAAATAGTATGGGTCACCATAGCCGGAAGACTCGGCAACTTCATAGATTAGGGCTAAAGGGTTCTCCTGCATGTAGCGGCGGGCGTGCTCCAGGCGAATTGCGGTCATGTACTCGATCACCGAAGTCCCCAATTGTGCCTTAAAAATTGAACTCAGGTAGGTTGCGCTTACGGAGACGGCGTCGGCTATGCCCTCCAGGCTGAGGTCCCGTTTCCTGAAATTCCGGTCGATAAAATCCTTTGCCCTCTGGACTACCCTTGATTGCCTCCCTCCGAATCCCTCAGAGCGTCGGGACAAGCGATCTTCAAGAAGGGCAATCAGATAGTCCTGTACTTGGGCACGGGTTTCCATCCCATAGATCCGGGAGACGAAATCCTGCTCTTCAGAGGGATGCCCCGTGTCGTCGGCCTCACGATAAGTATCGAAGATCATGGCAGCCGCTTCGAAAGCCGCCAACCGCACCAGGTGGGGCGAGCATGAGTCCTTGGCGGCGGCGGAAAAATACGCTTCCACGAGGGCGGAACAGGCAGCGAAATCACCGCTGTTCAGACCAATGAGAAAAGCGGTCCTATCCAATGTTGGACCCTTTGCCGGCCGCAATCCGCCGTTCAAGAAGACCCGACCTGGGCCGCGGTAGAACTTCTCCTCCAGTGCGCGAAGCGCCCGCTCATAGAGCGCCGGCAGGGAATCAGCCCCTGATTCGGCCGAAGCGAAGCCTATCGAGAGGATCAAACCATGCTCATCGGCGCCTTTCCGCAGCGCCCTTTCGCACAAAGACCTGAGCTGAGACAGTTTGTCGCTCGACTCCGGCGACAGCGCAATCACCGGCCTGCCCTTTTCATCCTGATACGCCGCAGGATTCCATCCGTCGGGGAGGTTCGAGAGGAGGCAATCGGCAATAGTCTTTACCGGAGGGAGCGGGCCATCCGCAGGCGGGGTAGGATCCACCACGCAGAGGGCGGAGGCTGTTAGGGACGGATTGTCGGTGGGCATCTTGGGAAACCATTGACTCGGGTAAGCGTACTCAGAAATGCCGAAGGAATTTTTGATATCCCTAAGGATCTTCTCGACCGCCGCGCCTTCTATGGGCTTCAGAAGATAATCGCTTACGCCGGCTCGGAGGGCGCTCTTAACGAAATCGATCTCGTCATAACCGGTGAGCACCACGACCTTCGTGCCCGGCAAGCGGTCACGGACTAAAAATGAAAACTCAAGTCCGTCCATCAGGGGCATATTGATATCCACGATGCACAGCCCCGGGCGAAGACGGACCGCCAAATCGATCGCCTCCCTGCCGTTCTCCGCCTCGCCGACGACGGTGAACCCGTAGTTTTCCCACCGTACGGAGTTTTTAACCAACTGGCGGATAAGGTACTCATCATCCACAATCAATACGCCTATCATTCCGTCTCCTGTGCAGGAATGCGGATTTCAGCCAGCGTACCGCCCTCAGGAAGCACTCTCAAATCCAGGCCGTAGCCGTCACCGAAATAGAGCTTAAGGCGTTCGTTCAACCCCGCTAGGCCGAAACTGCGCCGATCTTCGGGGGATTCTTCCGCAGCATGGGAAGACAAAGCCGCAGCGGCTGCCTCCGGATCAATCCCAGGCCCATTGTCGATAACCTGTATCCTGACCAGACCAGGTTCAAATAGTCCCCGTATCCGTACCGTGCCCCCTCCGGGCATCGCCTTTATGCCGTGGTAAATGGCATTCTCCACCAAGGGCTGGATGCTCAGCTTCAATATGCTGCAGCCCAGTATTTCTTCCTGAATATCGAAGCAGAAATCGAGCTTATCGGCATAGCGTACTTTCTGAATGAATAGATACTCCCTGACCAGTGCAAGTTCCTCGGATACGGGTATTACGCTCCGGCCCTTGCTCAGCGCAGACCGATAAAAGCGCGCCAAGGACTTCACCATGGCGAACACGTCGTCATTGCGTCCTAATTGGGCTAAAGAGCAAACGCTCTCCAGAGTATTGTATAAGAAATGCGGGTTGATCTGAGCCTGCAGAGCCGCCAGCTCATAGTTCCGCTTTTGTCGCTGTTCCTTCTCGACCCGCTCCAGGAGCTGTGAAATTTCATGGATCATGGCGTTGAAATTTGCCGAAAGAATGGCGACCTCGTCGCCTCCGCTCACTTCGGAACGCACCTCCAGGTCCCCTTGCCCGGCGGCCGCCATTAATCGGGTCAAAGATATTATCGGTCTTGTGATCGACCGGGAAACAGCGATGGAGACCAGAAAGGCTAGGAATGCAAGGATGAAGCCCGCCAGGGCTATCATTGCGGTCACCGAATTGGTATCGGCCAATAGGCTCTTCATCGGTATAGTGCTTACGATGCGCCATCCGAGCTTAGGATACGAATGAACGGACACCAGGAAGCGCTTTGATCCTATCGTATAGATTGCACTCTCCGTGCCGCTCCTTTTCAAAATTTCTGCATAGGGCGCCCCATGCACCGAGCGGCCCACATCTGCGGACTTAGAAGAGGATACTATCTCCCCCTTGGAAGAGACCAAAAAGATGTCCCCGCCCGACCCATCCAGAAGAGATGCATACGCATCGCGGACGGAAAGCTCCCCCACGTTGGTTTGGAGCATTCCCAGCAGAGAATAATCTGCGACATTGAAGATCGGACGCAGTAGGGATACGCAATAACCGGGAGACTCGATCTCATAACCAAGGTTGCGGAAATCGATCCAGATCATCCGGTCAACCCAGGATACGCCCGCAGCGTCTCCTGCTCCCGAACGGATCTGCTGCCTATGAGCATCCGAGACGCCCACATAGGATGATGCCGCCAGGATATCCTCGGTGCCGAACAGCACCATGGACGAGACCACCTTGCGCGGCTCGATGACGGAATCCAAAAAACTCCTTACGGAGAATTCTCCTTTGAAGAGCTCGTTGGGCGAAAGCCGATACTGCATCCGCAAGAGGCTTTGGACGGAATCGCTCACTATCGCCACTTTCGCCAGGTCTTCCGCATGGCTGAAAAGCCTATTCAGATTGTGCTCCACCGTTTTTAGGTTCTGTTCGGCCCCCGCCGCGGCCTTCAGGCTAATCATGCGGCTGGAGACCGAATTTGAAAGGAAGGCTACGATAAAAACCGTAGCAAATATGATCAGGGAATTTGCGGAATTGAGCTTCCACAGCAGAGACAGATTGGAATACCAGCGCTTCACAAGCTCCATTATCCCTTAACGGCCCCAGCGGTCAAGCCTTTCTCGACCTTCTCCTGCAGAAGAATGTATGCAAGCAAAGGAGGGAAGATGGTTATTACGATCGCCGCCATGACTCCTCCGTAATCGGATCGGTACTGCCCGAAGAAGGCCAAGAGGCCGTACGAGAGCGGCATGAGCTCCTTTTTTCCAATGAATAAAAGGGGAAAAAGAAGATTATTCCACGCTCCCAGGAAATTGAAGACCGATACGGTAGCGAAGGCGGGCATGGACAGGGGTACTACTATCGAGCGGTAGACTTGAAAGGCGGAGCAGCCGTCGATCACCGCCGACTCCTCCAAAGAACCGGGAATGGACTTCATGAAGCCCGTCAAGATAAAAACGGTCATGGAAAGCGAGAATGCCGCGGTGATAAGAATCAGAACGAGCATATTGTCCCGCAAACGAAACATGCCTATGTTGAATGCAAGGGGTATGATCGTCGAATGGACGGGGATCATCATCCCCATCACTAAGAATATGTACAAAACATCCTTATAGGCGAACCGGAATCTTGCCAAGATGTAGGATGCGAAGCCCCCCACGACGGCCAGCAGGACCGTGACTCCGACGCCCAAAATAACGGAATTGAAGAAATAGGCCCCCACATTCGCTAGAGTCCATGCCCTTACATAGTTCGTGAAGTGCAGCGATGCGGGGAGAGAAAAGGGGTCGGTGAATATTTCCATATCCTTCTTAAAGGAGGATACCAGGGCGAAGTAGACCGGATACAGAGAGACCACCGTATAAAAAATGAAGAATAGATACGTCGGAATAGCCTTAAGGCTTTTTCTAGGGATGCGCATGAGGGACCATCCTAATATTCAACGCTTTCGCGCCGCGCCAGACGCAGGGCGAGTATGCTCGCTAAGATGCTCATCAAGAAGACGATGACTGCGATGGCGCTGCCTCTACCGTACTGATCGTATTTGAACGCCTCGTAGTACATCAGGGTGACGGGAACCTGGGTAAGGCCGTTTGGGCCGCCCTCAGTCATGATGAACACGATCTCAAAGGTCTTAAGGATCCCCGTCACCACCATGACGATGGAGACCTTAACGGTTTCCCAGATCATCGGCAGCATCACGAAGAACACTTTTTTCAAACCGACGGCGCCGTCCAGCACGGCCGCTTCCAGCACGTCCTCGGGAAGGCCCGTTACGGCTGCAAAGCCTATCGTCATGTAGTAGCCGGTGCTTATCCAGCCCGTGACCAGGATAATGGTCGTCATGGCGGTGCGGCGGTCCACAAGCCAATTCCGCGTCCACGATTCAAGCCCGAGGTTGGTCAGGACGGTGTTCAAGGAGCCGCCGTTCGGATACAGGATGAAGTACCACATGAGTCCCACGGCGGTCACGGAAAGAACCAAGGGCGAAAAAAAGGCGGTCTTGAAAAATCGATAGCCCTTTGGAAAGGAGCTCAGCAGGAATGCAAGAAGATAACCGATCGGTATCTGCACCGCGAGACTCAGGACTACGTACCATATGATATTGCGGATGGAGAGCCAGAAAGCAGGCGATCGGAATACGCCGAAGAAATTCCCCAAGCCGACGTATTTCAAGGGAACACCGTGGATCCCCGGCCAGGAGTGCAGGGAGAAGTAAAAAGTCTGTCCGATCGGAATCAATTCAAAAAGCACATACAGCAGCAATGCCGGCGACAAGAAAAGAATCGCCACCCGCATATTACGATAATACTTATCCACCTGCCTAACCCCTAGCTGTTGCAATGCGGAACGGCGACGACCGGCGCCGCCGTTCCGCCGGCTCTTTCCTACCGGTTGCGGTCTATCTCGTCCTGAATTTCCTTGGCGGCCTGCTCGGGCGTATTCCCCAAGAGCATTCCGATGAAGGAGTTGCGGGTACGATCCTGCATGGCCGCCACAGGATCGTAGCTGAAGCTGTCGGAACCGCCGACCTTGATCGTACCGGCCAAGGCGTTCACCGCCTCAAAGAGCTTGCCGGTCTTTGCGGGATCAAGCTTGAGATCATTCCGGGCAGGGAGATTCTTAGTCTCGTAGGCCATTCGTTCCTGAATAAGCTTGGACGAATAGTACTTCATAAATCCTACCGCAGCTTCCCTCTGGGCGGGGCTCAGCTTGGCGCTGATGGAAAGGTTCTGGGGGAAAATGATGTTGTGGTCCTTGAATTGGGGCTTGTCCTTCATATAGGGGAAGAGGAATACGCCGATCTTGTCGCTTATGGCGGACTGCTCCACTTCGCCCATGAACCAGGTGCCGTTGAACACCATGGCGGACTTGCCCGACAGGAACAGGGTCTTCTCCGTCTCATAGTCGATGCCCTCGAAGTTTCTGTCGAAGGCTCCCATGTCCTTCAACTCCTTGAGCAGCCGGAGGGACTGCACCACATCAGGATCGGTCCACTTGGCTTTCCGGTTGATGCCGAGATCAACGGCCTTTTCCACGCCCACGGTCTTATACAGTAGGGCATTGTGGATGTGCCCGATGCGCCAGGTTGCCTTGGCGCCGGCGCCTATCGGGGTGATGCCCGCCGCCCGAAGCTTCCTGATTATGTCAAGCAGCTCCTCGTAGGTCTCGGGAACCTTGGAGACGCCGACCTGGGCGAACAGGTCCTTGTTGTAGTACATGACTTCGATGGCATTTGCCGTCGGTACTCCGTAGACTCCCTTTACGCCATACTGGTCAAAGCGGATGGCGTTGACGCAGCCTTCGATCAAACCGCTCGACCAGGCCGTATCTGCGGCCATATAGGGCGACACGTCCAGGAGCAAGCCGTTTTTGGCGTATTCTGCCCCAAGAAGTATTCCGTTGACGCCGAAGACCG
The DNA here is from genome assembly GCA_964446515.1 of uncultured Treponema sp. GTDB lineage: Bacteria > Spirochaetota > Spirochaetia > Treponematales > Breznakiellaceae > CAYUPG01. The sequence goes on from CAYUPG010000034.1 coordinate 6,164, forward strand.
CCGGAAGATTTCCCGTCGCAAGGTCTGTCTTGAATTTATTGTTGTAGGCGTTCTCTTCGTTGACCGATTCGTCCACGATCTTTACGTTGGGATTGGCAGCCATGAACTCTTTCTGGGCGGCTTGCCAAATCGGCGCGTTCGAGTCGGTTCCCGACCAACGGCTCAGCAGACGGATAGTGACCTGCTCGGTCCCTGTCCCTGCATCCTTGCTCCCGCTCTGGGCGTTCCCGCCGGCGAAGGCCGCTGCGGCCGCAAGAACCAATCCGCACAGCACCGCGATTCCTCTTTTCATCATTCCATACCTCCTCTATGAACTGGGACCTGCGGTCCCCCGACATTGATTCTCTCCCCCTTTTCCTCAGCCGTGAATGTATTTTTATTTGATCATCGGGAAAATTTTTGCATTCTCCCTATTGCGGGGGAATACCGCCTGCTCGAATTCCCGATCCAAGCGGTCCAAGGCTGCGGCCTTTTCCCGCGCATCGGCATACTCGAAGCGGACTACCGTATCCTTCTCATCGGGCAGCGGAAACGTGGATTGGACGGGTCGCCGGATATTGAAGAACGCGTCGTCCGGATCATCGAAGGTCTGCACCCCGGGATTCCAGAAATCGCAGAGGAAGGCCTCGGCCCCGTCCGCTAAGGTGCGGCCGTTCTTCAATGCCCCCCGGAGCCCCTGCAGGCTGTAATGGCCGAAGCCCTGCTCCATCACATGGGCATAGAGGGTACTCCCCTTGCGGGTATAGCGGCCCCACTCCGGCTTGGAAAGATCGGCTTCGCCGCAGCCGTAGATGCTTTCCCCGTTCTTCTTAAGCCATGCCCCGACAGCATCCGTGACGGCGACGGCCCGGGGGTCCAGATGGCCCCTGGCGTCGGGACTCAGGTTGAGGTTGAAATTCCCCCCCTTGGATACGCAATTCACCAGAGAACGGACTATCAGCGCTGGGCTTTTGAACGCCGCGTCGAGGGGATCGTAGCACCAGCTGTTGTTAATGGTCGCCCAAGCCTCCCAGGGGACAGGATTGCCGGCCCTGTCCTTCATCGGCTCCCGGGGTATATCCTGCTCGGACTGATCGAAGTCCCCCGCATAGGCGGGCCGGGGAACCTGCTTGATGGGCTCCTTGCCTAAGCGGTCGTTCAGCAGTATATCGGGCTGCAATTCCCGTATTCTTCCGACCAGCCGGGACGCGTCCCACGCCTCTCCCATAAAATCCCAATAGGAGAAGTCAAAGTACAGCACATCGATCTTGCCGTAGTTCGTGAGCAGCTCTTCCACTTGCCCGTGCAGATATTCAATATAGCGGGACCAACTGCAGCCCGCATCCCGTTCCTCCGCCGCGGGATCGTCCCGAAGGGGGTGCTGCCTATCCTTCCAGGCCGGGTAATCCGGATGATGCCAGTCCACCAAGGAGTAGTATAGTCCCACCCGTATGCCCGCGGCCCGGAAGGCATCCACATATTCCCGCACCAGATCCCTGCCGGCAGGCGTATTGGTGGACTTGAACTCAGTCAGTGCGGAGTCGAAAAGGCAGAAGCCGTCATGATGCTTCGCCGTCAGCACGCAGTACTTCATCCCCGCCCGCACCGCGGTCCGTGCCCACTCTTCGGCGCATCCGGGGTCGGGATCGAAGGTATCGAAATAGCGCTGATAGTCCTTATCGCTCAGTCTCTCGACGGAGCGCACCCACTCACCCCTGGCGGGAATTGAGTATATCCCCCAGTGCAGGGACATGCCGAATCGGGCATCCTGAAACCAGTCGAGCCTATTGCCGCTCTTCATTCCATCACCACCGCTTCATGCACATGGAGCCGGGGAAGGCGGAAGCTTGCCCGCGAATCCTTCCATTCGAAGGGAAGGTCCTCTCCGGCCATGACCAGATGAACCCGCTTCGGCTTTGCGGCCAAGCGGACCGAACAATCGATATCGAACAAGGGCGCCGCATCCTCAACGATCTCCACCATCCGGTTCGTCGCCCCCGGCACGGGATGATTGGAGCCCCGCAGCGCCGCGGGAGCGTAGAGCAGATGCAGTATCGTTCTGCCCGCCTCATCCTGCCTCTGAAGGGTCGCCCGGGCGCCGCTCGGCAAGGACGCGAGCAGATTAGGAGACGGGTAGAGCAGGTCCAAGGCAGCCAAAACCAAATCCCGGTACAGCGGCTGGCCCACCTTGGCGTAGGCGCCGAAGATGGGATGGGAGAAGTAAATCATCCGCCCCCGACGCAGCACACCGTCGTAGGAGGCCTCCACATCCAAACGGGCGGGAGCATGCTGGTGAGAACAGAAGGCGTCCCAGGTGCGGTTGAAATACGGTTCCCGAATCTTTGCCAGCACCTCCGCCGTGCCGGCTTTGACATGCTTGGCCCGCTCGTACATGACGAAAGGACTTTCCACAAGGCGGCTGCCGGCCGTCCCGGAATTCAAGAGCGCGTTGCCCGCCTCCAGATAATCGGGACGGAAGCGGCTTTCTCGGCCCTCATATTCCGCTCCGATATCCAGCAGGAACGACCGCTCCGCATAGTCCATGCCGGAACTCCCGGAAAGGATGAGCGCCCCGCCTGCGTCCACGTATGATCGCAGCTTCGAAGCCGTCGCGGGGTCCAGAACGACCGCATCGGGAAGCAGAAGCGCCTTGTACCGGGAAAAATCGGAATCGCCGTCGACCAAGTCGAACATGCGGTGCCCTTCCAGGAGGACCCTTACCGCCCCCACATCCGAATCGTATCCGGCGGACTGGCCGGAAAGGGAGTGGCCTCCCCGCTCACCATTTTTCCGCTTCAGCGCCTCCGATGCTTCCACCGGAAAGATGGCCAGCTCCGAGCACGGCTTCGCCCCGCGGACATAGGGCTCAAGCCGCTTTACGCGCGCATACGCCGCGCCGAGGCGCCGATAGGTCGGCAGGTCCATACGGCCGCGGGGATGCAATTGATCACCCACGGAACAGCGCCCTCCCTGGGCGGCCATGGAAGCGCACTCGTATATCAGACTGGTCTCCGTCTTATAGCCGCCGAACTCACCCCAGAGGGTATGGAATTTTCCGGTCATGCCGAGGAATTCCATGCCCAGGGTCGCCGCGTACCTGGCGGAGAGGGGGAAATGATCCCAGCCCCAGCCGCCCGTGGGCAGGCTTTCCAGTTCCAGGTGGCTGAAATAGGCCCACCTTTCCCGTTCGCCCTTGGGAATATGACCGGAATTATGGAAAACGCGGCATCGGGGACTCCTTTTCCACACCGCTTGGGATACCCGCTCATAGTACGACATGATCAGATCCCGATGATTCGCCAAGCGGTCTTCCGCCGCTTCGGGATTTCGTCCCTCCGCCTGCATCTTCGCGACGCAATTCGGACACACGCACTGCCAGGGCAAAAGGATATCGAAGAAGAATCCTACCGGATCGTACAGCTCGATGAGCTCTTCCGCGTGGGCGATGATCTGGTCGACCACCCCGGTGTTGGACAGGCAGAGCGGATGCCATAGGGCGGATAATTGATCCTGGCCCGGTCCGCCGTCCGCGCGCATCACCCGCCATTCAGGGTGTTCCCTGGCGGTCCGTTCATCCCATTGGACGGTTATATACACCGGCGCGGCAATGCCGATCTCCGCGCAGGCCTTGATCTGCTCCCCCAACAGGTCGGGCCGCGCCAGATGCGGATGCGGCGCGCCCACTTTGGTGGGGTAATACGACCAACCGTGGTGGCACTTTGCGAAAACGGTGATCGAGTCGACGTTCCCGGCCCTTAAGGCCTCTTGGAACTGAATGGGATCGAAGTCCGCACCCACGGAGTCGATATGCTCGGAAGTGTGGAAGTCCAGATGTACTTGCCTGAACGGCAAATCTATTGGTGTTCTCATACGCCGCATCATACACCCCGCAAGTCCGTTAAATACCTTCAGCTAGGATTTTCCTATTTGCCCCTCCGGCCTTGTTATTTGATAAAACGGCATGGTAGATTTTTTCCATGTTTCCCCAAGCCCTGTCGGTGGAGCTGCTGACCATCTTTTATGCGGATCCTTTGGATTCTTGGGTCTACTCCAGCCTTGCGGCGCCGTATTGGCGCTACTACGCCAATACCTCTACGGGAGCTTCAGTTTTCTGGGAGGGCAGGACGTGGGCCTTGAATCCCGGCTGGGGCTACATCATTCCGCCGGATACTGATTTCTCCGGCTCCTCCTCAGGAAGCATCCGGCATTTCTTCATGCACTTCCTCACCGGAGAGCCCTTCGCATCCCTATCCCGGGGCATCTATCCGTTCCGTCTGACCGTGGAGGAAACCCAAACCCGGGATACGCTCGCAGAGGCCTTTCGGCAATCCGGCTTGCAGACCCCTTCGCTCCCCCCGTATTCCGCCATGGCCGAAGCGGCGAAGCTGATCTGGGGCGCACTGAGCCGCTTCTCCGCCGCCCTGCCGCCGCCCAAGTCCCAGGACCCGCGGGTCGCGATGATACGGCGGGTGATCGATGAATCCCGCGGCTCAACCCCATCCAACGACGACTTGGCCCGTCTCGCCGCCATGCACCCGGATTCTATGATACGGCTGTTCCGTAAAGAGACGGGGACAACCCCCGCCCGCTGGTCCCAGCTGCGGCGGCTGGAGCGGGCATGCGTACTACTGGCCCATAGCGGCATGGGCATCAAGGAAATTGCCGATCTGTGCGGCTTTCCGGACAGGAACTATTTCACCGCCCTCTTTACCAAGACCCGTGGAAAACCGCCCGCCGAATGGCGCCGCAGCCTGCGGCATTAACGCCGGCGGAGAGAACGGTACGAGCGGGGCGACGTTCCGAAACGAGCTGAAAAGCTGCGGGAGAAGTAGTTGGCGTCGTCGAAGCCGCAGTCTGCGGCAATATCGGTTACCGACCGGTTGCTCTCCGTTAAAAGGCGGGCCGCTCTATCCAGACGCAGGCCGATCAGGTAGCGGTAGGGCGTAAGTCCGTAGGCAGCCTTGAACCTCCGGATGAACTGGTTGACCGAAAGCCCCGCCCGATCGGCCGCTTCGCCGATGAACACTTCCTCCGCTATGCCGGATTCCAGATACGCGACGCCCGCGCTGAGGGCCACCAGGGATTTCGCCCGAGGCGACTGCACGGTAAGATAGTGCCTGCTCAAGGCCGCCGCCAGATTGATGAAGAGATTGCGGTACACCATGGCGAAGCCGGGTTTGCGGTCACGCAGCTCCGCTTCCAATCGAGAAATATCGAGTTCCAAGGCGTCCATCTCGTCGGGCCGGAGGCGAAGGAACGATGCAGCCCCGCCGTGGGTCCTGAGGCGGGGCTCGCCGACGAAGAGCGCATGGAAGCCGGGCATCGCGACGAGGTCGGACCCCGTAAGCTCCGCCGGATCGAAACCGAAGTTGAACATCGACAGAGCCTCGCAGGAGCGGAAACCGTGGCTGATGCCCGCGTGGATGACGAAGACATCTCCTGAATGGACCAGCCGCGTATCGCCGTCCGCGTCGTGCAGGCCTTCGCCTCCGGTCATAACGACCAGCTCCGAATAATCGTGCGCATGGTAGGGAAAGTCCTCGCCGTCCAGAAATGCCCGCCCGAAGGTGAAGGGGAATCCCCTGTCTATTGACTCCTCGACCAGACGAAAGGTTCTCGGTGAGCACATGGTCATAAAGTGAAGATATTTCTTCATATCGTCAAGGTATTTACAATCAAGGGGTGGTACAATCCGAGCGTCTGCTGCCGGGAGGTGACGATGACTGTTTTTAAGGATGACATGGAGGAAGCTAAGGCCCGGGTGGAAGCATGGTGGAGCAACGAGCTTTTGGACCGTCCCGCACTGATAGTAAGCGCCCCACGAGAACCAAGATACGAACTGCCGGTGCCGGAGTGGAAAGACTGGGACGCCCTATGGACCGATCCTTCCGTCGTCATTCCCCGGATCGAGAACCGCATGGCCGCAACCTGGTTCGGGGGAGAAGCCTTTCCCGTACTCTTCCCGGTAAGCGTGCACTTGGTGAGCATCACCTGCAAGTATCTGGGAGCCGAAAACATCTATGTGGATGAGCATACGACCTGGTCCAAACCCTTCCTCGACAGCCTAAGCGATCGTCGGCCGCTTCGTTTCGACCCGGACAATCTCTGGTGGAAGAAGACGGTATCCCTCCTGGAAGCGGGAGCCGCCCGCATAAAGGAGGGTAATCTTGAGTGCTTCTTGGGGATTCCCGATCTCAACGGACCGACGGAAATTCTGGCCGGCATCCGCGGATCCCAGGAATTTGCCCTGGACTTCTATGATGACCAGGAGGCCATACGGCCCGCCGTACGGGAAGTCCAAGACGCCTGGTTCGAAGCCTGGGAGCGCTGCGGTCGCATCTGCGAGGACCTCCCCTCCGCGCGCGCCCATGGTCTGGGGGGCCCCTTCTTCTGGATGGGCATCTGGTCGTCCAAACCGGCCGTGGACCTGCAGAGCGACGTCTCGTGCCTTATCTCTGAGGACCAATTCCAAAGCCACTTCTTGGGCTTCATCCGCGAGCAGACCGAGCGGATCGAGCGCACGATTTACCATTTAGACGGGCCGGGGGCGATCCGACATCTGGACAGCCTGCTCTCCCTCCCCGAGCTCAGCGCCGTTCAGTGGGTCCAGGGCGCAGGGGCGGGCCCCCTCACCGATTGGATAGATCTTATGAAGCGTATTTTGGACAGGGGAAAGCCGGTATTCGCCTACTGCGAACCGGAGGAGGTGGAGCCCATCCTAAAGGCCCTCGGCGGACGTGGCGTGCTGCTTTCCACCGCCTGCGCCTCCGTCGACGACGGCATGCGCCTGCTGGACAACTCGGCCCGCTGGGCGGGGATGCGCTAGGACGCGCCATCGGCGATGCAAGCCGTAGCCTCTATACGTGAAGAACAGTATGCTCCACCCAATTATTGTGGTGGCGCTCTTGCAGGGTCTTTCAGGAATGCACTACCCTAGGGAGGAAACCAACGACTATGGGCCAAATTCGCAATCCCGTGCTACCGGGTTTTCATCCCGATCCGTCGATCCTTTATCATGACGATTGGTTTTATATCGCCAATTCCACCTTTGAGTGGTTCGGGGGCGTTCAGATAAGCCGATCTAAAGATCTGAACACTTGGGAGCCCGTGGGGCAAGCACTAACAAGATCATCCCAGCTGGATATGACCGGAAATCCTCCCTCGGGGGGTATATGGGCTCCTTGCCTTACGTGGTCCGACGGACTTTTCTACCTGATCTTCACAGACGCCAAGACGTGGTGTCAGGGGCCCTTCAAGGATGTGAGCAATTACCTCGTCACCGCCGAGTCGATAGAGGGACCATGGTCGGAGCCGATATACTTGAACAGCTCCGGTTTCGACCCTTCCCTTTTCCACGACGACGACGGCCGCAAGTGGCTTGTCAACATGGAATGGGACTACCGCCGCCAAGACCGCAAGGCATTCTCCGGAATACTCCTTCAGCAATATGATCATGCTGCCGGGAAGCTCATCGGTGCGGAATCAAAGATCTGGACCGGCACCGACATAGGGGCTGTAGAGGGGCCGCATCTCTATAAGGTCAACGGATGGTATTACCTCGTCTGCGCAGAAGGGGGTACGGAATACGGGCATGCGGTGAGCGTAGCGCGTTCCAGGTCTATTGCCGGCCCCTACGAAGTGCATCCGGACAATCCTCTATGCAGCTCCAGGGGCGACCGGTCCCTATATCTGCAGAAAGCCGGCCACGGCAGCTGGTGCCGAGGCGGAGACGGCCGTTGGTTCTTGGCGTTCCTGGCGGGTCGCCCTTTGCCCGGCACGGACCGCTGCGTACTCGGCAGAGAGACCGCCCTAGCAGAGCTCGTATGGAAGAACGATTGGCCCTATCTGGCGAACGGAGGAAATGAGCCCCCGAACTCCATTCAGGTGCCATGGGACACCGGCGTCCGTGATCCGGAGGATGTTCTCTACACTTTTTCAGATGATTCGTCGGATCGGTTTGCCGCCGATTTCATGACCCTGAGGCTTCCCCAGGATCCGCAATGGTTCTCCCTGTCGGAACGACCTGGACATCTGCGCGTCCGAGGGGCCGAATCTTTGGTTTCCCGCCACCGTCAGGGGCTCATAGCCCGAAGACAAACGAGCTTCGATTTCGACGCCGAGACCTGCCTTGAATTCAACCCGGAGTCTTTCCAGCAGATGGCCGGCTTAATCTATCGGTACGACGAGGACAATTGGTTCTATCTGCGCGTGAGTTGGGATGAAGAATGCCGGTCCAGAGTCCTAGGCATCCTTGCCATGGATGCCGGACGCTTCACACTTCCCTTGGGATCAAAAGAGCTTGCGCTGAGCCCTGGTCCGGTGCATCTGCGAGCCCAGGTGCGCGGTTCGGATCTTCACTTCTTCTGGACCCAGGATTCCGGCGGATGGAGGGGGATTGGAGCACGATTCGATGCGAGCATCCTGTCGGACGACTATCACACCCTCGGATTTACCGGAGCCTTCATCGGAATGGCTTGTCAGGACCTACGGGCAAAATCCGTCTTTGCCGACTTCTCATATTTCAAATATAAGGAGTACCCGGAGCTTTAGAAGCTTATAGAGCCCGCCCCCCCTAGCCCAGCTCGGGAAACAGGGGGTAGCGCTCCGCCCAGCTGCCCCGGCGGTCCGCCTCGTCGTGGGCCGCAGCCTCGTCCGACGCGCCGCCCGCGATGATGGCCGCCTGCCGGGCGGCGCCGGATCGGGCGGAGAGGGCGGAATAGAGGCGGGCCAGGAACTCCCGCCGGGAGACCTCATTGCCCCCCAGGGAGCGCAGGTGGTCCGTGGGGACCTGGCAGTCGATGAAGCGCAGGCCGTCGGAAAAGAGGGTGCCCGCCAGGGCGATGAAGGCCGCCTTGGACGCGTTGGGCTCCAGGGAGAACATGGACTCCCCGAAGAAGGCGTCGCCGAGGCGCAGGCCGTAGCAGCCCCCCACCAGCACGCCGTCCCGGTAAGCCTCGGCGGAATGCGCCCAGCCCAGGCGGTGGAGCTCCGTGTAGGCGGCCAGCATGTCCGCGGTTATCCAGGTTCCGTCCTGGCCGGGCCGCTCCACCGCGGCGCAGCGGGCGATCACCGACGGGAAGTCCCTGTCCAGGTAGAGCTCGAAGTCCCCCCGCTTCAGGACGCGGCGCATGGATTCCGAGACGTGCAGGGTATCCGGAAGGATGATGAAGCGCGGGTCCGGAGACTGCCAGATGATGGGGTCCTCGGGACCGAACCAGGGAAAGATTCCCTGCTCGTAGGCCGAAAGCAGCATGCCCGGGGACAGGTTGCCCCCGAGGGCGACCACCCCGTCCTCCGACCGCTCGGGGTCGGGAAAGGAGAACCTGCACCTCTCGTCCAGCACGGGAAAGGACGGATCGGGCCCAGCGGCGGGCATTCCCATTTTTACACCACCTGTATTCTATACTCCCCGCCCGTCCAGTCGGCGACGGCGGCTCCTCCCTCGGAGAGGGCGCCGAAGAGCACCTCGTCCACGAAGTAGGCCTTTATCTTGTCCTCCACCAGGCGCGCCACGTTGCGCGCGCCGAATTCCCGGCTGTAGCCCTCCTGGGCCAGGCGCGCCACGCAGGCGTCGGTGACGGTCAGGGTCACCTTCTTATCCGCCAGCTGTATGCGGAAGGCGTCGATCTCCTTGCGGACGATGGAGGACACCATGGTTTCCGAAAGGTGGCCGAAGCGGACCACCGCGTCCAGGCGGTTGCGGAACTCGGGGGTGAATATCTTCTCCACCGCCCCGTCCACGGCGCCCTCGTCCACGATCCGGTCCCCGAAGCCGATGAGGCTCCTGCCGATCTCCCGGGCGCCTGCGTTGCTGGTCATGATGAAGACCACGTTGCGGAAGTCCGCCTTCCGGCCGTTGTTGTCCGTCAGGGTGGCGTAGTCCATGACCTGCAGGAGGATGTTGAAGAGGTCCGGATGGGCCTTTTCGATCTCGT
>CAYUPG010000035.1:0-3165 GCA_964446515.1 uncultured Treponema sp.
GGAGGGTAGCCCCGAGGCTGATCGGATACGCGGCTGGGTCGAAGCGGGAGAAGACCTGGCCCTATGCAGCGTTTCTTGGTATGAATTCCTCTGCGGTCCCGTGGACGAACGGGGCGTCGACCTGGTGCGCTGGGTGGTGCGCAACCGCATCCTGCCCTATACCGCGGATCAGGCCGCGGAATCCGCCCGCCTGTTCAACGCCTGCGGACGCAGGCGGCAGCTGCGCCTGGACTCCATGATCGCCGCGGCGGCGCTCGTCTTCAACGCCGAGCTGGCCACCGCGGACCTAGGGGATTTTTCGATCTTCGAAGAGCACGGCCTGCGCCTGGTCTAGCCGCCCTCACTTCGCCTCCCCGATCGAGCCCCCGTCGTAGATTAAGGATAATTCATCCTCTCCGTGATGTCCCCGAACTCTTCAGCGATTCTGCGGAAAATTGCGTCGGAAAGATGAAGTCCTTCCGAGGCGTCCATATTCTGCTCCAAGTGTTCTTTTCGTCGCATGCCCAGTAGGGCGGAAGACACAGAATCGCGTGACAGCACGAAGGCGATAGCGGTTCGGGCCGTATGCCCTGTCCCGAGAGCTTCATCGCAGAGCCGTTTGAAACTTCTGCACCGGTCGCTGATATCTTCGAGCCGATTATGCGAATAGCGGGATCGCTGGTCCGGAGCCCTATATTCTGGAACCGCGTCGAGGGAGGCAAAGCGATCCGTTAGGAATCCGCTTTCCAGCACGGTCCTGGCGAAGACTCCGATGCCGCATGATGCGGCGTAATCGATGGTCGGAGAAAGTTTCTGTCGCAAGACGCTGTAAACGACCTGGATGCAATCGACCTTGCCGCTGTCTATATACATCTTGCATAGGGCCTCGGTGGCGTCGGTGACATTTGGACCTTTGATGGAAGCCCCGATGAAGCGGATTTTCCCTTCTTTTTTAAGCTCTTGGAGCTCGTATAGGGCGTTCTCCATGAGTTCAGGATCTTCGGGCGGCTGATGTAATTGAAGGATGTCCAAGTAATCCGTTCCGATGGTCCGGAGCGAGACTACGGCATCCTTGCGGATGTTGCCCATCGTGGCGAATGCATCTCCTCCCATCGTCTTTGTCGCGACTATGAGCGAGTCTCGGTTGCCGAAGCGGCGTGTGCTTTCGCCGATGAGCCGTTCGCTGCGTTCACCGTAGGCGCGGGCAGTATCGATGAAATTCCCATCCCGTTCCCGGAATCCAATAAGCGCGGCGATAGCTTCCTCTTCGTCTACGGCTCCGTAATCGAAAGCGCCGTTGCCGATGGGCCAGGCTCCGAATCCAATTTCGGAAACGGATATTCCCGTATTCCCGAGCTTCCGGAACCTCATCTTTCAGTCCTCCAGGTTGTTCTTGACCTTCTCCGCGATGCTGTAAAGAGCCCGCATCTCGCTATCGCTTATTCCCTGCCGGGATCGAGTGTAGTGTGCAATCTGTACGGGAAGCAATATATCCTTGGCCGTCCGCCCCTTGTCCGTAAGGTACAGCCGTATCTTGCGGCGATCGTCCTCTCCCGGACGGCGCTCAACATATCCATTCTTTTCAAGGAAATCCACGTTCCTGGTTACCGTGGCATTGTCCACGAGAGAACCTTGCTTGAGCTGGCTTAAGAAGAGCCCTTCGGAATCCCACAGCATGAAAAGAATGTGGAACTGATACGGGGTGATATCGAACCCTGCTTCCTGAAAGGAAGCGGTGAGTTTGTCTCGGAGCAGCTTAACCGTTTTCTCCATAGTGTAACCGATGGCATGTTCCAGTTTAAAATTCATGTAATCAGTATACAACGGATTTAAAAAATCGTACAAGAAAATATATTAAATAAAAAATTTGACAAAAAAATATTTGCATGTCAAAATAATATTGATCGGAAAAATCTGATCGAAAGGAGTAGACGATGAAAAGAATTTGGTTAATCGGAGTCTTTACGCTTGCGGTCGTAGGACTGCTGGCGGCGTCGGGCGCTGAAGAAAAGAGCGGTGGTACAAAAAAGAAGATAAGCGTTGCGCAAACGGTCATTGACTTGTCAAACGTGTATTTCGTGAGCCTGAGCGAAGGCGTCAAGGCGGCATGCCAAGAGCGCGGGTTCACCTATACTCTCAATGACGGAAAATCCGATGCGGCGACGCAGATAGCCGCGATAGAAAACTTCATAGTCCAAGGGGTCGACGTGCTGATCGTTACACCCGTCGATCCCAAGGCCTTGGAATCGGTGCTCGCTGAAGCGAAGAAAGCGGGCATGACGATCATCAACTGTAACCAGGAAGTCGCCACGAAGGATGCGTTCATCCGGGTCCCTGAGTACGACTATGGCTATACCGCCGGGAAGATAGCCGCGGACTGGATCAAGGCCAACGTAAAAGGCCGTACGGCAAAGGTCGCGGTTCTGAATCGGCCGGTTTCCGAACAGCTCGTTCAGCGCTCCGACGGGTTCAAGAACGGAGTCACGGAGAATTCGAATGCACAAATCGTCGCCGTCCAAACCGCCAATACTGCGGAACTAGGCTTGAAAGCCGCGGAAACAATACTGCAGAACTATCCCGACATCGACGGCTTCGTCTGCCAGAACGACACCGCGGGGCTCGGCGTATACGAAGCCCTTGTCGCTGCAGGTAGGAAACCCGGATCGGCCTTCATCACTTCGGTGGACGGATTGCCCAAGGCATTCGAGAAAATTGCCGAGAACGGGATTTTCGTAGGAACCGTCGATTCGAACCCCCGGGGCATGGGCGCCTTAGCGGTGGAGACTGCGGTTAAGGTAATGGAGAGCGGGCCCATCACCAAGGAAATCAACCCTCCCATGATCCCCGTCACCGTCAAGAACGTCGGTGAGTATCTGAAGCGCTGATAGGTTGAGGTCGCTCCGTCCGCCGTGTATTCCTCAGCGGACGGGGATATCCATTTCTGGAGGGTCCATGCCAATCCTTGAGCTTGAACATATCGTCAAGACCTATCCCGGCGTTCGGGCTTTGTCGGGCGTAGACTTTTCTCTGGAGCCGGGAGAAGTGCACGCCTTGGTCGGCGAGAACGGCGCCGGCAAATCTACCTTGATCAAGATTATTACCGGCGCTATAGAAGCTACCGAAGGGATCATTCGGGTCGACGGAAAAGAGATTTCCGGTATGACTCCAGAGCTTTCCATAAGCCTC
>CAYUPG010000035.1:3175-4993 GCA_964446515.1 uncultured Treponema sp.
ATAGCGGCAATTTATCAAGAGTTCAACCTGATTCCCAAAATGACGGTAGCGGAAAATATCTTCATCGGCCGTTTCCCCAGTAAGAATGGGCTGGTGGATACGAAGAAGATGTTTACGGACGCGGAGGAAATTCTCAAGCGACTGGGCATCGCGATAGACCCGCGGCAGAAAGTTGAACGCTTGACCGTCGGCTACCAGCAGATCGTGGAGATCGCGAAATCTGTATCCCGCAACGCGAGGGTACTCATCATGGATGAGCCTTCGGCGCCGCTCACGAATAACGAGCTGAAATACCTGTTCGACACCATCGCCCTCCTGAGGTCCCAGGGCGTGGCGATAGTATACATATCCCATCGTCTGGAGGAGATCTTCGCCATCTGCGATCGGGTCACCGTCTTCCGTGACGGACAGTTCATCAAGACGCTCGATATAGGGGCGACGAACAAGGAAGAACTCATTGCGCTGATGGTGAACCGGAAGCTCGACGATTCCTTCCCGAAGCATTCCTGCCGGCCGGGGCCCGAGGTCCTGGAAGTCAGGAATCTCTCAACGGCGAAGCTCCGGGACATCTCCTTTTCCGCCCGCAGCGGAGAAATCCTTGGCCTGGCCGGGCTCGTGGGCGCTGGTCGTACGGAAATCGCCCGGGCGGTGTTCGGGGCGGACCCGAAGGATTCCGGCGCTATCAGGATCGAAGGCGCGGAAGTTCGGATAGAAAGCCCGATCGATGCGATCGAGCGCGGGATAGGCCTGATTCCCGAGGACCGGAAGCAGCACGGCGCGCTTCTGCACCTCTCCGTCAAGGACAATACGACCTACACGCACCTTAAGAAGATGTTTCCCCTCGGGGTGATCGATGCGGGAAAGGAGCGGCTCGCCGCGGAGGACTACGTCGCCAAACTCAAGACCAAGACGCCCTCCGTCGATCAGCTTGTCAGGAACCTTTCCGGCGGCAATCAGCAGAAAGTGGTGCTTTCTAAATGGCTGCTGACGGAATGCAAGGTGCTCTTTTTCGACGAACCGACCAGAGGCATCGATGTCGGGGCAAAGTACGAAATATACCAGCTGATGAACGCCCTCGTGGAACAGGGGATCGCGGTCGTCATGATCTCGTCGGAGATGCCGGAACTGCTCGGCATGTCCGACCGCATCATCGTTCTGCACGAGGGCCGGATATCCGGCGAACTGAGCCGCGCGGAAGCCACGCAGGAAAGAGTGCTGGCCCTCGCCTCAGGAGAAAACACTCAAACGGCATCGAAGGGGAGCAACATATGACTCTGACCGTGCGCGCATTCGATTGGAGAAAACTCGGCGTTCCGATCGCGCTCTTTTTTCTGGTGGTGTTCTTTTCCCTCATGAATCCCAAATTCCTCACGACGCCCAACCTGATCAACGTGCTCCGCCAGGTGGCGATGATCGGGATCTGTGCGGTCGGCATGACCTTCGTCATCGTGTCGGGGAGCATCGACATCGGGGTCGGCAGCGCTATCGGCATCAGCTCGGTGCTGGGCGCGTGGTGCATGCTTCAGGGCCTGCCCCCCGCCGCGGCGGCCCTCGTCGTCCTCGCCGCGGGAACGGTCGTGGGATGCATCAACGGATTCCTGGTCTGCGATATCGGTATGCACCCCATGATCGGTACCATGGGCATGCAGATATTCCTGCGGGGAGTGGTCTATCTCATCACCCAGGGCATGCCGCTCTACGGGATCGATAAGCGCATCCTCTTCCTCGGACAGGGCTACGCGGGGCCGATACCGGTGCCCGTCGTCATCATGGCGGCGGTGTTCGCAATGGGCTTCTTCGTGCTCAACAAGACGGTAT
>CAYUPG010000035.1:5003-16040 GCA_964446515.1 uncultured Treponema sp.
GCCGCTACCTCTATGGTACCGGGGGAAACAGCGAAGCCTCCCGCCTGTCGGGCATCAGGGTCAGGAGGGTGAAATACCAGGCCTTCATTATATCGGGATTGCTGACCGCCCTGGCGGGGCTCATCCTGATGGCGCGGGTCAATTCCGGACAGCCCAACGCGGGGGAACGCTACGAAGCGGACATCATTCCTGCCTGCGTGCTCGGCGGGGTCAGCCTCTCCGGCGGAGAAGGCCGTCTGAGCGGGGTGCTGGCGGGGGTCCTCATCATGGGGGTGCTCTCGAACGGCATGATACTTCTCAACGTCAACGAATACTGGCAATGGGTGATCAAGGGACTGGTCCTGCTCCTGGCGGTCGCCTTCGATAAGCTTTCCCAGAAGGCGGCGCTGAAATGAAGCCGAGGCCTGACCGGGCCGGGCGTCCGAACATCGTGGTCTTCATGACGGACCAGCAGAACGCTTCCACCATCGCGCCCGGGAGTCCCGTCCGTACGCCGAATTTGGACGCCTTCATGCAGGAGGGCATACGCTTTTCGGAAGCCTATTGTCCGGCGCCGCACTGCTGCCCCAGCCGGGCAACATTCTTTACGGGGTTGTTTCCCTCCGAGCATGGGGTCTGGCACAACGTGGAGGTGAACAACGCCATTTCCCGGACCGTCTTCGAGGGGACGCGGATGTTCCCCGAATATCTGCGGGACGCGGGATACCGTACGGTCTTTTCCGGGAAGTGGCACGTGAGCGCGGAGGAAGGTCCCGGGGACCGGGGCTTCGAGGACGTCCTGTTCGAGCAGGTCACGAACTACGGGTTGTTGGGCAAGGGCCACCGGCGGCACGCGGAGGACTGGGATAGGTACTACGGCGGTCAGGTCCCGTTGGACGGGCCCGAGGAGCGCAAGGAGCCGGGACGGATCATACGGGAAGGATATCCGACCTATTATCAATACGGCGTATCCGATGACCCCGCGAGCGACGGGGTCGCGGTCGACCGCTCCGTGGCGGCGATCGAGTCTCACGATTTCGAACGGCCCCTGTTCCTCTTCGCGGGCACCGTGGGCCCACACGACCCCTACTTCCCCCCGCAGGAGTTCCTCGATCTCTACGCGGAAACGGATATCGAACTGCCGGAAAGTTTCCGCGACGGCATGGAGGACAAGCCCGCGCTGTACCGCAGGACGAGGGACCTCTTCAAGCTTTCGGAAGAGGAGCACCGGGAGAGCATCAGGCGCTACTACGCCTACTGCTCCTACGTGGACGCGCTCTTCGGCAGGGTCGTCGACGCCGTCAAGAAGAAAGGCGAATGGGAAAACACGGTCGTCTTCTACCTCACGGACCACGGGGACTACATGGGCGCCCACGGACTGTGGGCCAAGGGGCTTCCCTGCTTCAAGGAGGCCTACAATATCTGCGCAGTCGCCGGCGGCGGCTACCTGAATTTCCTTCGGGCTGGCGCTGGGAAGAACGATGCGGCGGAAGGCGCCGCGGCGACGGAAGATGCCTTCGTTTCCTTGGCGGATTTCGCACCCACCATCCTGGAATTGTCCGGGGCTTCCGCGGCTGAGCCGATGAGCGGCAGGTCGCTACTGCCTCTGCTGCGGGGTGAGCCTGTCTCGAATTGGCGGTCAACGATGTTCTCCCAGACCAACGGTAATGAAATTTATGGAATTCAAAGGGCGGTATGGGACAAAAGATGGAAATACGTGCTCAACACTTTTGATTACGACGAGCTCTATGATTTGGCGGAAGACCCTCATGAGATGAAGAATGTTGCGGCCGACCCCCGGAACGCTGCCAAGATACGGGAGATGGTTAAGAGGATGTGGGACTTCGCGAAGAAGACACGAGATAATTTTACTTGCCCCTATATCATGGTCGCCATAGCGCCCTATGGTCCAGGTATCTTGGAAAGCGAGTAGTAACCTGCCGCCCTCACTTCGCCTCCCCGATCGAGCCCCCGTCGTAGATGTGGGGCTCGAAGACGTAGGAATAGTCCTTGGATAGGTAGTCGCTTTCCCGGACCAGGTCGAGTATTCGGGCGCCCACCTCGTAGCCCATGTCGAAGCCCGGGTGGATGGAGGCGGTGATGCCGCTCTCAGCCCAGTCGGTGCTGGAGTAGTCGAAGCACACCACCGAGTAGTCCCCCGGGATGCCCAGGCCCTTCTCCCGAAAGAGGCGGCGCACCATCTCCAGGATCATGTAGTTGCAGCACACTATGGCCGTGGCCTTGGGGAGGCCCTTGATGAACCTCATGAGGGTCCGGGGGAAGGCGGCGTCGTAGGTCTCGTCGGAGATGCACCACTTGACGTAGCGGTCGTCGAACTTGGCGCCGTACTTGAGCATGGCCTTTACGCAGCCCTTGTACTTCTCGATGCCCTGGTAGTTGTCGTAGACGAATATCCCCGCGATGTGGGTGTGCCCCTTCTCGGTGAGCCGGCGGATGAGCTCGTCCGCGCAGGCCGCGTCGTCGATGATGACCCGGGGAAAGGGCGTTCCCAGGTAGTAGTTGTTGAAGAATATCATCCGCAGCCCCTTCTCGTAGAGCCGGGCGTAGAAGCTCAGGTTGGGGTTCAGGATGCTCGCCTTGACCCCGTCGACGATCAGGCCGTGGAAGCCCGACGAGCAGGCTTCCAGGCACTTGCGTTCGTTGGCGATCTTGTTGTCCGTCAGGAATATCTTGAGCTCCACCGCCTCCCTGTCCAGGGCGCTCCTGATGCCCGCGACGATGTTGGCGCTGGCGTTCAGGTCCTGCCCCTGGGCGATGAAGCCGATGCGGATCTTCTCTCCCGCGGGGGGCGGGCTCGTGGACAGGGCCGCGGCGGCGTTGAAGAAGGTGCCGCTTCCCTTGACGGTGTAGAGCAGCCCCTCCTCCACGAGGATGCGGATCGCGGTCCGCACGGTCTCCCGGCTGACGGAGAACTTGGCGCAGAGGAAATGCTCCGAGGGAATCCGGGCGTGGTGGGTGAACTTCTTCTGGTCCACGTAGGTCCTGATGTACGAGGCCACCGCCTCGTATTTCCGCTCCCCCGCCTTCGCCACGAATCCCTCCTAAAGGTCCAGTATAACCGCTTCCTTCCCTTCGATCGACCGTATCCAGGCGAGCAGCCGTTCCCGCAGGCGCAGCTTCTCCTCCCGGTAGGCCGGGTCATCCGCCCGGTCCTCGAGCTCCCAGGGGTCCCGGTCCAGGTCGTAGAGGTAGTCGTCGGCGTACTCTCCGCTGTCCATGAAGCGCCCCCCGTGCTTGTGCGGGGCGTAGACGCCGTACTTGAAGCGCTCCGTCCGCAGGACCCGGCCAACCCGGCTCTCGGATATCTGGGCGAAGACCTCGTTTGGCCGCCCCGGTACCGGGCCGTCCAAAAGGCGCGCCAGGTCCTCGCCGTCCATGCGTTCCCCCGCCGGGATGCCCGCCGCCGCGAGCAGGGTGCGGGCCAGGCTCGCGGTGCTCACCAGCTCCCGGACCGTCCGACCCCCCCGGAAGCGGCCGCCCCGGATCACCAGGGGCACCCGCAGGGCGGCGTCGTGTCCCGTGCGCTTGTAGTCGTCGTAGCCGTTCAAGCGGCCGTCCCGGTTGCGGGTGCGGAAGTGGGACCCGTGGTCGGAGGTGAATACGATGACCGTATCCTCGTAGAGGCCCTTCCGCTTGAGGGTCTCCACGATCCTTCCCAGGTTGCGGTCCACGCTGCCGCAGGCCCCCAGGTAGTCCGGGTACTCCTCCTCCGCATCGCCCCCCAGGACTTCCAGATCATGGGGGAGCACGGCGTGCCGGTACTTCTCCTTGGAGCCCGCAGGCCCCTGGTAGTGGCCCGCGTCGTTCTGGTGGTGGGGTTCGATGTGGGAGACCGTCAGGAAGAAGGGGCGCTCCCCCGTCCGGCCCTCCAGGAATTCCAGGGCGAAGTCGGTGATGCAATCCGTGCGGTAGCCCGAGAACTCCCGCTTGCGCATATCCTCGTCGAAGACGTAGCCTCCCCTGCTGTCGGAGGTGAACTCCAGGACGTCCGAGGCCCGCCAGAAGCCCGTATAGCCCCCCCGGCGCTCGGGCGGCACGGCCGAATGGTGGTAATCGATCGCGGGGGAGGATTCCAGGGCCCCGTCGGAGGCCAGGTGCCACTTGCCCACGTAGGCGGTTTCGTAGCCCGCGGCCTCGAAGCGCCGCCCTATGGTGTCCGCGTCCAGGGGCAGGGCCACGTTGTTACGGAAGCAGCCTGTGGCCGTGGGGAAGCGCCCGGTCTGGAAGCAGGCACGGGCGGGCCCGCAGACCGGCTGGGGCGAGAAGGCATGCTCGAAGAGCGCCCCCTCCGCCGCCAGGGCGTCCGCGACGGGGGTCAGGGGCAGGGTCTGTCCGTAGCAGCCGCAGGTGTCCGCGCGCTGCTGGTCCGAAAAGTAGAAGATGATGTTGGGTCGCGTCATGGCGTGCGTGGCTTCCTATTCATGTATTTTTCCCTTGACGATGAGGATCAAGGCCAGGCCGATGAGGGCCACGAAGGCGATGCTGATGGGGGACTGGAAGAAGATGGCCGGACTGCCGTCGGAGAGCAGCAGGGAGCGCCGGAAGTTCTCCTCCGTGATCGCCCCCAGCACCAGGCCGAGCAGCACCGGGATGACGGGGAAGCTCAGCTTGTTGAGGACGTAGGCCAGGACCGCGAAGGCCAGGGCGACGTACACGTCGAACATCGACGCCTTGACCGAGTAGGCACCGGCGAAGCAGAAGATGACGATGATGGGGGTCAGGATGGCGATGGGCACCGAGATGACCTTGGCGAAGGCTCGGGTCAGGTACCGGCCCTGGAGGTACATGAAGAGGTTCACGAAGACGAGCCCTATCATGATGGCGTACATGGTCGACCCGTGCTCCACGAAGAGCTTGGGGCCCGGGGTCAGGCCGTTGATCATCAGGGCCCCCAGCATGATGGCCACCGAGCCGTCCCCGGGGATGCCCAGGGTCAGGAGGGGTATCAATGTAGCGCCGGTGACCGCGTTGTTCGCCGTCTCCGCCGCGGCTATCCCCTCTATGGAGCCGTGTCCGAACTCCTCGGGGCGTTTGCTCATGCGGCGTGCCCGGTCGTAGCTCACGAAGGAGGCCATGGACGCCCCCGTGCCCGGGATGATGCCGATGATGATGCCGATCAGGGAGGACAGGAGGGCCGCCGGCGCCATGCGCTTGTACTCCGCCGCCGACAGGCTCCCCTCCCGGGCCTTCTTGGACCGCAGGTCCACCTGGGGGACGGGCTCGGCGCTCTTGCTCTTGGAGAGGACCTCGCTCAGGGCGAAGAGCCCGATCAGGCAGATCACCAGGTCGAAGCCGGAGTAGAGGTTGATGTTGCTGAAGATGAAGCGGGTGTTGCTCGTCATGGGGTCGAGACCTATGCCGGCGACGAAGAGCCCCAGGGCGCCGGTCATGAGCCCCGTGAGCAGGGACTTGCCCGAGACGCCCGCGATGATGGTCAGGCCGAAGGCGCAGACCAGGAAGTAGTCCGGGGTTCCCATCTTCTGGGCGAGCTTGCCCACCTGGGGGGCAAAGAAGAGCAGCACCAGGGCGCTCAGGATTCCGCCGAAAGTTGAGGCCTGGAGGGCTATGTTCATCGCCTTGCGCGCCTCTCCCCGTTGGGTCATGGGATAGCCGTCCATCATGGTGGCCGCGGCGTGGGGCGTTCCGGGGGTTCTGATGAGGATAGCGGAGATGGATCCTCCGTAGCTGCCCGCGCAGTAGATCCCCAACAGGAACATGAAGGATTGTATGGGTCCCATGGAATAGGTGAAGGGTAGAAAGAGGACGATGCAGAGGATGACCGTAAGGCCCGGTATGGCTCCGAAGATCATTCCCAGCAGGAGCCCCAGGTTCATGAGCACGAAGTTCGAAGGCTCGAGGAGGCTCGCGAAGCCTTGCAGGAATAGGTCCATGGGGATCTCCTAGGGAAGCCGCACGTTCAGGACGTAGCGGAAGACGACGCCGATGGCGACCGCCGAGGCGGCGACTATGGCGTGGTAGCCGAGGCTGCGCACCTTGAAGTACCGGAGCATGAGCAGGGAGAAGACGACGGCGCTCGGGATGAAGCCCAGGACCTTCATCAGGACGGCGAAGAGGACCAGGAGGCCCAAAAGGACCGCCGCCCGGAGTTCCGTCAGCAGGTCCAGTTCCGCCGTCTCCGCAGGCAGCTTGCGGAAGAGGCGGTACAACTCCTTGGCTCCCAAATAGAGGGAACCGGCGAGCATGATGGCCGCCAGCACGGTCGGGAAGGTCCGGGCATTGATCGTCTGATCGGGCAGAATCTTGATCTGGGAGGGCATCAGGACGAAGATGCCCACGGACAGGGCGAAGAAGAGCCCCGCCCCCGCCAGGGTCGGCCGGTAGCGCAGGGTTTTACCCCGCAGCGGCTCCGCCAGCGCCTCGACGCGGCCGTCGAAGCGGGCGAGGAATGAAGTGAACGCGGTCATGGCACCCCCTAAAACGGATGGGCCGAGGGCGGCGCGGCCGGAGCGTTGCCCGGCGCGGTCCCCTCCGGCCCGGTATGGTTGCGGCGGAAGCGGATCTAGCCGTTGGCGAGCACGATGGCGGTCACCGACTCGATGTGCTTGTTGATCTCTTCGAGGCTCAATGGGTCGACTTCGATCATCAAGGTCTTGTAGAACTCCACGATCTCGGGCTTCTTGAGGATCTCGAGGTAGGCGTTGCGGACCTTGGCCACCACCGCCGGATCGGTGCCCGCGCGGGCCAGGATGAAGCAGCGGTTGCGGAAGTACGCGCTGTAGCCGTACTCTCCCACGCCCTTGACGTTCTTGAACACGTCGTTGTTCACCCCGTTCTTGTCGAAGACCACCACGGGATTAAGGATGCCTCCGGCGACGCTGCCCTTGGCCTGGGACTGGTGGGAGACGGCGAAGGCGGTCTCCCCCTTGGACGCGGCGTCCAGGGCCAGGTTCGCGCCGTTGTAGCTGATCAGCTCGAGGCTCAGGCCCAGCTCCTTGAAGAGCGCCTTGGCCAGGAAGGCCTCCGAACCTGCGATGCCGTTCACCGCGACCTTGAGCTTCTTGCCCTGGCCGTAGGCCTTGAGGGACTCCAGGTCCCTGATGCCGAGCTTCGCATCGGCGGTCATCACGAAGATGGAGGAGTACAGGTTGATGATGGGCACGAAGTCGTCGTACTTGAACTGGATCGCCTCCTTCCCGGCCACATTGGGGGCGATGGAGAAGGCGCCCTCCGCCCCGAAGATCAGGTTCGTGGAGTTGGGCTGGTTCTTCAGGTAGTTGGTCAGGGCCACGTTGCCCCCGGCTCCCAGCTCATTGGTGGCCAGGACCGGCTTTCCGAGCAGCTCGGAGGCGTAGATGATGGTCTTGCGGTTGACCATGTCGGCCACCCCGCCCACCGCCCAGGGGCAGATGACGGTGACCGCCTCCTTGGGCCATACTGCGGCAGTTTCGGTTTTGTCGGCCTTCCCTTCGGCGACGAGCGCCGACACGGCGAGAGCCGCAAGGACACACGCTATGATCCCTTTCTTCATGACATTCCTCCAGTGGTGGTGATTGGTAAGGGCAGTATAGCCCCGATGTTTGAATGGAATAATACAAATAGTACCGAATGGTGATGAAACTTGTATGGTATCTACGCCCGTCCACACAACTTGTCCGATGACCGGCGTTCGGCTGTAGGGTACATCCCGTTCCCTTGCCAAGCCGCCCCGCCGGGTGTAGGATTTGCGGATGCGGATACCGGCACGCCGATGCGCCCTCCTCGCCCTCCTCCTGCCCATCGCGGCCGCATGCTCTCCCTCTTCCGCCCGCGTCGGCTCGGGCGCTGAGCCCCGGGCTTTCCTGCGCTTCGCCGAGGAGCGCGCCCCGGACCACCCCTCGGTCCAGGCCTGCCGGGAGCTCGTGCGGCTGGCCGCCGCCGACTCGGGCGGGGCCCTGCAGCTGCGGGTCTACGATTCCGGCAAGCTCGGGGACGAGGCTTCCGTGGTGGAGCAGCTGCGCTTCGGCGGCATCGATCTGGCCCGGGTGTCCGTACGGGCCCTGGAGGAGGTGTCTCCCACGGCGGCGAGGGTGGCCCGGCCGGGAAGCTTCCCCTCCCGCTCCGCCATGGCGGAGTTCATGGAAGGTGCCGGGGGGGCGGCCCTGGCGGAGGAGCTGCTCTCCGAGCGCCTGGTGCTGCTGGCCTGGTACGACGGCGGCCCCGAGCTCAGGCTCCTGCCCCGCGGTACCGAACAGGCGGGCTTCGCGGGCCTGCGGGTGGGCATGGAGCGGTCCAAGGCGGCGGTGGGCCTCGTGGAGGGGGAGGGCGGGACGCCGGTGACACTGGCCCTGGGGGACTTCAGGGCTTCCCTGGAGGAGGGCTTCGCGGAGGCCTTCCTGACGACCCTGGTCACCGCGGCCTCGCAGCGGCTGCTTGAGGAGCTGCGGGCGGAGCCGCTCGAGGAGTCCCGGGTGCTGGAGCTGGTGGTGGCGGGCCGTCCCACCTTCGCAAAGCTCGCCGCCGCGGATCAGCGGATCATACGCCGAGCGGCCTCCGATTCCGCCGTCCTGCACGGGGACTTCCTGGCCTTCGCCGAGGAGCGCGCCCGATCGGAGCTCGCCGCAAGGGGGCTGCGTTGAGGCGGACCCTGCTCCGGCTGTGGGCGGATTCCCCGGTCAAGGCCAAGATACTCGCCCTCGCCCTCTCCTCCTTCGCCGTGCCCTTCCTGCTGAGCGTGAGCCTCATCCGGGCGAACTACCGAGCTGTGGAATCCTTCGCGGAGGATGTGGACGCCTGGGCGGCGGTGAACCGCCTTCGCCTCTCCTCCGACGAGAGCGCCCGGCTCCTGGCGGTCTTCCTGGAGCGGGGGGCCTTCTCGGACCTCAACGCCTACAACGAGAGCGTCGACCGCTTCGTCGCGGCCCTGGGCACGGCGGAAGGCCGTACCCGGGACACCGAGGCGGTGTTCCTGCTCCATTCCATACGCAACACCTTCGAATCCTGGTACGATGAGGCCCACGCGGCTATCCGGGGCCGCATCGCGGGGTACGAGGACCCCTACGCGGCCTACTACCGATCCCAGCGCATCGTCCGCTACCTGGACGGCTACGTCTCCCTCCTCATGGACCGGGTGCTGGTGGAGGGCACCCGATCCTACGGCGTGCGCCTGGAGCGCGCGGGGGTCGCCCGCGTCGCTGCGGTGGTCCTGCTGGCGTGCTGCGCCCTCTTCTGCGTGGTCTTCGCGGCGGTCGTTTCCGACCGCCTCAGCTCTCCCCTCCATCGTCTGTCCGCCGCGGCCCAGCGCATGGCCGGGGGCGACCAGGCGGCGGAGCCGGTGCGGGTCGCCGGAGCGGACGAGGGGGGTACCCTCTCCGCCGCCTTCGAGGCGATGAACGCCAAGATCCGCGGCCTGGTCCAGGACCTGCACGACCGCGCGGCCATGGAGCGCAAGCTGCACCAGGAGATACTCAGGAACGAGCGGAACGCGAAACTCCTGCGGGAATCGGAATTCCAGGCCCTCCAGGCGCGCATCAATCCCCACTTCATCTTCAATACCCTCGGGTCAATCTCCCACGACGTTACCCTGCGGGGAGGCGCGAACGTGCCGGACTTGGTGGATGCCCTGGCGTCCCTCCTGCGCTACGGGCTGGATTTGGGAAGCGGGGAGTCGAACCTGGCGGCGGAGCTGGAGATCGTGCGGCGCTACGCCTTCATCCAGAGCCGGCGCTTCGGCGGCCGCATCGCCGTGGAGATAGACTGCCGGGTGGAGGATCCGGCGGCGGTTCCCATGCCGGCCTTCACCCTCCAGCCCCTGGTGGAGAACGCCTTCATACACGGGCTCGAGCCCAAAGAGGAGGGCGGGACCATACTGGTCGGAGCCGAGCGGCGGGGCGGGACCGTGGCCGTGACCGTGGCGGACGACGGAATCGGCATGGACGCGGAGCGGATACGGGCGATACGGGGCAATAAGGAGCTGGCGGCCGCCGGCCACCTCTCCTCCATCGGCATCTCGAACGTCCGGGAGCGGCTGCGGCTCTTTACCGGAGACGGACGCTGCTTTTCCATTCGGGCGGCGGAGGGAGGGGGGACTATGGTGGAGATATTCCTGCGCCGCCGTTTCGGGGCGGCGGCCGGATGAGCGCGGCCTTCCGCCTCCTCATCGCCGACGACGAGGGGGACGAACGGGCGGTGCTGCGGCTCTACGCCGAGGCCCGGGGAGACTTCTGCGGCATCGAGGAGGCGTCCAACGGCCGGGAGGCGGCGGATACGGCGCGCATATTCCGTCCGGACGTGATCGCCCTGGACATACGCATGCCCGGCATGGACGGGATGGAGTGCGCCCGGGCCATCAGGGAGTTCGACCGGCGGGCCCGCATCGTGTTCCTTACGGCCTTCCCGGAACTGGATTACGCCCGGGACGCCTTCAAGGTCAGGGCGGACGACTTCGTTCTTAAGCCCGTGTCCCAGGCCTCCTTCAACGACGCCGTGGACCGGGCCCTGGAGGCCCTCCGGGAGGCGGGGGGCGCGGACCCCGCCGGGCCTGCGGCTCCCCTGGCGTTCCGGGACGCGGAGCGCCTGTTCCTGGACGCCGTGCGGTCCGGGTCTGCGCCGGAGGCGGCGGAGCGGGCCCGGAGGGCCTTCGCCGCCTCCGGCGGCGGAAGCGATCTGCCGGAGGCCCGCCGCCTCGCCCGGCGGATAGTGGATGCGGCGGAGCGCTTCTTTTTCTCCCAGTTCGGCAGGAAGCTCCAGTCCGCCGAGGGGGCTTCGGAAAGTTTGAGCCGGGCCCGGGACGCCCAGGAGGTCTCCGCCGCCTTGACCGTAGCCGCCGCGGACTTCGCGCGGGAATGCGCGGCCCTCCGCTCGGACCCCCACCGCTCGGCCGTGGAGGCCGCCATGGCCTACATAGACGAGAACCGCTGCGCCGCCGTATCCCTGGACGAGGCGGCGGCGGTGGCCGGCATGAGCCGCTTCCATTTCAGCAGGATCTTCCGCGCCGCGGCGGGGTGCACCTTTACGGACTATCTCTGCTCCAAGCGCCTGGAGCGGGCCAAGGATCTGCTTGCGGACCTGGAACTCCCGATCAAACGGGTCTGCGATCTT
>CAYUPG010000036.1:0-15993 GCA_964446515.1 uncultured Treponema sp.
GAGGCGCTGCGCCTGGGGCTTCCTGTTCTGGGCGTGGGGGCGGCCCTCACCGGCCTGGTGGATGCGTCGGCGGGGACCCTCCTGTTCAGCCGGGGTTTGGGGGCCCGATCCGGCCCCGTGCCCCTGCGGGGGAAATTGGAGCGTCGGCTGGGCCTTCCGGTGATTCTGGACAACGACGCCAAGTGCTGCTGCTACGATGCCCTCGCCTTCTCCGATCCCCCCGCGCAGCGGGATTTTCTCTACCTTTTTTGCGAGCTGCCCGAGGACGGCCGTCGTCCCGACCGGTATCTGCGCGTGGGCTTGGGCACCGCGGTGGTGCTGGACGGGAGGGTCCAGTACGGGAGCCGCTTCGCCGCAGGGGAGTTCCGCAGCGCCGTCGCGGATCCCGCCGTGTCCGGCCAATTCGGCCGGCGCAGCCCCTCCTACTACCTGCGCATCAAATCCGATCCCCTCCGCCGCGCCCGCTTCGTCCGCGATCTTGCCCGGAACGTGGGCTTTATCGCCAACTTCTTGGATCTTAAGGAGATACGGATAGGAGGGGGCATAGAGGCGTACAAGGGCGAGCTTTCCGAAGCCCTGGAGGCGTCCCTGGCGTCCCTATGGCTGTACCGGAGGGAGCTTCCGCGGACCATAGCCCTCCGCTTCGCCGATACGGAAGAGAAGCCCGCGGTGCGGGGCGCCGCCGCCATGGTCATCGGCCGCATCTTCGCCGGAACCTACCACCCTTCGGCCGGTCCGACCGGCCTGGAATACCTGGACGCCTTGAAGGGTCCGAAGTCCTAGCCCATGGGGAAGGGCAGCACCGAGTCGATGCTCGACCGTCCGACCAGGGCCATCACCAGTCGGTCAAGGCCCATGGCGACGCCGGAGCAGCGCGGAAAGGGCTGCGCCGTTCCCGTCGAGTCCCGGCGGGGAAGGAAGGTTTTCCAGTAATCGGCGTCGACGCCGTGGGGCACCAGGGCGCTCCTTTCCTTCTCCGCCGATTCGGCGCGGAAGTAGGCGCGGACCTTTTCGGCATCCCCCTCCTCTGTGTAGCAGTTGGCCAGCTCGATGCCGCGGACGTAGAGCTCCCACCGTTCCTTCGCCGCGCCGTCGGAGCGGTCCTTGGCCAGGCAGGGGACGAAGGCCGGGTAATCCATGAGGACCACCGGCCGTTCCGCCGGAAGGGCGGGCTCCACCGCGTGGACGAAGATGAGGTTGTACAGGTCGGCGATGCCGAGTCCACCGCAGTTTTCAAGTCCGAGGCGCCGCGCCTCCGCCTCGAGGGCCGCGGCACCCTTCGCGGCGACCTC
This sequence comes from uncultured Treponema sp., assembly GCA_964446515.1. Lineage (GTDB taxonomy): Bacteria > Spirochaetota > Spirochaetia > Treponematales > Breznakiellaceae > CAYUPG01. The sequence goes on from CAYUPG010000036.1 coordinate 1,293, forward strand.
GTAGAGTCCGAAGCCCGCGTAGCGGCGGAAGGCGTCGTCCATGTCCAGCACCAGGAAGGGAGGCTTCAGGTCGTCCGGGGCGTCGGGGGGCAGCAGGGCACGGAACAGGTCTTCCGTGAGGGCCAGGGAATCCCGGTAGTCCGCCCCGACGGTGTAGTACTCCAGCATGGTGAACTCGGGGCTGTGGAGCCGCCCCGTGGACTCGCCGTTGCGGAAGCAGCGGCAGATCTGGTAGAGGCTCGTGCGGTGGTCCGCCAGGAGTCGCTTCATCCAGAGCTCCGGCGAGGGGACGAGCCAGTAGGGAGCAGGCTCCCTCCGGGAGAGCTTCGGCGCCAGGTACTCCGTCCGGAACACCTCGAGGCAGGTTTCGGGTATGAGGTTCGGCGCCAGAACCGGGGTATCCACCTCCAGATAGTCCCTCGCGTCGAAGAAGCGGCGTATGCCGCGGAAGATGCGGGCCCGTTCCCGCAGGAGCTCCAGGTCCACGGCGGCGCCCTAGGAGAGCCTGCGGACCGAGTCCTTCCACTTGCGGCCCCGGTCGAACTCGTTGAGGAACATGCCGAAGGAAGCGCAGCCCGGAGACAGCACCACCGCATCCCCCGGCCCTGCGGCCTCCGCCGCAGCCCGCGTCGCCGCGTCCAGGTCGTCGTAGGGGCCGCGGTAGGGGATTCCCGCGCGGTCGAGCAGGGGCGCGAGCTTGGCCGTGCCGCTGCCCGCCAGCAGGACGACCGCCTTGGCTTCCGCCGCGGCCTCCCCCAGGGGCGAGAAGTCCAGGGCCTTGTCGGTCCCCCCGGTGACCAGCACCGTCGGCGCGCCGAAGGCTCGGACCGCCGCGGCCGCGGCCTCGGGAATAGTCGCCGCGGTATCGTTGTAGTAGCGGACCCCCCGGCTCTCGTGGAAGAATTCCAGGCGGTGCTCTATGCCGGGATAGGAGCCCAGGGCTTCCCTGATGGGATCGGCCGGCAGGCCCAGGTCCAGAAGGGCAAGGCCCGCGGCAAGGAGGTTCATTTTCTGGTGCCGGCCCGGAACGGCGGGATGCGGCGGCACTATCTCGACTACGGCTCCCGAGTCCAGGCGGGCGAGTCCCCTGCCCTCGGGTCCTTCGAGCCAGGCTCCCGGCATTCCCTCCCCAAGGGGTTCGGCGGAGAAGCGCAGGGCTCTGGCCCGGGTTTCCCGGGCGAAGGTATCGCCCCAGTCGTCGCAGCCCGAGACCGTGGCGTCGTTGGGATCCTGCCCGGAATAGATGATCTTCTTGTCCGCCACATAGGCTTCCATGGTGCCGTAGCGGTCCAGGTGGTCCCGCATGATGGAGGTGATGACGGCGACCCGGGGCTTGAGCAACGCGCGTCTGCGCCCCAGGGCGTCCGTGCCTCCGTCGGGATGGAGCCGGCCGGCCAGGTCCCCCAGCTGCCAGCTGGAAAGCTCCAGCACCACATCGTCCTCGGCCCGCAGAGCGTCGAGGAAGGTGAGGGGACTCACGGTGATGTTGCCCCCGAGGTAGGCCTTGCCGGGAACGCGCGCTCCGGCGAGCGGCGGGCGTTCCCGCAGGGCGGAAAGGGCCCAATGCAGGGCGCTGGAAGTGCCGGATTTGCCCTTGGAGCCCGTGACTGCGCAGATCCGGGAAGGACAGGCGGCAAGGAACAGCGAAATGTCGGTTTCCACCCTGCGGCTTGCTGCGAGGTAGGGGGAGTCGGGGCGTACCGCAGGGTTCTTGACCACCAGGTCCGCCCGGGCGAAATCCTCCATCTCGTGCCGCCCCAGCACGTAGCGCACGGGCAGGCCCGAAAGCTTCTCGATGGAGGGCGCCAAGACTTTTTCGTCCCTAAGATCCGTCACCGTGACATCCGCGCCCCGGGAGGCGAGGAAGCGGGCGGACTCCAAGCCGCCGCCGTTGAGGCCAAGGCCCATGACCAGGGCACGCATGCCGCCGTATTCAGAACTCAACGAGGAACTCCTTCTGATCGTTGTCGTTAAGATAGGGCGTAACGGCCACCTTGGTCCAGGGCTTTTCCAGGCCTTCCGGCACCTTGGCCTTCAATTCCTTGAAGATGGGGAGCTGCTCCGAGAATGTTTCGCTCTTCAGCGCGCTCTGGATGCGCTCCATTTCCGGTTCCAGGGACGAGAGGGCGGCGTGCAGCAGGGGCAGCTGGGTCCTGCGCTTCTCCGGCGTCGGATCCGGCACGGTCATGCAGATGGTCTTGTACTTGCAGGTGAAGGGATAGAAGGGATAGGCGCGCTTGCCCGCGGGCAGGAAGAGCTTGGTGAAGAACTTGGTGAGCTCCATGTCCATCCAGATGCCCCGCACGAGATAGCCCTTCCCCGTCTCGCCTATCCAGGTCTGGGATACCAGCTGCTTGATCGTAAAGGCGACCACGCGCCCCAGCTCGGTGATGACCGAGGCCAGGGGTATGACGTCGCTTTCAAGATAGAGTCTACGGGTGCCGAAGGCGGCGGTGACGTCGTTGCTCCCCCGCTCAAGGAGCTCCGCCTCCAGGGGGCGGAACTGAAGATTGATCCTGAGCAGGTAAAGGTAGTAGCTGTCCTGGATGCGGTAGAGGCGGTAGAAGCAGGGCTTCTGAATTTCCGCGGGGTCGAAAAAATAGGTCAGATCGGAGAAGAAGTTGGGGGCCGCCGGGAGCAGGTGGTCGACGAAATCGCGGAGGGAGTTGGAGTAGTCGGCCCTGGGCACCGTCTGGCGCACGTCGTGGTGGATGGGAAAACTCGGAACCGCGACGCTCCGGTCCAGCTCGACGAAGAATTCTTCGTTCTGGTTGTAGCGAAGGGAGTAGGTGCGGCCGGCCTCGACTTGGAATGCCGATAGCTTTTCGTTCACCGCCCTATCCGCGTAGGCGGGTCGTATTTCATTGGCCAGCTGTTCCATACGTTTGTTACAAGATACTCCGTGCGGTCGGGGAATTCAACACGCCCCGGAGAGAACGGGAAATAGGGAAGAGCCGTTGCCGGGACGCAGGCTTCGTAGTATGATAGGATCATGGATCATAGAATATCCTGCCGAGCGCTTATGGTCGCAGCGGTCTTGGCCGGCCTCTCCGCGTTGGGAGCCGCCGCGCAGGAGGCTCCCCAAGGGGAGCTGGTCTTCGCCGAGGGACGGGATTTCGTCCTGGTCCGCGGCGGGCAGCGACGCGTATTCCCCATTGATGATCCGGAGGTCCTCGGCATGGCCCTCCTGGAAGGGGACCTGATCCAGACGGCGCCGCGGACCTTCCTTGAGGTGCAGCTGCTTCCCCGGGGAACGGTGCTCAAGATCGCGGAAAACAGCTCCTTCCAGTTCAAGGGTTTCGGAGCGGCCGGGGAATCCGTCAGCCTGGGACTCATCTACGGCCGGGTGCGGGCCAAGGTCGCCAAGATGGCCGCGGACGACAGCTTCACCATACGGTCGGGCAACACCGTGGCCGGCGTGAGGGGGACCGATTTCGGCTTCGATTCCCTGGTCGCTCAGGGCGCCGGAGAGGATCGAGGCCTCGTGGGGGCTTCTGTGCTTAGGGTCTACTGCTTCTCCGGCGAAGTCGCCCTGATACCCTCCGTCGATCCCGATTCTCCGCTGAGCGCCGCGCCGGCGGTGACGGTCCGGGGCAACGAGGTCGCCTCCCTGGATCCCGCATCCGCCGTCCCCCTGGTCGAGCGGCGCTCCATGGGCGCGGAACTCTTCCGCTTTTGGTCGGAGAATGATTTCAAGGGCTCCACTCCTCTGCCGCCCCCGGAAACGCCGTCCCTTGAAAGCCTGGCCGTCGCCGCGGCGCCCGTGGGCGCACCGGCGGAGGTGGAGATACGCTACATACCTCCGAACTACACGCCCTTCCTGCGGGCGAATCGGATTAAAAACGGGGCCATCGCCGCTTCGGCCCTGTTCTCCCTGCTCGGCGCGGCCTTCCAGGGCGCGGGGGTTGCCTACAGCGCCGCGGGAGAGTACGGCCTTTCCCGGGATCTCATGGTCACCGGCGCGATCCCCCTCGGCTTGGGCATCGCCACCCTGATTACCGCTCTCGTCATCAATCCGCCGTCGCCCTAGCGCGGCGGCACAAGGCATCGCACAAGGAGGAATCATGTCGAAGAAGGGTTTTCTGGTTCTGGGAATGGTCTTGGCTGCTGCGGTCGCGGCGTTCGCCGCGGATCCGGTGGAAGGATTTTGGAAGAGCGTAGACGAGGATGGCAAGGCGACCGCCTTCTGGCGGATCTATGATAGGAATGGAACCCTCTACGGTGAAATCCTGAAGATAGTCGGCAAGAGCGACGACACCATCGCCACTGCGGCGAAGCCCAGCTACAAGGACTTCCCCGTGGCCGGTCAGGTGAACACCATGCGGGTCATCGGGACCCCCTGGATTTACGGCCTTAAGAAGCGAAGCGCCGGGCAGTGGGACGGGGGAAGCATAGTGGATCCCGGCAAGGGAGATCTCTACAAGTGCAAGATCACCTTCCGCGCCGCGGACGGAAAGAAGTACGCCACCGACGTCCTGGAGATGCGCGGCGAAATCGGCTTGGGCATAGGCCGGAGCCAATTCTGGCAGCGGGCTAAGGAATCGGAGTTCCGCTAGGATTCATGTCCCCCAGGGAATACGTTGATCCCGTTCCCATCCTGGACGGCAAGGGCCGGCCGCTGAACTGCGGCTGGGCCCGCCGCCCCGTGTTCGGTTACGACCGCGGGGCTATCCGGGGACCCCAGCGCCGGGTCGTGGAGTCGGACCGCTACGTGGTGTTTTCCTCGACCCATGCCCTCTCCTTCGAAGTGATGGACGGCGGCCATCTGGGTTACATATCCGTAAGCGCCGCGGACCTCCGCTCCGGCCGCTGGACCGCGGAGCAGTACGTGGTTCCCTTTCCCCTGGGGGCCTTCGATCTCTCGTCCTCGGGGGACAACGTCAAGATACGGCAGAAGAGCATCGCTTTGGACTTCGTCGCCATGGAAGGCGGATCCCGTATCCTCAAGATCGATGCCCCCGGTTTCGGCAAGGGTCGGGGGCTGCGCGGCGCGGTGGTGCTGACGGCCCCGGCGGATTCCGAGTCCATCTCCACGGTCATGCCCTGGCGCAAGCACCCCGAGGCCTTCCGCTATACCTGCCGCCGGCCCTCCTACTCAGCCGAAGGGATGATGCAGTTCGGCGCTGAGGAGATGGCCTTTTCCGCAGGAGACGCCTGGGGCGTTCTGGATTGGAACCGGGGCCTCGTTCCCGGCGCGGAGGTGCGGTATTGGGCCGCAGGATGCGGAACCGCGGGAAGTACGCGACTCTCCTTCAGCGTCGGCTACGGAAGCGCAGACGGCACGGGTGGGACTGAGAACGCCCTTTTCGTCGACGGACGTCTGCACAAGCTGGGACAGGTCACCTTCCGCATCAGTCCCAAGGATTGGCTTGAGCCCTGGAGCTTCACGAGCGACGACGAGCGCTTCAGGGTAGCCTTTACGCCCCGGGCCGAGGGTCGTGAAAAGCTATCGGTGCTGTTCCATGTCCGCAAGCGCCGCCTCTTTTTCGGCGATTTCTCCGGGACCGTCGTCGGCGACGACGGCGTCGCGCTGGACTTCTCGGGGCTTATCGGGGTGGGAGAGCAGGTCAAGGCCCGCCTGTAGCGTCGGCCTTATAGGTCGAAATTCCCCTCGAAGGCATACTCCGCGGTGCCGGAGATCCTCAGGAGCTTCAGCCCCCTCCGCTCGACGTAGAAGCGCCCCCGGTCTATGAGGGTGCTCCGTCCGGTTCCCGAGCCGAAATCGGCGTAGCTCACCGCGCCGCCCCGGCCTCGCCACTCCGCGATGCCTTCCCTGCCGAAAAGCCCCTGATCCATGGCGGCCACGGCCGCGGCGGCGGTCGCGTCAAGGCGGTCGGCCTTTTCGGGGCCCGTGAACCTCAGCAGCTCCGGCCCCTGGGGGCGGACCACCAGGGGAGTGGCCTGGGCGTCCATGGACATGAGGGCCATGCGCACCCGTTTGGGACCGGGGCCGTCCGCCGAGGCGACGGCTACGCTGTAGCGGTTCCCCAGCTCCATGGCGTAGGCTCCGGCCGTCCGGCCGTCCACGATGAGGGACAGGCGTTCTGCTTCCGGGGCGGGAAGCTCCATGCAGAACAGCTTGGAGTCCAGAGCCCGCAGCAGATGCTCCTCTCCGGCCCGCATTATCCGCACCGCTCCGGCCCCGCCTCGGCCGGTGTCCAGGGCCCAGCGGCCGGCGCAGAGGAGGGAATCCCTGCCGTGGGAGGTCTCGGAGCCGTCGTTCAAGAAAACCCGCGCTTCTACCCGCCCGTCGGCGGCCTTGACGAAGATGCACGAGCCGCCCCCGACGCCGCAGCGTCGGTCGAGGATCAGCTGGGCCAGCTCCCCGAGGCGCTCGGCCTTGAAATCGTCTCCGGAAGTTCCGGCTCGCGCCAGGTCCAGGAGCACGAAGTCGTTTCCCGCCACGTGGAGCTTGTAGAAGGGAAGGGTCACCGCTACCGTTTCTCCGTACGCGTATAGGACCGGGCCTTCCTGCGCCCGTGTCGCTCCTCGGCTAGGAGGATGAGCTTGTCCAGCAGTGCCCCATAGGCGAGGCCGGAGGCTTCGCACATCTTGGGGAACATGCTGATGGTGGTGAAGCCCGGCATGGTGTTCACCTCGTTCAGGAGCAGCTCCCCCGTATCCTTGCGGACGAAGAAGTCCACCCTGGCCAGGCCGCAGAGGCCCGCGGTCCTGTAGGCCTTGAGCGCCAGCTCCCGCACGGAGCGCAGCTCGCCCTCGCTCAGGTCGGCCGGTATCAGAAGGGCCGCACCGTCGGGGTCGACGTACTTCGCCTCGTAGTCGTAGAATTCGTGGCGCGGGACTATTTCTCCCGGGGTATAGGCTTCGGGCCGCTCGTTCCCGGCGACGGAGCACTCGATCTCCCGGGCGGGGAGGAAGGGCTCTATCAGGACCTTGTCGTCCCACTCCAGGGCGGCGGCAACGGCCGCGTTCAGTTCTTCCCTGCTTTCCGCCTTGGAGGCCCCCACGGACGATCCGGCGCAGGCCGGCTTGACGAAGAGGGGGTACCGGAAATCCCGCTCCGCCCGTTCCGTCAGGGCGCTTCTCTTTTCCTTGGATGCCCACTCCACCGCCCCTGCGGCCAGGTAGGGCACCGTGGGCAGACCGGCGTTGATCCAGAGGGCCTTGGCGACCTCCTTGTCCATGCCCACTGCGCTTCCCAGCACCCCCGCGCCGACGTAGGGGAGATCTGCCATTTCAAAGAGGCCCTGGATGGTTCCGTCTTCTCCGTAGGTGCCGTGGAGCACCGGGAACACCGCATGGACGGGGCCTAGGGGATCGCCGCCCGCGAGAAAGGCCGCCGCGCCGCCCCCGGGGAGCACCGAAAGGCGCGCCGACTCGTTCCGGTCGATGCGCAAGGAGGGGCTTCCCTCCCTGCAGCGCGCGAGCTCCTCCGGCCCCTGCAGGAACCAGGCGCCGTCCCGGTCTATGCCCATCAGAAGGATGTCGTACTTGCCGTCGTCCAGGTTCCTGGCTACGGAGGCTGCGGAAACGAGGGACACCTCGTGCTCTCCCGAGCGTCCGCCGTATACAAGGGCTATGGTCTTCTTCATAGGGCTCTCCCGTATCCCATTTCTTCAAGGGCCTTTTCGGCCTCGGCTATCTCATCGTAGGGGATGGTCCTGTCGGCGTAGATGATGGAATTCTCGTGCCCCTTTCCCAAGAGCAGCACCGCGTCCCCCGGCCGGGCGAGGGAGAAGGCCCGGCGGATGGCGGCGGGCCTGTCGGGGATCAGGAACAGGTTCTCCTCCCTGCGGCGCTCGGGACAGCCCGCTGCGATCTCCTCGAGCAGGGCCGCGGGATCCTCGCCCCGGGGGTCCTCGTCGGAGAGCACCACTATGTCCGTCCAGTCCGCGGCTATCCTGCCCTGCCGGGGCCGCTTCTCCCTGTCCCGCTCTCCCCCCGACCCGAAGAGGCTGATGACCCTGCCGCCCCGGTCCTCGATCCGCTTCTTGATGGGCGGAAGCACGGTCTCGAAGGAGGAGGGTGTGTGTGCGTAGTCCACCAGCACCTCGAAGGGCTGCCCCTTGTCCACCACGGTCATCCGGCCCCTGACGGGGCGAAGCCGGGACACCAGGGGAACGAAGTCCGCAAGCGGCAGGTCGAGCAGGGCGGAGACCGTCAGCATGGCGGCCAGCACGTTGCCTGCGTTGAAGGCCCCGGGAAGCTTGTCTCGGATAGAGAGGCTCTCGCTCCCGGAGCGCAGCCGGACTTCGTACTCGTTGCCTTCCGCGCTGCTCACCAGGGTCTTAATGCTGAGGTCCGCGTCGGCCCCCCGGGTGCTGTAGGTGTAGGTCCTCCGCGCCGTGGCGGCGGCGAAGTATGCCGCGCTGGGGTCGTCCGCGTTGGCAACGCCGAAGGAGGGTATCCGGACGGAAGAGCCGCGCCCGTCGACAACCCGCGCGGCGGAGGGAAGCGCCTTTTCGTGGGAAAACCTGTCCAGGGCTCTGAAGAGGTTGGTCTTGTCATCCCGGTATTGTTCCCAGGTCCCGTGGAATTCCAGGTGCTCGTGGGTGACGTTGGTCATCACGCCCACGTCGAAGGCCACATCCCCCAGGCGATTCGTCCGGGGTGAAAGCCCGTGGGAGCTGGACTCGATCACGGCGTAGTCCATGCCGTGGTCGCGCATGGCAGCCAGGGCGGCCTGCACGGTGGGGGCCTCGGGGGTGGTTTGGTGCTCGGGGTTCCATTCTTCCTCGTCGGCGGTGCGGTACTGGACGGTGGACACGAAGCCCGCCTTTTTCCCGGCAAGGATCAGGAGCTGGTAGATCAGGTATACCGTGGTGCTCTTGCCCTCGGTTCCCGTCACGCCGATCACCGAAAGGGAGCGGGAGGGGGATCCGTAGAAGGCATCCGCCAGGGGCGACATGGCGAAACGGGCATCGGAGACCTTGAGGTAGGCAATTCCCGGATGGTACTCGGGAATCTCGCCCTGGAACACCACCGCGGCCGCGCCGCGCTCAATCGCCTGGCCTATGTATTTCCGCCCGTCCGTATGGAGTCCGGGGAGGGCGAAGTAGAGGTTTCCGGCTTGGACCTTCCTGGAATCGTAGGCTAGGCCGGTTATGAGCGGGTCGGAAATGTCACCCGCTCCGATGCGATCCAGAACGCCGGCGCGGGCGGAGGTTTCGGGGCTTAAGAATTCGGAAAAACGACGCTGCATGGCAGGATGATACTCCGTAAGCGCTTGTCGGTAAAGGGGACGCGGTAGCACGCCCTCCGCGTTGACCTGCCTGCCCGGGGAGGGTATGCTCTGCCCATGGCGGACCTCAGCTATCGCGTTCCCTACCTGACCGAGGGCCTCATCGCGTACATCGGCAACAAGCGGCGCCTTCTTTCCTTTCTGGGGGATGCCTTCCTGCGCTGCGCGGCCGAGCTCCCCGCGGGGAGGCCGGTCCGCTTTCTCGATCCCTTCGCGGGTTCCGGAAGCGTTTCCCGCCTGGCCAGGCTCCGCGGCTTCGCCGTGGAGACCAACGACCTCGAATACTACGCGGCCCTCATCGGCCGCTGCCGCATCGTCTGCGATCCCGACGCTCTGGAGGAGGCCTTCGCGCCCGAGGGGGGATCCGCCCGGGCCTTCGCCGCCCTGGACGCCTTCGCCTCCGGGCAGGATGCCGCCTCTTCGGCGGAGCTCCTTCCCCCGGGGGGGGGCCGGGATGCTTGGCGGGAAGCCTTCCGGGGTGCCGAAGGGGCGGAGCCCTACATCGCCCGTCACTATGCCCCCGAACGTACGGAGACGGCGGACTGGCGGCGGGAGCGCCTGTTCTACACCGCGGAGAACGGCAGGTACCTGGACCGTGCGCGGGAGGCCGTGGAGCTGCGCTATCCCCGTTGCCCTCTGGATGACGGCGCCGGCGACTATCCTGAGCTTTCGGCCAAGGCGGCCCTGACGGATGCCCTGCTCTACGGGGCCGCCACCCATACCAACACCTCCGGGGTCTTCAAGGCCTGCCACCGGGGCTTCGGAGGCCACGGCGCCGATGCCCTGGGCCGCATCCTCGCCCCCATACGGATAGCTCCCCCCGCCCTGGTCTTCGGCCCCCCCGGCCGGGCCTGCCGCATGGACGCCGCGGCCTTCTGCGCTTCCCGCACGGCCGACATCGCCTACCTGGATCCCCCCTACAACCAGCACCAGTACGGGTCCAACTACCATCTTCTAACTACGGTCGCCAAGTGGGACAAGCCGCCGGTTCCCGAGGACCACGACGAGAGGGGCTACCTCGCCAACAGGTCGGGGATACGGCCGGATTGGGTGGAAACCCGTTCGGACTACTGCAGCAGGCCCCGCGCCCGTTCCGCCTTCGAGTCGCTCCTTTCATCCTTGGACGTCCGTTTCGTCCTCCTCTCCTACAACGACGGGGGCATGCTGTCCCAGGAAGAGCTTGCGGAGCTCCTCTCCCGGCACGGGACGCTCCGGGTGGAGACCACCCCCTATACGGCCTACAGGGGCGGCAAGCAGAGCGCCCGTCGCCTCGAGCGCACCCGGGAGTTCCTCTTCGTCCTGGACCGCGGCGGGGTGCGGGGGAAGGGGGCGGACCTGGGGGCGGTGGTGGAGCAGCTTGCCCGCCGGGACCTGCTGGCCAGGGCGGAGGCCCTCTGCGGCCGCCGCTTCCACCCCGACCGGTGCGCGGCGCTGCTTCGGCCCCGGGAGCTTTCGCTGACCTACGACTTCCGGGGACTGCGGGGCCCCCTCCTGAGCGCGGAGCGGCTTTCATCCCTTCCCATGGACGAGCTCGCGGCGACGGTTGGCCGCCTCGAGTCCGCCGCCTGCTCCTGCCACGACGAAGCCTTGGGCCTCGTCCTCGATGTCCTTGAGCGCCTGGAGGGGGATGACGCGAGGGCCTCTTCCTTGGCGGAGGAGGCGGCGTACCTTCTGGGAAAGCTGGCGTTCCGCAAGTACGGGACTTCTTTCCGCCGCCACCGACGCAGGCTCCGGGGCGTGCTCAACGGAGATGAACGGCGTTTCGGCCGGGCCGCGGAAAAACTGCGCCGCCTTGAGGGGGTGGCGGAGAAGCGGGGTCTCGGAGACGGGGCTTCCGAAGGCGGCGCGGGCTCCTAGCGGGCCGGCTCGGAGAACACCTCGGCGGTGAAGGTGTAGAGGGCAGCGCCCTCCTTCTCGTAGGAGCGGGGGGGCAGGCCTGCCTTGCGGCAGATGTAGTCCAGGAACTCCTCGAGGCCCCAGCCCTGCTCCACGGGCACCTGGGGCAGGAGCACTCCCGAGCGCCCTCGGGAGGAAAGGTAGAGGCCGTGGCGGCCGATCTCCACCGAACGGGGGTCAACGCAGGGCGCCATGGGGGACAGCACGGAAATCTCGATGCGGCAGGAATCCAGTTCGTCCCGGGCTAGGGGCGGAAAGCGGGGGTCCTCGAAGGCGGCGCTCCGGGCCATGGCCCGCACGGTTTCCCAGAGGGGCGGCGGGGCGCTCATCCGTCCTATGCAGCCCCGCAGGGCCGTCCCCCGGTGGAGGGTCACGAAGGCGCCGCAGGGACGGTTCAACGCCTCCGAGGGCGCATGGTCGACGAAGCGGCCCGCACGGCTCTCAAGGCGGGAGGCTATGGACTCCCGGGCATCGGAGAGAAGACCGTCCTTCTCCCTGGGTGAAAGGCCGACATCCATGCGGAAAGTATAGCCTACTCCAGCGTGCCCCGCCAGGCGTCGATGCCGCCGAAGTCGGCGATGTCCGTGAAGCCCAAATCCGCGAGGCTCCGGGCCGCCAGGGCGGAACGCCGTCCGGTGCGGCAGTAGACCACGATGGGCCGCGCCATGCTCTTCGCGAGGGCTCGGAATTCCTCCGCCCTCGCGGGTATCTCGTCGTAGGGGAAGAGGACGGCCCCCGGAATATGGCCGGAACCATACTCGCCCGCGGTCCGCACATCCACCAGGAGCGGCGCCTGCGACCCCTCCGCTTTCCCGGAGGCGAGCAGATCGGCCAATTCTTGGTACCGTATCGGCCGGGGCGACGGCCGGGCCGCACCGGAAGATTCCGCAGCGGCGCCCCGCCCCATGCAGGAGGCTGAGAGCAGCAGCGCCAGGATTGAGAGGGTCACGGTTCGTTTCATAGGTGTAATATACGGTCATCCTTCCTTGACGGGCAAATTCGGCGGGATATGATTAACGGTAGTGAAGAATACTCGGTCTCTAGTCCATCTGGTTATTGTCCGTCTCGCGGCCGTCACTTCCCTGGTTATGCTCGGAAGCTTCTGCGCCTTTTCCTTCCTCCGCGTCCGATCGGGATACGAAGCCCTGGACGTCAAGCTGGAATGGACCATTCGCCAGCTAAGTTCCGCCCTTTCGGCTCCCCTGTGGAATCTTGATCTGGATTCCGCCCGGAGCCTCTTGGAGCGTACCCTGGAGGATCGGGACTTGCGGTATATCCGGGTGGATAGTACGGACGGGCTTTTCCCGGCCATAGCCCTGGGTGACGATACCGGATTATCCACGCCGCCGCGTCCGGGCTTGGCGCGTTTCGGTTCCGTCTACTACGGGGAAGCTCTTTTGGCCGGACTCGCCGTCCGGGGAACGGATGAGCGCATACTGAGGGAGTTCGTCGCCGATATGGCGGGTTTCGCCCTCATGCTCGCGGCGCTGGAGACCGCGCTGTCCCTGGCTCTGTACCTGCTGCTCTGGAAAGCCGTTCTGAAACCCCTCCTTGCGGTGAATGCCTATGCCCTTTCGGTTTTCTCCCGCGGGAACGGGGCCCGGAAGTCCGAAACCGCGGTGCCGGGCGATCCCGCCGTGCGGAACGAGCTGGTGCTCCTGGAGTCCTCCGTACGCGGCATGGTATCCCGCCTTGAAGACCGCATGGAGGAGAAGGCGATCCTGATCGATGAGCTGAGCCACCGGGTGAAGAACAACCTCAGCATCATATACGGACTCCTTGACCTCCAGCTGCACCGCTTTGCGGATCCCGCCGTGGAAGGGATGATCGGGGCCATGCAGGCCCGCATCCACGCCCTAAGCGCCCTGCACCAGCACCTTCTGAGGACGGAGGACCTGCGGCGCATACCCTTGAAGCCCTATCTGGAGGATGTGGCCGCCGGCATTCGAGGCGCCGCCGCCGTCGAGCTGCGCTGCGAGATAGAGGACGTGGTCTTGGATATCGAGACGGCCCAATCCTGCGGCCTCGTGGTGACGGAGCTCCTTTCCAATGCGCTCCGCCACGCCTTTCCGGAATCCTCAGGCGGCAATGTCCTGCTGAGCGTCTTCCGGGAAGAAGAGGTCCTGCGCATCCTCGTTGCGGACGACGGCGTCGGACTGCCTCCCGAGGGAGTCCGGGACGCCACGGGAATGCAGGTGCTGAAGGGAATGATGGCCGGACTGCGGGGCCGTTTGACCTTGCGGCCGGGCAATCCCTCCGGAACCGAGGCGATGGTCGAAATGACGGTTTTTAAAAAGGAGAGCATGCATGAAGGGAGTGCTGATAGTCGAAGATGAAGTGGTCATACGCCTCTATCTGGTCGGTCTCTTGAAAAGGATGGATATCCCCGTGCTGGGCACCGTGGATACGGGGGAAGCGGCCGTCGTCTCGGCCCTGGAGCTGGAGCCGGATCTGGTGTTTATGGACATACGTCTTGCGGGGCCCATGGACGGCATAGAGGCGGCCGGACATATTCTGAGGGACCGCAAGCCCAAAATCATCTTCATGAGCGCCTACGACTACGCCGACCGGGTTACGGCCCGCTTCGCGGATCATGATGTTGCCTACATGAGCAAGCCCGTGGGCGCGGAGGATCTGCGCAGGGTGATCCATGGGAGTCCCTAGATTCCGGTTCGCGGCGACGGTCCTCGTCCTGCTCGTGGGCTCGGCGGGCCCCCGCGTCGCTTCGGCCCAGGGCCGGCGCCTAGTCGGGGTGAGCGAAGTCTGGGGCCGCTACCTGGCGCCGCAGCTGCCGGAGTCGGGATTCCTCGTCGCCCTGACGGCCCGGGCTCTGTCGGAGTCCGGCTATACCCTCGATTTTTCATTGTATCCCTGGGCGCGGGCCTTGGCCATGGCAAAGAACGGTTCGGCGGATCTCCTGGTCGGCGCGTACCGGACCGAGGAGCGCCTGAGCTGGTTCCTGTTCACCGATGCCGTTGCGGAAGTTCCCGACAGCCTCTTCGCCCTCCGGGATCGGGGCATCTCCTACAGGACCCTCGAGGACCTCAAGCCCTACACCATCGGGGTGGTGCGGGGTGCGGCCCACGGGACCGCCTTCGACGGTGCCTCTTTCCTGCGGAAGGAACCCTCCGATTCAACGCTCAGGAATGTGCAGAAGCTGGTCGGCGGAAGGGTGGACCTCATCGCGGGGCCTCGGGAGAACATCCTTGAGGCTCTGGAGTCTCATTTTCCCGAGCACCGCGATGCCGTCGTGGCCCTGGATCCGCCCCTTCAGGTTAATTCCCTCCACATAGCCGTCCCCCGAGCCCTCCAGGATGCTCCGGCGATCATCGAAGCCCTGAACAGGGGCTTGGCGCGCCTGCGTTCGGACGGCACCTACGCCCGCCTTGAAGAGCGCTACGGAATCCGATCCCGCTTCTGAGCGAAAATCCGTCCCGCCCCTTGCCTAAGCGGTCCATCCGCGGTTTTTATTAGCCCGGAGGCAGCATGGAAGACGGAAAGAATACTCCCCGCGCCGATTTGGGCGATACGATGCTCTCGACGGCCGCGGATACCGCCCGGACCGCTACCCTGCTGGAGTCGGCTTCGAAGGCTCTGCTGCAG
>CAYUPG010000037.1:0-14461 GCA_964446515.1 uncultured Treponema sp.
ATCTGCGGGTGGATACCTACCGTTCGGGCGGAGCGGGAGGGCAGCACGTCAACAAGACGGACAGCGCCGTTCGGCTCACCCACCTTCCTACGGGCATCGTCGTCGCCTGCCAGAGCGAGCGAAGCCAGATCAAGAACCGCGCCACCGCCATGAGCGTGCTCAAGGCGCGCCTGTACGAGCATTACCGGGCGGAGAAGGACAAGGAGAATCAAAAATTCGCCCAGGAGAAGAAGGACATTTCCTGGGGAAATCAAATCCGGTCCTACGTGTTCCAGCCCTATACGCTGGTGAAGGATGCCCGCACCAAGGTCGAGGTGGGCAATATCCAGGCGGTCATGGATGGAGACATCGATCCCTTCATCGAATCATATCTCCGCTTCGCTTGGAACGCGTCCCGCGAGGGCTAGGGGGAGGGGAGACGTGGGCGCGCGGCGGCCTTTGAGTCCGGTCGTCATCCTGTCGGCCCTCCTCGGTGCCGCCGTCCCCGCCCTTGCCCTCGGCGCGCGGGACGTTCCCGAAGCCCCGGCCGCGGTGAAGGGCGATTGGGTGCTGGCCATGACGGTCTTGGACGCATCGTCCCTTGAGCCTTCCAAGCGCGGCATAGCCGACACCTTGACCCGCTCCCTCTACGCATACCTCAGCCGCATCCAGCGCCGCCGCAGGGATGCGGCCGAGCTGGCCGCCTACGAGGCTTCCGTTCGGTACGAAAATCGAAGCGCCGCCGGAAAGGCCCTGGCGGACAAGCGGGCGGAACGGGATGCCCTGCTCTACAAGGGCTACCCGGACTGGAAATACCGCGCCGAGCTGAAGAAACTGGAAACTGCGATCTCGTCCCTTGAGAAGGGCGTGGCCGAGGCGACGGAGAATCCGGACCGCGTCGAGCCGCTGCCCCGCTTCGCAACGACCGAGGAGAACCGCAACGGGGTGTTCCCTCCGGCGCCCCCTGCGGGGAGCGAGCGGGCCTTCTGCCTTGAAAAAAAAGCGGACGGGGTACTTCTCGGCTCCGTGGAGGAGCGGTACGGACGCATCTTTCTCAGGCTTCTGGTGTACGTCGCCTCCGCCCGGACCGTCGTGTTTGAGGATGTGATTCCCTTCTCCCCGGAGGATAGGGACCGCGCGACGGCGGAGGCCGCGGAGCTGCTCTTCGCCGCCCTTGCGGGGGAGCGGCCTTCGCGCCTCTCGGTGGAAGCCGTACCTGGCGACGCGGTCATCTCGGTGGGAGAAACCTTCGGGGGCAGGGGCTCGGTCGGCCCCCTCACCCTCAGCCCCGCATCCGTATCCGTGGAGGCCCATGCGGAAGGGTACCGCCGGTGGTCCTCCGGGGTCGGCCTGGGGGAGGGCGAAGAGGTCCTCGTGAGCCTGCGCCTGGAGCCCCTGGCGCGGCAGGCCCTCGAACTCGACGCCCGCGAGGGGCCTGCGGCGGTCTATAAAAACGGCCGCTACGTCGGCCGGACGCCCCTTGCCCTTGATCTGCATGGTGATGCCCACTTTTCCCTGCAAAGCTCTTCCGGCGCTTCGGCCGCTGCGGTCGTGCGCTCCGACGGAGCAGGCGGCCCAGGGGAGCTCGGATCCCTCGTCTTTGCCCTGCGGCCGCCGGACGGCGAAGACTATGAACCGGTGGAGGCTGCGCGCATGGGTTTCTACGGAGCATACGGCCGGTTCTGGATTGCACTTCCGGCGGCCTTTCTTCTCAACGGCATCTCCAAGACCTACATCGACGCGCTGAGCTATCAGGGAGATCCCGCCGTGGTGGAGGATGCCTATCGCTCCTATTTTCTGTACCTGGGGACTTCCATACTTGCGGGCGCATTTTTCGCGGAAACGATATACCGCCTGGGGAGATACGTGTATACTTCCGGAGCCCGGTCCACTCCGGCGCTCAGGCCGAAGGATAAGGATGGACGATAGTGGGAAAGATCGCCTTTGCGGAACGCTTGAAACGGCTCATCGGGCTTGGTCCGAACCTCTCGGACGAATTCTTCGACGAATTGGCGGACAGTCTGGTGGAGGGCGATTTCGGCGCCGCCGAGGCTTTCCAGGTGGTCGAGCTTCTGCAGCGTCGCTGCGCGAAGGAAGGAGTCGGTGAGCGCGGACGGGCGATCGAGCTGCTCGCCGAACTTCTTTCGGAGCGTCTAGGGGAGGCGTCCGCTCCGCGGCCCGAAGGGGAGGGCCTGCAGATAGTGCTCCTGCTGGGCGTCAACGGGGTGGGCAAGACCACCAGCGCCGCCAAGCTCGCCCGCATCGCCCAGGCCCGGGGCAGGCGCCCTATCCTGGCTGCGGCGGACACCTTCAGGGCGGCGGCCATAGACCAGCTCAAGATCCACGGGGACCGCCTGGGCGTCCGCGTTGTCGCCCACCGGCACGGGGGCGATCCGGCGGCGGTGGTGTACGATGCCGTCGAGGCAGCCGCCGCGGGCGGGGGAGACTGCATCATCGCGGACACGGCGGGCCGCATGCACACCAAGACCGCCCTGGTGGAGGAACTCAAGAAGATCGACCGCGTTGTGGCCCAGCGCGCTTCCTCCGCCGCCTACCGCAAGCTGCTGGTTCTGGACGCCACCACCGGCCGAAACGCCCTGGCCCAGGCGGAGACCTTCCACGACGCCGTGGACCTGGATGCGGCGATCCTCACCAAGTATGATTCGAGCGCCAAGGGGGGCATCGCCTTCTCCCTGGCCTCTTCCCTCAGCCTCCCTGTAGCCTACCTCTGCACCGGCGAGTCCTACGGGGATATCGTCCCCTTCGAGCCCCGGCGCTACGTGCGGGAGTTCCTCGGCCTTGAATAGGCTGCTCTTGTCCGCCTCCGCAGCCCTGGTTCTGCTTGGACCGGGCCCGCGCCTGCGCTGCGAGTCGTGGTTCGCCTCGGACGGCGCAGGCATACCCGGACGGTCCCTTCCCCGTTCCGTCGCCCTCAGGGAGGAGTATGCCCTATCCGTGGACCGGGGCGATCCCGGCGCACTGCCGGATTCCGTACGCGCCCTGATCGCCCAGGACGACCGCCTCGAGCTGAGCGTTCTTTTTCAGGACGGCCGGGAGCTTTTTAGGCGAAGCGTCCTGTACGACCGTCGGGATATGAAGCGCTACAGCGAAACCCGCCATGCCGACGGCCGCTTTTTCTCCGAAGCCTACGGCGAGGGCGGCATGCTCCTGGAGGAACAGCGGCGGGAGGGAGCCGCGGCCCCTACGGTGACGGTGCGGTATACCTACGATGCAGGTGTCCTGCGCGCAGCCGAGACGGCCGAGGACGGAAAGCCGATCTTGATCGACCGCTACTTCTACGATAGGTCCGGAGCCCTACGGCGACTGGAGCGGACCGCCTACTCGGAAGGCGCTTCCCAAGAATCCCTCGCCGTCCTGAGCTTTCCCCGGGCGGGAACCGCGCCGGAGGGTTCCGGTCGCTTCGGGCCCGGGGCCGACTTGTCGCCCCTTCCCGCAGGGGCGGAAGCGGAAACGGGAGCCCTGCGAGTCTCCTATGAGACGGACTCCCGCGGCCGCGTGCTTGCGGAGCGGGTTCTGGACGCGGAGGGCGCGACGGTGTCCGAGACCAGGAACACCTGGGCCGGCGATAGGCTGGCATCCGTCGTCCGTATCCAGGGCGGTGTGGAATACCGCAGCGAATACGGCTATGACGTCTCCGGGAAGCGCATCTCAGAGAGGAACTACCGCGCCGGAGTCCTGGAGCGCTCCGTCTCGGCGGATGGGGAGGAAGAAGTGGAGCTTCTGTATGCAGGAGGGCGCCCCGTGCTGAGGGCCAGGTGGGCGGGGGAACGCAAGGTTTCCGAAGAGCGGCTCGGGCGGGAAGGGAGCGTCCTACGGTGAAGCAGGCTATGGGATGGATTCCCTTCACCGCGGCACGCTATCTCTCCGGGCGGAAACGAAGCGGCTCTTCGCCCTCCTCCCTGCTCGCCGTACTGGGCATCGCCGTCGGCGTTATGGCCCTAACGGTCATCCTCGCGGTGATGAACGGCTTTCAGCTCGGTTTCATAGAAACCATCCTGGAGCTGTCCTCGTATCATGTGCGCATAGAACTGCCCCGGGGCGCTTCGCCGTCCGAGGAGGCGCTTCGCCGTCTGAGGAGCCTTCCCCAAATCTCTTCGGCCTCCCCCTTTTCGGAATTCCAGGCCCTGGCTCGGGGAAAGCGGCGGGCCCAGCAGGCCTGCGTCGTGCGGGCCCTGCCTCCGGATGTCCTTCTAAACGATCCCGGGATGGCGGAAAAACTTGAGATCGAAGCAGGTTCCTTCGATTTGTCCGCGCGGGGGGCCATAGTTCTGGGAGCCGAGCTGGCCCGGCAGCTGGGGGTCGTTCCCGGAGACAGCGTTTCCCTCTTTTCTCTGGCCGGAAATCCCTTGGAGGACCTTGCCCCTGAAAATTCCCTCTTTTCCGTCACCGGCCTCTACCGGTCCGGCTACTACGAGTACGACGCGGGCCTTGCGTTCGTCTCCTTGGAGGACGCCGCCTCCCTGCAGGGCGAAACCGCCTCTTTCAGTTACGGCATCAAGCTGCGGGACCGGTGGCTGGACGGCCCCGCCCTGAAGACCCTCGTCGCCATACCCCTCTTTTCGGGCATGACGGTGCGGTCATGGCGGGACTACAACCGGTCCTTCTTCGGCGCCCTGAGGACGGAAAAGCTGCTCATGTTCTTCCTGGTCGCCCTGATCTTCGTTGTGGTGGGACTCAACATTTTCCAGGCCCAGCGCCGCACGGTGCTGGAACGGAGAGAAGAGATTGGGCTCCTGCGGGCCGTCGGGGCCTCCGATCTCTCGATCCGGCTGATATTTGCCCTGGACGGGCTCATAATCGGCTTCCTCGGAGCGACGGCGGGGCTGCTGCCGGGGCTGCTCATCGCCCGCAACATCGGCGGATTTTTCAGCCTTCTGGAGGTTCTGGTGAACGGAGCGATATCTCTGGCCGACGCCGCCGCATCCCTGTTCCCCGGGGCCGCCGTTTCCCGGGGAGAGGGCTTTTCAGTCTTTTCTCCCGCGGTATTCTATATCAAGGAAATTCCGAGCCGGGTCATCCCGCGGGAGGCAATTTTGATCTACTGCTTCGGGCTCCTTTCCGCCGTGCTGGCCGCTTGGCTCGCTTCGGCCCGGGTGTCCCGCATCAGGCCTGCGGAGGTCCTTAGGTATGAGTGAACCCATCGTCGTGATACGCAGCTTGACCAAGTCATATGTTTCCGGATCCGAGACCCTCTCCATCCTCACCGGCATAGACCTGTCGGTGGAGCGCGGCGACTCCGTGGCCATACGCGGGGAGAGCGGCTGCGGCAAGAGCACCCTGCTCAACATACTCGGCGGCCTAGATCGGGCGGATTCCGGCTCAGTCTCCGTGGGCTCCTTGGACATATCCTCGCTTTCCGAACGGGCGCTGACCGCCTACCGCAGCCGCCACGTGGGCTTCATCTTCCAGTTCCACTTTCTGCTGAAGGACTTCACCGCCCTGGAAAACGTGATGCTCCCGGCCTACATCGCCGGATGCTCAAAGAAAGAAGCCCTGGAGCGGGCGCGCTCCCTCATCGCGGACGTCAGGCTGGAGGCCAGGAGCTCCCATTATCCCTCTCAGCTTTCAGGCGGCGAGCGTCAGCGCGTCGCCGTTGCGCGGTCCCTGGTGAACGATCCGGACCTGGTCCTCGCCGACGAGCCTACCGGGAACCTGGATCCCCGCAACAGCGGTCTGGTGGCCGATCTCCTGTACGGCTGCGCGGAGAAGCGGGACAAGACCCTCATAGTCGTCACCCACGATGAATTGGTCGCGGCCAGGGCTCGGCATTCCTACCGGCTGGATGCAGGCATACTTTCGGGCGGTCAAAACGTATGAACCGGCCGAGCGTATTCATCGCCCTGCGCTATCTTCTCGGAAGGGGCAGGGAGGGCGGCCGCTATCTCCGCGGCGCCGCCGCGGGCATCGCCCTGAGCCTGGTGCCCATACTTGTGACCCTCATCGTGGCCGACGGCATGATACAGGGCATCACCGACCGATTCCTCGAGCTGGGGACCGGACACCTGCAGATCTACGATTACCGTAGTCCGGGCGGCGATCTGCCCGCGAAAGCCCCCGCTCTGGCTTCGATGGAGGGTATACGGGGCGTTTGGCCGGAGATGCAGGGGCTGGGCATCCTGGTGGGGAAGTCGGGCAAGAGCGGTGCTACCATCCGTGCTCTTGACGACGGCTTCCTGAAGGACGGAGGAACCGCCGGCCTGCTCCGGGTCGTGGACGGTTCCGCTGCCCTCTCGGGGAGGCGGGAGGCGCTGCTGGGCGAAGAGCTTGCCCGGACCATCGGGGCGGTCCCGGGCGACACCGTCCGCATAATGACCACCCGAACCACGGCGGACGGACGCTCCATTCCGAGGATCACCCCCTTCACGGTTCGGGGCATAGTCTCCGCGGGATATCGGGAGCTGGATGCCCTCTGGTGCCTCATACCCTACGCGGACGGAGAGGCCATACTCTCCTCCGAATCTTCCCGGTCCTTCCTCATGGCCAAGATCGTAGAGCCCTACCGCGCTTCCGATTCCGCGGCGCGTCGCATATCCGAGCGCCTCGGGGGCGGCTTCGGCGTCTATACCTGGATGGAGCTCCAGCGCTCGCAATACCTTTCCTTCGAATCGACGCGGCAGATGCTCCTCTTCATCATGGCCCTGGTGGTGGCCGTCGCGGCGGTCAACGTGTCCTCCGCCACTTCCATGCTGGTGATTGAGCGCCGGAAGGACATCGCCATACTCAAATCCTTTGGATTGGGTCCTGGGGGCATCCGGTCCGTGTTCCTTTCCGCATCCCTCCTTACCGGGCTGCTGGGCGCCATCTTAGGCATCGCCGCCGGCCTCGGCATCGGCTGCAGCATCAACGGAATAATCCGCGGACTCGAGCGCCTCATGGGATGGCTCCTGCGTCCCTTTACCGGAGAATCCGTACGCATCCTTGATCCGGCCTACTATCTGGAAAATATCCCGGTGGTGGTGCGCTGGCCCGCCGTGGCGGCCATCGGCGTCGGAACCGTCGCATGCTCCGTGCTTGCCGCCTGGGCTCCTGCCCGACGGGCGGGAAAGCTCAATCCCACCGAAATTATCCGCAAGATATGAGGTCGTGCATATGAGATGCGATATCTGCAAGGAACGGGAGGCGACGGTGTTCGTGCACCAGCCTGCGAAGGGCGGCCTCATGGAGCTCCGGCTCTGCGCTCCCTGCGCGGCGGCCCACGGCCTCGATAAGCCGGAGGGTGATATCGCCGGGACTTTGGAGAAGCTTCTGGCCGCGTTGCCCGATCCTGAGAATCGCGGACTTACGGACCCCGCTTCCGAGCTCTCCGTCTGTCCCCAGTGCGGGCTCTCCCAGGGAGAGCTTAGACGGCGGCGCAGCGCCGGATGCCCGCAGTGCTGGGAGCTCTTCGCCGATATGCTCCTTGATGCCCGTCCCGGTGTTGCGGGCCCCCGTCACCGGGGCCGCTTGTCACTGCGCATCGAGGCCTCCGCGGAGCGGGAACGGAAACGGCTGATGCTTCAGGAGCGCCTGGCCGCCGCCCTTGCCGCGGAAGCCTACGAAGAGGCCGCCTCCCTCAGGGATGCCCTTCGGCGCCTCGAGGAGGAGGGCTCGCGCCATGTTTAGCGATGCCTACGCTTGGCTTGCGGGGGGCGAGGGCCGGGACGTGGTGGTCTATACCCGTCTCAGGCTCGTCCGCAACATTCGGGGGCGTCTTTTCCCCGGCAGAGCCTCCGCCTCGGAGCTTGGGGAAGTGAGGGATGCATGCGTGTCCGCCCTGCTTTCGGAGGACTCGGACCTGAGCCTCTATGCTTTCGAGCGCCTCGACGCCGCAAGCTCCGCCGCACTGCGGGAGCGTCGCTGGTGCGGCGCCGGGGACCCCTTCGACCCATCCCGCGCCGTGCTCTTCGATCCCCGGGGCGCGGTGTATGCCGTCAACGATAGGGACCATCTGCGCATTTCCTGTTTCTCCGGGGGGATGCCTCAGGATGCTTCACTGGAGTTCCTCAAGGCCGCCGACCGGCGCCTGGACGGCCTGCTGGATTGGGCCTGCACTGCGGACCTGGGATTCTTGGCTTCCGATCCTGCGCATGTGGGTACCGGGTTCGGCCTTTCCGCCCTTCTTTTCATTCCGGGCATAGTGGCGGCCAATATGTTCGAGCGGGTTGCACGGAGCCTTTTGGACGGGGGGATAGAGCCGCACTTCGCAACTCTCGGCGAGGGCGGTGCCCACGAGCCGGAGCCCATATCTCCCTTCGTGGAGCTCAGGTATCCCTGCCCTCTGGGCATGGATGAGGATGCGGCGGCTGCGGCGTTCAGCTCAGCCCTGCGGCGCTTGGCCGAGGGCGAACGGCGGACCAGGGAACGCCTGCTTCCCGCTAAGGGCCTGGAACTGGAGGACGCCGCGTATCGGGCGGCGGCCGTCCTCTCCGCGGTCCGCCTGTTGTCCGAAGATGAGGGCAAAAGGCTCCTGGCGGACCTACGCGCGGGTCTCGTCTTCGGAAGGGCCCCTAGGGAGAAGAATCCCCAGGAGGGGGGCGATCCTTACGCCGTTCTTGATCGTCTCCTTCTTAGCCTGGGTTCTGCTCAGCTGACTCTTTGGGCGCGTGAACGGGGATTGGGAGAAGACCCTGATTTATCCGAAAGAAATCGGGCCCTGCTTGTCCGGAGCGCCCTTCCGCAGTACCATATAGATGGGGGAAGCGAGTGTTCAAAGGACTGACGCAACGGGCGCAGAGGATATTGACGGTCAACGCTCAGGACGAAGCGCGGCGCTTCCATTCCGACCAGCTGCTGCCCGAGCACATCATGATAGCCATCCTTAAGGACGGCATGGGCACCGCCTGCAAGACCCTGGAATCCCTCCATGTCGATATGGTTGAGTTCCGCCATGAGCTGGAGCGGGAACTGCCCCGAAAGCCCGCGGGCTTCGTCTTCGGCGATATTCCTCCTTCCCGCAGGGCCCGCACCATGCTCGAGTCCGCCGCCGAGGAGGCCAGGAATTTCGGGCACGATTACGTGGGCACCGAGCACCTGCTCTTGGCGGCGGCCAAGGAGATCGACGCGACGGCCCACCGGTATCTGCAGCGGCGCACCGTATCGGTCGACCTGCTGCGCACCGCCCTGGAAACCTCCTTGTCCCGCGATCCGGAAGACGGCTCTTCCCCTTCGAAGGAAGGGGACGGCGCTTCCCCAAGTCCCTTCGGCATGCTGCACGGCGGCATCGACGGTGCGGACCAAGCCCCTTCGCAGGGGCGTGCGCAGGGGCGCTCTCAAGAGCGTGCCGCCTCGTCCAAGACGCCCTTGCTTGATGATTTTTCCCGCGACCTTACCGCTATGGCTTCACGAGGCCTGCTCGACCCTGTGGTGGGTCGGGATGTCGAGGTGGGCAGGGTGGTCAGGATCCTTGCCCGGCGAACCAAGAACAATCCCATCCTCGTGGGCGAACCGGGGGTCGGAAAGACGGCGGTGGTGGAAGCCTTGGCCCAGCTCCTGGCCTCCGAGGAAGGGCCGGAGGCCCTCGCGGGGAAGCGGGTGCTCACCCTGGATATGGCTTCCGTGGTCGCCGGCACCAAGTATCGGGGGGAGTTCGAAGAACGGCTTAAGAAGATAATGAAGGAAATATTCCAGGCCGGGAACGTGATACTCTTCATCGACGAGATCCATACCATCATCGGAGCGGGAGGAGCGGAGGGCACCATAGATGCTTCCAACATGCTGAAGCCTGCCCTGTCCCGCGGGGAAATCCAGTGCATCGGGGCGACTACCCTGGCGGAGTTCCGCAAGCACTTCGAAAAGGATGCCGCCCTGGAGCGGCGCTTCCAGCCGGTGCTGGTCGAAGAGCCCGATCTTGAGCAGACCATTTCGATTCTGCGGGGCATACGTTCCCGCTATGAGGATCACCACCGAGTCCGCTATTCGGACGGCGCGATCACCGCCGCGGCCAAGCTTGCTCAGCGTTACATCGGCGGGCGCTTCATGCCCGACAAGGCCATTGATCTCCTGGACGAGGCCGGGGCGAAGCGGAAGCTTGAAACCGAAACCCGCCCGTCGGAGCTGGCGGAGATGGAGGCGGAGATCCGCAGCCTCAACGAGGAGAAGAGCGCCCTCGTGTCCTCCCAGGATTACGAGAAGGCCGCTGAAGTCAGGGATAGGGTGCGCGCCCTGCGCCTTCGCCTCGAGTCGGTACGGGAATCCTGGGAGCGGGCCTCCCGGGAGGAGCGGGCGATGGTCACCGAAGGGGATCTGCGCCAGGTGGTTTCGGAGTCTACGGGCATACCCCTGGCGCGGCTGGAGGAGAGCGAATCCCGCAGGCTCCTCAAGATCGAAGAGGAGCTGCACAGGGCGGTGGTGGGACAGGACGACGCGGTCGTGCGCATCGCTTCCGCCATACGCAGGTCGCGGTCCGGCATCTCGTCCCCCAAGCGGCCCCAGGGTTCCTTCATCTTCCTGGGACCCACGGGAGTCGGCAAGACCCTTCTCGCCAAGCGCCTGGCGCAATACCTCTTCGGCAGCGAAGAGGCCCTGGTGCGCATAGACATGTCCGACTATATGGAAAAGCACAACGCTTCGCGCCTGGTGGGCGCCCCTCCCGGCTATGTGGGCTACGAGGAAGGGGGCGTTCTTACGGAGCGCATACGGCGCAACCCGTACCGGGTGGTGCTCTTCGACGAAATCGAAAAGGCCCACCACGACGTCTTCAATCTGCTCCTCCAGGTGTTGGAAGAGGGCGAGCTGAAAGACAATTTGGGGCATTCCGTGAGCTTCCGGAATACGGTCATAATCATGACCAGCAACGCCGGGGCGCGGGAAATTTCCCGGGATGCCCGGCTGGGCTTCAACGCCGAATCGGGCATCATGGGTCTTGAGGAGATTCGCAGCGCCGCCCTCTCCGAACTCCGCAGGCTCTTCAATCCCGAATTCATAAATAGGGTGGACGACATAGTGGTGTTCCACTCCCTCGACAGGGCCCAGGTCGAAGCGGTATTGGATATCGAACTGGCGGAGCTTCTGAACCGGCTCAGGGAGCGGGGGTATGAGCTGGCTGTACGGCCCGCCGCAAAAGCCCTGTTGGTGGAAAGGGGTTGGGATCCGAAATACGGCGCCCGCCCCATGCGCCGAGCCGTCCAGAAGGAGTTGGAGGATGCCCTGGCCCTGCTGGTCTTGGAACAGGATCATCCCGAGGGAACCGTTTTTGTTGCGGACGGCCTGGACGGCTCCATCCGTATCCGGGCAAAAGCGCCGGCCAAGAAGCGCGGCGCGGGAGCCGGTCTGGAACTGGCGGCGGAAGCTGAAGTGGAACCTGCAATCCGAAGGAATTAGAGGAGACGGTATGGTGCGCTTGCCCCTTGCGGGAACGGAACGAATGGTGGAGATCAACCCCACGAAGATAGTGGCCGTGGGACTCAACTATCGCGAGCATGTGACGGAAAGCAAGGTGTTCGACCTTAAGCAGCTGGAGGTCCCCTCGGAGCCGGTGCTCTTCGCGAAGACTCCCAATGTGCTCATCGGCCCCGGAGAGCACATCCTCATACCGGCGATCCAGGCTTCCTACGCCTTCGCCGAGCCGCGGGTCGATCACGAGGCCGAGTTGGCGGTGATCATTTCCCGACGCTGCAAGAATGTGTCGGTAGAGAACGCCTTGGACTACGTGCTCGGCTACACCTGCTTCAACGACGTGAGCCAGCGCAACATCCAGAAGATGGATGCTTCCGGGTGGTTCAGGGGAAAGTCCTTCGATACCTTCGGTCCCGTCGGCCCGGTGGTGGTACCCGCCTCCGCTATCCCCGATCCCCAGGGACTTAGGATAGCTTCCAGGGTCAACGGCGTGGCCAGGCAGTCCGCTTCCACCGCCGACATGATCTTTTCGGTCGCCGTTCTGATCTCCTTCATTTCCCGGAACATGACCTTGGAGGAAGGGGACCTGATCGCCACCGGCACCCCCAGCGGGGTCGGGCCCATACTGCCGGGGGATACGGTGGAGGTCGAAATTGAGGGCATCGGCGTGCTCCGCAACCCCGTAGCTGCGGAGCGGACGGAATGAGGCTCTCGTCCTTCGGCGAAAAATTTACCCGCAAGACCGGCATACTGGAGCTGATGGAGGACCTTGCCCTCGCATCGGCAGGAACCGGCGCCGTAGATTCCGAGCCCCTGCGCATGCTCGGAGGCGGCAATCCCGCCCGCATTCCCGAGATGGAAACGCTCTGGCGCGGCAGAATGGCCGACATCCTCTCCGACGAGGCCGGCTTCGGACGCTTGATTGGAGCCTATGATTCCGCCGACGGCATGGCTTCCTTCAGGGCCGCTCTGGCTTCCCTGTTCCGGTCCGAATACGGTTGGGATGTGGGGAGCGAGAATGTGTGCGTCACCAACGGCAGCCAAGTCGCCGTCTTCTATATCTTGAATCTTCTCTCGGGGGCCGATTCGACGGGCCGTGTCCGACGTATTCTATTTCCTCTCATGCCCGAGTACGTCGGCTATGCGGACCAGGCTCTCAGCGACCAGTCCTTCCTTTCGGTGAAGCCCCGTATGGAGCTCCGGGGGGAGCATGGATTCAAGTACTTTGTTGATCTGGACAAGATAGAATCGGTGTTGAAGCGGGAAGGGGAGGGCATCGGGGGTATCTGCGTCTCCCGTCCGACTAATCCTACGGGAAACGTGCTGACCGACGCCGAAGTCCGCAGCCTCTCCGAGCTCTCCAATCGATACGGCGTACCGCTGATCGTCGACAACGCCTATGGACTTCCCTTCCCCGGCATCGTATTCACGGACGCCGAACCCTATTGGGATAGGGGGACCATACTATCCATGAGCCTCTCGAAGATAGGCCTCCCCTCGACCAGGACGGGCATCGTGGTGGCCGACGCCTCAGTAGTCCGCTCCCTCTCATCGGTGAATGCCGTCGCCGCCCTCGCGACCGGAACTATGGGACAGGCGATTGTGGAGCCCCTCATCTCGTCGGGTGAAATTCTCCGCCTGAGCGCCGAGGTGGTCCGACCTTATTACGAAAACAAGCGCAGGATCGCCTTGGAGGCCATACGGGAGTCCTTCGAGGGGCTTCCTGTGCGGGTCCACGAGAGCGAAGGCGCGATCTTCCTGTGGCTTTGGTTCGACGACGAACGGATGGATTCCCGGGAACTGTACCGCAGAGCCAAGGCTCGGAACGTCCTGGTTCTTCCGGGGGAGTATTTCTCCTTCGGCGTCTTCGACGACGGCAGTTCCTGCGCCGCCTGGGATCACCCGCGGCGCTGCATTCGTATCAACTACTCCGCCGCGGGGTCCCAGGTGAGCGACGGCCTGGCCATAGTGGCCCAAGAGGCAAGGAGCATGCTGTCCCATGGCCGGTGATCTAGAGCGTTTCTTTCAGCCCTTCCGGAGCCGAATCGTCGGCATCGATGAAAGACTGCCCGGTCCCGCCGGGACGGTGCCCTTGGTCTACGCGGACTGGATAGCCTCCGGCAGGCTATACGGTCCCATCGAGGACCGTATGCGCAGCGTCGCCTATCCCTTCGTCGCCAACACCCACTCCGAGTCCAGCGCCCTCGGAGCCGGAATGACCGCGGCCTACCACGAGGCCCATGCAATCATCAAGCGCCGTGTGGGCGCGGGGCAGGACGATGCGGTCTTGACCGCCGGGGCGGGGATGACCGCGGTGGTGAACAAGCTGCAGCGCATCCTCGGCCTCAGGATCCCGGAACGGGCCCGTGGCATCTGCGGGCGGGGCGGGTGCGATCTTCCCGATACGCAGCGGCCGGTGGTGTTCCTGACCCACATGGAGCATCATTCCAACCACACCAGCTGGCTCGAATGCATGGTCGATGTGGTCGTCCTTGAGCCCGACGGAGCGCTCGATGTGGATCCTGGGGAACTGGAGCGGCAACTGGAGCTCTACGCTTCCCGACCGCTTAAAATCGGCGCCTTCTCGGCGGGGTCGAACGTTACGGGCATCAGGCCTCCCTACCGGGATCTGGCGAGCATCATGCACCGTGCGGGAGGCCTGGCCTTCGTCGATTTCGCCGCCGCAGCTCCCTACGATCCCATAGACATGCACCCCGCAGGGGACGCCGACGGATACTTGGACGCCGTCTACTTCAGTCCTCACAAATTTCTCGGCGGGCCCGGATCTCCCGGCGTGCTGGTCTTCAACAAGGGCTTGTACCGCAATACCGTTCCCGACGATCCCGGCGGCGGCACGGTCACCTGGACCAACCGCTGGGGAGAGTACCACTACGTGCAGGATATCGAGTCCCGGGAGGACGGCGGCACCCCCGCCTTTCTCGGCGCCCTGCGTGCCGCCCTTGCCATGGAGCTCAAGGATCTCATGGGAACGGAGCGCATGCACGGGCGCGAACAGGAGCTCTTGGAGCGCGCTTTCGAGGGACTGTCCACCGTACCCGGACTGCACGTTCTCGCCTCGGATAGGAGGGAACGCCTTGGGGCGCTCTCGTTCTACATCCAGGGTCTGCATTACAACCTGGCAGTCCGG
>CAYUPG010000037.1:14478-15861 GCA_964446515.1 uncultured Treponema sp.
TTTCGGCATCCAGGTTCGCGGCGGCTGCTCCTGCGCGGGAACCTACGGCCACTATCTGCTCCATGTGGATAAGGAAAAATCACACCGAATCACCTGCAGCATAGACGCAGGGGACCTTTCGGAGAAGCCGGGCTGGGTTCGCCTCTCCCTGCACCCCACCATGACCGATCAGGAGTTGGAATACATCCTCTCGGCAGTAGATCAGGTCGCGCGGAACGGCGCCGCCTGGGTTCAGGACTACCGCTTCGACAGGACAAGGGGCGAGTTCTACCGCAGCGACGGCAGAAGCTTCGCCCCCTTCGACCCGGCATCTTTTTTCTCCCAGGCAGGCTTAGCAGGGGAGTGAGGGAGCAGGCGGCTTTTCCAAACGGACCTCATTGATCGAGATCGGAGCTGGGAGTGCCGGGCTGGGGCCGCCCGGTTCGGCGACGGGGGCTCCGCGGCCGCCCTATATCACCGTTCCCGGGTACAGCACCGCATTCTTGGGTATGACGATGATGCCGTCCACGATGTGGTAGTGGCCGTAATCGCCGTCCGCCCGGTTAAGGTCGTCGATCCCGATTCTGCAGCCCTCGCCGATCCGGGCGTTCTTGTCGATGATCGCTCCCTTTATGATGGAGCCCTTGCCTATGCCGATATCCGGGAGCCGTCCCTCCAGATTCTGCTTCCTCTGCTCATCGGACT
Organism: uncultured Treponema sp.; assembly: GCA_964446515.1. GTDB lineage: Bacteria > Spirochaetota > Spirochaetia > Treponematales > Breznakiellaceae > CAYUPG01. The sequence continues at coordinate 15,163 of CAYUPG010000037.1, forward strand.
CGTAATAATCCGCTCCCATGCAGTAGACTCCGTTCAGGCTTGCCCCCGATTCGATGATCGTCCGGATGCCGACGATGGAGTTGGATATTGAGGCGTTGGTGATGATACACCCTTCTGCCGCAATGGACTGGTTCATGTTGCTGAAATTCATCTTGGAGGGAGGCAGGTTCCTCATGTGGGTGTAGATCGGAGCCTTCTCGTCGTAGAAGTCGAATTTCGGTGTCAGGCTGGTCAGATCAAGATTCGCTTCGTAGAAATTCTTGATGGTTCCGATGTCTTCCCAATAGCCGTCGTAGACATAGGCGTTGACCTTCGTCTTGCCGATGGAGGCGGGGATGATCTCCTTGCCGAAATCGGTGTACTCGTTGGCCAGGCTCTCCTCCATGGCCGCAGCGTCGAAGACGTAGATGCCCATGGAAGCCAGGAAATCCTTGCCCTTGGTCCTGCGGTCTTCAAGGAGCTCTCCGGGGATCTTGAAGTCTGAAATGTCCTTTACCGGCCCCGGCTTCTCAAGGAATTCCGTAATCTCGTTCTTTTTGTTGGCCTTGAGGATACCCAGCTGGGATGCATCCTCCCGGGTTACGGCGGTGCAGGCTATGGTCACCGCGGCTCCCGATTCCTTGTGCTTGGTGAGCAGATCCCGCAAGTCCATGCGGTAGAGCTGATCACCGGAGAGGATCAAATAGTGGGAAGGATTCT
>CAYUPG010000038.1:0-4801 GCA_964446515.1 uncultured Treponema sp.
CCGGAAGCGGGACTGGAGCCGGCGCGGCCTTACGTCTGGGACCTGCCGGAGCCGCTGAGGATGCGGTAGGTGATGACCGAAACGGTGACTATGAAGATGAGGGCGCCGAGGCCTATGGCGACGAATTTGAGCAGATTGGGCAGCAGGGCCGCCAAACCAGAAGCTTTTTTGGGTGAAGTATCTATCCCCGCGGATTCCGAACCGTCCAGGTCCAGTTCGTCACGGTTATCTGCCATGATGCGTCACCTCCGAATGAAACTATAGTATACGAAAAACCGCCCCTGTGCAAATGCCGCGGTTTTTCCTAGAGGTGCCCGCGGTCACAGATGACCGTCATCCAGGATGACGATGTCCACTCGGCGGTTGTAGGCCCGACCTTCGGGGGTCGAGTTGTCCGCCAGGGGCACCGTATCGGAAAAACCCGCCACCTGGAAACGTTTTTCCTCTACTCCAATATCGGTCAGGTATTTCAATACATTTATGGATCGTGCGGCGGATAATTGCCAATTCGATTCCCAGGGACCCGCGGGGTCCACCGGAATAGAGTCGGTGTGTCCCTCGATGCGGAATTTCCTCCCCGCAACCTCCTCGGAGGACAGGAGCACCCCGAGCCTGAGCAGTATGTCCCTGGTTTCTTCGATATTGACCTGGGCGCTGGCGGGGCCGAAGAAGGCGTCGGAAGCCAGGCTGATGACGAGGCCGCGCTCGTCCGAAGAAACCCGCACCTTGTTGGATTTGATCTCCGGGGAGAACAGGCTCGTCGCCTTTTTCTTTGCGGTCGACATGGATCTTCCCCGCTCCATGGAGGGAAGGGACATGATGGTGTTGCCCAGGTCCGCGTTGCGCCCGGAGGTCAGGGTCGCCCCGCCTTCGGAGGCCCCCATGCCGATGTTGTTGAGGGAAGAGATCATCTGCTGCAGCTGGATCTCGTCGACCTCGGAGACGTTGAATAGGGCGGCGAAGAAGCACAGCAGCAGGGTCACCATGTCCGAGTAGGTGACCATCCATTCCGGCGCACCGGTCGGGCACTCTTGCTTCTTCTTGGCCATCCCTTAATCCTTGAGTATTTCCGCTTCCACGGCCTTCCGGTCCCCGGGGGTAAGGAAGGAAAGCAGCTTGAGGGCCAGGATGCGGGGATTGTCCCCCGCCTGAATGGAAAGCACGCCCTCTATGATCATCTCCTTGACCTTGGTCTCCGTGGCGTCTTGGATCTTGAGCTTGCCCATCATGGGGATGAGGATGACGTTGGCCATGATGGCGCCGTAGAAGGTGGTGATGAGGGCGACGGCCATGTTGGGGCCGATCTGGCTCTTGTCCTCGAGGTTCTTCATCATCGCTATGAGGCCCGAGACGGTGCCCAACATACCCATGCCGGGGGCCAGCTTGGACCACTGGTCCACGACGTTGATCTTGGCGGCGTGGCGATCCTGCATCTGGTTGAGCTCGGTCTCCATGAGGGTGCGGATGATCTCCGCGTCGGTTCCGTCCACCACCAGGCGCAGACCCTTCTTCATGAATTCGTCGTCCAGGTCTTCCAGCTCCTCTTCCAGGGCCAGAAGGCCTTCGCGGCGAGCCCGGTCCGAGAAGGCCATGAGCTTGGTGATGATGGCCTGCTCGCCGAACTTGGGAATCTTCATGGTCAGGCCCATAATATTGAAGACTCCCAGGGCCTCGGACATGCTGACGTTCACGAAGAGCACCAGGTAGGACCCGATGACGGTCATGAAGAATGAGGGCACGTGCAGGTAGGTGAAGACCGAGCCGCCCGAGGTAAGGATTGCCATGATGATCATGACGAAGGCGCCGACTAAACCTATTAGGGTCGCTAAATCCATGACCGCCTACTCCTCGTTCTTGAATCCGCCTATGCGGCGCCGGTACGCGACGATGCGCTCGATCAAGAGCTGCGGACCTTCCTTCACCACTACCCGCTTGCCCGAAAGCATGAGGAGCGTGGTGTCCGGATGGTTCTCTATGGACTCGATCTGATGGGGATTTATGAAGTATTCCGTGCCGTCGAGCCGGGTAACCTGTATCATGGTCCGCTCCGAACGCTTAGGCGGCCCCGGCATCACGCCGCGGGGCCGCCGCCGCTTTTTCTTATGTTACCATACTTAGCGCTTCAGCGTTAAGAGCTCCTGAAGCATCTGGTCGGAGGTCTGTATCGTCTTGGAGCTCGCCTGGAAGCCGCGCTGGGTGACGATCATGTCGGTGAACTGCTCGGCCAGGTCCACGTTGGACATTTCCAGGGCCCCGGCGATGAGCTTGCCCTTCCCCGCGATCCCGGAGGGCGTGATGTTGGCAATCCCCGAGTTGTTGGATACCACGAAGGTGTTCTCCCCCGCCTTCTCCAAGCCTCCGGGATTGGTGAAGCTCGCCATGGCGACCTGACCGACGAGCCGGTTGGTCCCGTTGGAGTACACCCCGGTGATGATGCCGCTCTGGTCTATCTTGAAGTTCTCAAGGTAGCCCATGGGATACCCGTCCTGCATGAAGGCCTTGGTGGAGCTCCGTTCGGCGAACTGGGTGATGGTGTTGACCACGCTTCCGATACGCCCCAGGTTTATGGTCATTTCCTGCCGGGAAGGAGCCCCGTCTTCTCCGGGGGTCGCTCCCAGCACGTCGAAGGCCACCCGCACGGCGACGTCGCCCTCGGCGGCCGCGGCATTGCCCGCCGCATCCTGCGCACCCGCGAGGGTGCCCAGGTTCGAGAAGTCCACGATGAAGGTGTTGGCGCCGCCGGTCTCGGTGGTTCCCTCTCCCACTCCCACGGCGGTGTTGGTGGCCGTTTCGGATTCGGGATCCACGATAACGGTCGCCTGCCAGCGGTTTGACTCTCCGGGAAGACGGGTGAAGTCAACCCTGAGGATGTGCTCTTCTCCGAAGGAATCGTAGACCTTGAAGTCCGTACCCCAGGTGCCCTCGAGCACCGCGCCGGGACCCGCGCCCTCGGGAATTTCCGGAGTGCGCTTGTCCAGGTTGCAGGCGAAGTTCACGCTCCCGGTAGCCTTGGCGGGATCCTTCGATCCCACGGGGATGATGAGGTCCTCAACATCCCGTGCCACATCGATGCGCTGCACCCCCTCGACATCCCGGGCCATCCAGCCCTGGACCCGCATGCCGTTGGCGGGGTTCACCAGGGTGCCCTCGTTGTCGAGACCGAAGGCTCCCGCCCGGGTAAAGAAGGACTTTTCGCCGTTTTTCAGGACGAAGAAACCCTGGCCCTGTATGGCCAGGTCGGTGCCCACGCCGGTGGTCTGCAGGGAGCCCTGGGTGTGTATGGTGTCGATGGAAGCGATCATCATGCCGAGACCCACTTCCTTGGGATTGACGCCGCCGATCTCCTCGGTGGGCCGGGCGGCTCCGGACATCTGCTGGTACAGCAGGTCCTGGAAGTTGACCCGGCCTTTCTTGAAGCCCGTGGTGTTGACGTTGGCGATGTTGTTTCCCACCACATCCATGCGCACCTGATGATTCTGGAGTCCGGCTACGCCGGAGAACAATGACCGCATCATATGGCGTTACTCCTCATAAACCTTCGTTACCTGGTCCCAGGCATAGTAGGTGCCGTCGACCAGTATTTCAGGGGCGGCGCCGCGGGTTACCGCCTTGACCGTGCCCTGCACCACCGCGTCTCCCGCGGTCAATTCCACCGATTTTCCAAGCGCCGAGTTCGCCTCGCTCCCGGCCAGCATGTTCGCCAGGAGCTTGAAGTCCTGGGCCATGTTGGTCATCTGCTCCAGTGAAGAGAACTGGGCCATCTGGGCGATGAATTCCTTGTCCTCCATGGGGGCCGTGGGGTCCTGGTGCGTCAGCTGGGTGATGAGTATCTTGATGAAGTCGTCCTTTCCCAAATTCTGGGAAGCCTTCTTGCCCTGCTCGATGGATTTGTTGAAGGAATCCACCTGCATGCGGAGCTTCGCCTGATCCTGGGCATTCATGACGGCGCCAAGTTCCATTTCGTCCTCCTTAGGCCAACATATCAACGGCGGCTTCGGCCCCGCCGTATCGATAGCTATCCGTCGCCGCGATATCAGCCGCCGCGGCATCGTAGTCCGCCGCGGCGAGGCGTTCGGAATAGAAGGGCTTCGGCCCTCCCCCGTCTTCCCGGTTTCTCCGGTCCCCCGCCCCGTCGGCGGCCACGGACAACTCGAGGCTCGCGCCGTCGAAGCCTCCGTCCACGAAGGCCTGCTCGAGGGAGCGGATCTCCTTCTCGAAGGCCTTCAGGGCTTCCTCGCTCTCCACGACTATGCTGCCCGCTATCTTGTTGTCGGCCATTTCCAGGCGTATCTTAACCGCCCCGAGGCTCTCGGGCTTAAGGTTCAGCCGTATAAGGCCCTCCCCCCCGTCCTTGAGGACCAATGAGGCGTGGCGCACGATGTCCGCCCCGGCGCCCTCCCGGATTTCCCTGGCCAGGGCATCCTGGAAGGAAGGTGCCTTTCCGGCGGCATCCGAGCCGCCGCCCGCCCTTCTTTCGCCGTTCTCGGAACGGAGCTCCACAACCAGTTCGGTCTCGGGAATCTTTCCGGCCGGCTCCTGATTCGCCTCCTCGAGGCCCTGGGCCATGTGCTCCTGGCCCCGGGTCCGCAGGTCGTGAACCTCCAGCTCAAGGCGGTCTTTCCGCCTATCCCTCTTCTTGCCCTCAACCTTGGAATCCGGGTCCATCCCGGCCTCGCCGCGCAGGGCCTCGGACTTTCCTCCGGCGACGCGGGTCGAACCCGGAGCTACGGCCTGGCTGCCCGCCGCTGCGGCGGCTATTTCCTGATGCGCGCCATCCGGCACCGTGCGGCGCCGGGTGATC
>CAYUPG010000038.1:4811-15781 GCA_964446515.1 uncultured Treponema sp.
CCTGTGCCGCTTCGGCCGCTTGGGCGTTCTTTGCCTTTGCCTCAGCGGATGCGGTCCCGGAGTGCTGCGGGATGACCGCGGCCTTGAGCTCGGACAGGATCGCGGCTTCAGCCCCCGCCGTCCGCAGCTCCGTGCCGCCCTTGGCCGCTCCGCCTGCGTCCGCGGCGTTTCCGGCCGTCCGGGCGCGCGTTTCCGCCGAACCGTTCTCAAGGCGGCGCCTGGAACGGGAAGGCTCAGCCGCCGCTCCCTTCTCGGGATTTTCAAGGCCGCCGGAGCCGGAGGGATCCGCAGCCTGATTCCTGCCGGTCCCGGCCAGGGCCCTCCCGGGAGAACCTTCGGCTGCGCCGGCCTTGCCCGCGGAAAGAAGGCCCTGGAGCAGCGCGGCGAAGCCGCCGGGACGGGCGGCACTCTTCTTTTTAAAGAGACCTGCCGATTCCTGGGTTTCCCGGAGCAGCGAAACCTGTCCTGAGGATTCTTGAGACTGTATCTGGGGGGATAACACCGCCCGTACCTCCTGCGCCCGAGGGGCGAAAGCCGGAGGACCGACGGCTCAGTTCAGCGTTCTAGGCTTTCCCGCCATTTTTCGCTGCAGCTCGGCAGAACGTTCTGAAGGAAGCAGGGACAGCCAGTACGAAACGATGGATGCCCGGCCTTCCCGTTGAGCGATCTCTTCGGTCATCCGGAAAACGTCGATGGCATCCTGATCGTCCATGGCGGCTATGATTCCCACCGCTCGTTCCGGGGGCATGCCTACCAGGTATCGGGCATTCTGCTCGACGTTCACCCTTCTATTTTCGAACTGTTGCACCGTAACGTTGAAGGATTTCTCCCGCTCGTCCAGCGCTTTTTGCCGCTCCTCGAGCTCTTGGGCCATCTGCTCGATCTCGCCGCCCCGGCGGACAAGGGTCTCTTCCCGCTTGTCCAGCTCAAGGCTCCGCAGCTCCAGGGCCTCCAGGCGCACCGCCAGACGCTCCGCGTCCAGGGAAAGGTCGCCCTCCGCCGTCAGTGCGGCAGGAGTCCTTGGGCTGAGCCCGAGCAGCCGATACAGGGGAGTCAGATAGGCCTTGGCGTCCAGCACGTTGAGGTAATCGAACCAGACGACCCCGCCCAGAACGAGCACCAGGATGAGAAGGATGAGCACCACGACCCTGCCGAGGATGCGCTGTTTACCGTAGCCCGCCACCGCTTAGTACCCCCACACGTTTCGCCTAGTATCGCCCGCAGGGCGGACTTCCGTCAAGGAGCGACCCCTTTTTCGGCCCGGCCCATGGCGCGGGCCGCGGCATCAGGCCTTACCGCCTGAGGTGGTGAACCGCGATACCAGCCGTTCCAGTTCCGCCACGTTCTCCCTATTGTCGTTCCCCGCCTTGACGATGAGCTCCGAGGCCTTGAATATCTCGGCGATTCCCGTGGATATCTCCTCCATGCCGACCTTGGTGTCCTTGGAGATCTTGGAGAGCTCGTCCATGGAGTCACCGATGACCGCGATCCTTCCGTTCATGTCTTCGGAGGAGGACTTGACTTCCTCGGTGGTGGAGATCAGGGACCCCAGGGCGTCGAGGATCTGAGTGGACCCTATGGACAGCTCGTACGTGGCGTTCTTCATCTCCGACATGGCGGCCGCCACATCCTTGACCGAGCGGACGATCTGGGAGAACATCTCCCCGGTTCGGTCGGAGGCGCTCTCCGCCACGGTGATGTACTCGGCGACCTCGTTGAGGGACTTGGTGATCTGCCGGGCGCTCTCGGCGCTGGACTCGGCGAGGTTGCGAATCTCGTCGGCCACCACCGCGAAGCCCTTGCCGAACTCGCCCGCGTGGGCGGCCTCGATGGCGGCATTCATGGCCAGGAGGTTGGTGCGCCCGGCGATGTCCTGGATGATCTGTATCATCTCCATGATGACCGAGGCGGAGGCCGCCACCTTCTTGATCATCAGGACGCTCTCCTCCATCTCGTCCTCGCCCCGGTTGGCGGTGGACTCGAGGGATTCCGCCACCCGAAGCTTTTCCTCCGTCGCCGCTGCGATGTTGCCGATGGAGGCGGACATCTCTTCTATGGAGGCCGAAGATTCGTTGATCGCCGACGCCTGGGTCTGGATGAGCTCCGATACCCGTCCTATGAAGCTCCGGACCTCCTGGGCGGAGCGGTTGGAGTCCTCCACCGCCTCGTCCAGGCGTATGATCTTGTCCTTCACCCCCTGGGCGTTGACGGTGATCTGGTTCAAGGACGCGAAGGTCTCTTCTCCCGTGGCCGCGAGGTCGTCCGAGATGCCCTTGGCTCCGCGGGTAACGGAACCGATATCGGACACCATGCCGTCCAGGGCACCGACGAAGTCGTTGAAGTAGCCCGAAAGCATGCCCACCTCGTCGGCGCTCCTCGACTGTGAGCGGACGGTCAGATCGCCGGTGGCCGCGGACTGGAAGGCCGCCACGTAGCCCTGCAGGGGCTTCAAGAGGGCCCCCAGGAGCAGGAGCATGACCAAGCCGGAAAGCCCCATGATGAGGACGCTCACGCCGCTGATGGTGACCGCGGCCCGCCGACCCGTCGCCTTGGCGGACGCGAGGCTCGAGATTATCTGGAAGGCGCCGTGGACCTCCCCGGCCTTCCAGCCCTCGAGCCTGCCCCCGGTGGGGTCGAGGCTCCCCGCCGGGTCTCCGTGGCAGAGCAGGCAATCCTCCGTGAGCGTGATGGGCCTGAAATAGCGGATGACGTCCTTTTCGACGATGAGCTTCTCATCGAGTCCGCCTTTTTCGAATTCCAAGAGCACTTCCCGCTCCAGCTCCGTGGGCTCGTTGACGGGATTGCGGGGGCTGATCTTGGGAACCCGGAACTCGTAGCCCCCCTCGGCGGCGTTCTCCGCCACCACGTCTATGGCAGTCAGGATGGGAACCGCGGCCAGCAGCTTCTGCCGGTCCCCCTCGGCGGCCAGCTCCGCGAGGTCGCGCACCACGCCCATGGCGATCTTCTCGCCCATGGAATTCCGCGCCGCCTCGGCGGCCAGAACCACCGCGCGGCTTTTTTCCAATATTGCGGCCTCAGCCTGCCGGGAGACGTCCCGAACGTACAGCAACGCGATGGCCGCCGCCGCGACCGCCAGGGCGGAGAAGGATACGAGAAGTGTCTTGGCCTTGAGTCCGAATTTCACCTTGGACATCGATTACGCTCCATCGGGAAAAGTATAGGCCGCACCGGGCGGCGCCGCAAGGATCAGCGCAGCAAATCCATGCGGGCCTTTACGTAATCCAGCCGATCCTGGTTCAGCACCGTCCGCCGCCGCGGCGTTCCCTCCAGCGCCTCAACGGAGTAATAGCCCCGGTCGACGAACTTCTTCCCCTCCCCTTCGGTGTACCAGTAGACCAGGGAGATGGTCTCGCCGTCCAGCTCTATGGCGTTGATGCCCTTCTTTCCGATGGCGCTTCCGGAGTTGAACAGGCAGGGAACGGGAAGCTCGTCCCCGTAGAGGCTCTCCCGCATGCTGCGCCGCCGCTCCGACCGCTTTAGCTTGCCGAGCTCCGTCTGCAGGGCGTGCACCTCGGCGGCGATGCGTCCGCGCTCCTGTTCGGAGGCGGCGAAGGGGAAGTCCCGGCACAGCCGCTCTATCTCGAACTTGATGTAGTCGAAGCGCCCCAGGGACTCGAAGAGGGGCCGGTGGGTGTGGCCGATGACGGAGACCACGCCGTTCCGGCGGGAGAACTCGTAGGCCCGACGCTCCACGTGGAAGCGCTTGGCCGGGCTCCGGGCCGAAGATATGTTCCGTATGCCCACGGGCTTGAGCAGGTAGCGCAGAACGGCCCGTATCACGTTGTTGTACTTGGTGTAGACCCGGGACGCCTGGTGCCCGTGGTACACGATCACCGGCAGCACCTTGGTCTCGATGCGCAGGACGTCGTGGAGGGGATAGGGATAGCGCCGCTCGAACACCAGGTCCTCGTCGTGGTTGCCTATGGTCTTGTGCAGCCGGCCCTCCCGGGCGAAGTGGTCGAAGATATCGTACAGCCCCTTCCAGCGGGCCTTGATGGCCGGGTAGGAGTAGCGCTGCATCTCCTCGATGTCCCCGTTGAGCACCAGGTGCCGACCCTCCGCCAGGTACCGCCGTTCCAGGACGTCCATGAGGAGGGGGCCGTTCCTTAGGAGGTCGTCGGAACGGCCGCCGTTCCCCATATGGAAGTCGCTGAGGATCACCGCCTTCTCCCCCCCGCGCAGGTCCAGGCTCTCGGCGGACTCGAAGCGGTCCGCTATGGCCTCGGAGAAGTCGGCGCCGTTCATGCCCTGCCCCTCCCCGAAGCGCCGCCGACCTGCGCCGCGTATTCCCCGGCAACGGCGGCCGCAAGGCGCGCGTTGTTCAGCACCAGGCGTATGTTGGAGTCCAGGCTTCTGCCCCCGGTGAGCTCCACGATGCGGGCCAGGAGGAAGGGGGTGCTCTCCTTTCCCGCAACGCCCGCCGCCCGCGCCTCCTCCAGGGCCCGCGCTATGGCGCCGTCTATCTCGGCCTTGGGCATGGCGTACTCCGCCGGTATGGGGTTGGCGATCACCATGCCGCCGCGGAGTCCCAGGTCCCATTTGGCCGCCAGGGCCCGGGCCAGTTCGGCGGGACTGTCCACCCGGTAGTCCACGGGGTAGCCCGATTCCCGGGTGTAGAAGGCCGGCAGCTCGGAAGTGCCGTAACCCACCACGGGGACCCCCCGGGTCTCCAGGTACTCCAGGGTCAGGCCGAGGTCGAGGATGCTCTTGGCCCCGGCGCAGACCACCGCCACGTCCGTGCGGGCCAGCTCCTCCAGGTCCGCGGAGATGTCGAAGGTCTCCTGGGCATAGCGGTGCACCCCTCCTATGCCTCCCGTAGCGAAAATCCGTATCCCCGCCAGGTCCGCCACGATCATCGTGCCGGCCACCGTGGTTGCCCCGTCCAGGGACCGTGCGAGGGCGAAGGGCAGGTCCCTTCGGCTGCACTTCACCACCTTCCGTCCCCCCGAGGCCAGCCGTTCTATCCCTGCGGCATCGAGCCCCGCGCGGAGCTTCCCGTCCAGGACCGCGATGGTGGCGGGCACCGCCCCGGCGTCCCTGACGGCCTTCTCGACCTCCATCGCCGTTTCGGCGTTCCGCGGATAGGGCATGCCGTGGCTGATGATGGTGGATTCCAGGGCCACCACGGGCCTCCCGTCGGCCACGGCCGCGGCCACTTCCGGAGAAAGGGTAAGGTAGGAAGATAGATCCCTAACGCTCTTCATGGTCATACTCCTCGATCGTGCATGTCTCAATGGACGCCGCCCCCTCCCGTTCCCAGCGCAGGGCCAGGGAAAGGAGGCTATAGCCGTCCAGGTCCGGCGAAACGGCCCGTGCGTCCTGCAGGGTTATGGCCGCGGCCGCGCAGCCCCGGAGAGCCTGCTCGGCGGCACCGAGGCCCAAAAGAGCGGCGCGGAGAGAACCCGCGAGGGCCGCGTCTCCCGCGCCCGTGGCGGAGACCGGCTCCTGCGCCGGAGGCCGCACCGCCCAGGCGCCGCCCCCGTCCGCCGCGCAGAGGCCCTCAGCCCCCAAGCTCACCATGACCGTCCCCACGCCCCGCGCCCGCAGGGCCGCCGCCGCCCGCAGGGCCCGTTCCCGCGCGTCTGCGGCACGGGAAGCTGCCGCGGCACCGGCGGAAGTACCGGCAGCTTCTGCGGCACCGGTTACGGCATCTGCCGCGCCGTCGTCAGCTCCGCCGCCCTCCGCCTCCGCCATCGCCTCAGCCTCCGCCAGGTTCGGCTTGGTGCAGGCAAGGCGACCCAGCAGGGCACCGCCCCGATAGGCCGCGGTGCGCCGCGCCTTGGCGGTGGATACCGGATCAAGCCACGCCGGGATGCCCGGGAACCTATCCAAGAGGGCCTCGGCGGCCTCCGGCAGAAGGTTGCCGTCCAGGACCAGGGCCGAAAAGGGAGAGTCGGCATCCGCCCCGCAGGAAACCGCGCAGGCCGCCGCCGCCGCCCGCTCCGCCCCCGCGAGCGCCTCGGCCGGCCCGAAGGCGTCGTAGATCCCCATCCCCGATACCGCCAGGGCCATATCCCCCTCGCCGTCCAGGATGGACAGGTACATGGAGGTCCCGTGTCCCTCGACCACAACGGCCCCGGAGGTGCCCACCCCCCGCGCCGCGGTCCGCTCAATAAGGTCCCGCCCCGCCGCGTCCGCACCAACGGCGGTCACCAGCTCGACCGCCAGGCCCAAGGCCGCAAGGTTCTCCGCGACGTTGCGCCCCGCTCCTCCCGGAGAAAGGGCCACGGTCCCCGGATTGGAATCCCTCGCCACAAGGCCCGCCGCAGGCCGCCCCTCGATGTCCAGGTTCGCGCCCCCGGCGACCAGGACCGGCAGGGGCCTGCGGAGCAGGCAGAACTTCCCCTCCTCGGTGCGGGGCCGCTCCAGGGCCGCATGCTCAGCCAAGAGCTCCAAGGACTGCTTGGAGTAGAAAGAGACGTGGGTGGGATCCTCGATATACCACCAGCGCAGAAAAGCTCCGTCCTCCTCGGGCGCCAGGTGGGTGTGCAGGAGAGCCCGGCCCCCCGGCTTCAGACGGAGCGCGAAGGCGCGGAAATCCGCGATCGGGTCCAAGAAATGCTCCGCAACCTCCACGCAGAGGACCAGGTCCGCAGAGCCGGGGGCCGGCAGCTCCTCCGGCCGGAAGCAGGGGTCCCAGGCGACCGCATCCACCCCCCGCGCCCGCAGCAGCTCCGCGCAGAGCGGGGTGGGACCGCAGCCCCAGTCCACCGCCTTCAACGGTCGTCCCCCCGGACCCGCCCCCTCCGCAGGGATTAGAGCCGTTCTTCCCGCCGTGCCCTCCGCCGCCCAGGCCAGGGCCCGATCCACGATGCGCTCCATGTAGGCGCGGTAGCCCGGATCGGCCGCATCGTTGCGGTGCAGGGCATAGCGGGCGCGGGAGGCCGCCTCGTCGGGCCGCGAGTCGGCATCGGCCCAGGAGAAGCCGCAGGATCGGCAACGCCGAAAGGAACGCCGGGGCGTGGAGAGGGCCGACGTTCGGGAAGAGGCGCAAATAGGACAGTCCATCTCTCCATAGTCTACTCGCGCCGCTATTCCAGGGCAAGTGTAACCTTCCCCGGCCATCGCGGCGCGGCGCCGCTAATGCAGGGCAAGTGCGGCCTCTCCCGGCCGTCGCGGCGCGGCGCCGCTATGGTAGGGCAAGTGCAGCCATTCCCGGCCAACGCGGCCCGGCGCCGCCATGGTAGGGCCAGTGCAGCCAATCCCCGCCACCGCGGCGCGGCGCCGCCCGGCGGGCCCCCGTTCCGCGGCGCGCCGCCCCATAGTAGTATCCGGCCATGACCATCTACTTCGCCTCGGGCAACGCCCATAAACGCGCCGAGCTGGCCGCCATCCTCCGCGGCCACGAGCTCAAGATTCCCGCCGATCTGGGCATCCCCTTCGACCCCGTGGAGGACGGCTCCACCTTCCTGGAGAATTCCCTCATCAAGGCCCGCGCCCTCTACGACATAGTCCGTGCCCCGGTGATCGCCGACGACTCGGGCATCTGCGTGGACGCCCTGGACGGCCGCCCTGGCATACGTTCCGCCCGCTACGGCAGCGAAAACGGCCGCGAGCTGGACGCCGCAGGCCGCAACGCCCTCCTCCTCTCGGAACTGGGAGACCGCAAAGACCGCGGCGCCCGCTTCGTCTGCGCCATGGTCCTCATGCTCACCCCCGACCGCTTCTTCGCCGTCCAGGAAACCCTGGAGGGAGAGATCATCCGCGAAGAGCGGGGCGCAGGCGGCTTCGGCTACGACCCCGTCATGTACCTGAGCGAGTTCGGCCGCACCGTGGCGGAGCTTTCGGAGGAAGAGAAGAACCGTCTCAGCCACCGGGGCCTAGCCGGCCGGCGCATCGCAGCCCTCATCGAAGCCCTATGAGCGTCCCTTCCGCCCTCCTGCGCTCCCTGACCGAGGGGCCCGCCCACGAACTGGCGGTGAACCTGGTCATCCTCCTGGCCCTCTTCGGCATCGCCGTGGGCCGCATCCCCCGCCTCCGCATGAACCGGGCAGGCATAGCCTTCGCCGGGGCTGCAGCCCTCATCGCCCTGGGGGCCATCTCCGCCGAAGAGGCCTCCGCATCCATAGACCTCGGGACCCTCATCCTCATACTCTCCATGATGATCATCACGGCGAACCTCAAGCTGTCGGGCTTCTTCGACCTCGCCGCGGCCGCGGTCCTCCGCACCGCAGGCAGTCCCAAGCGCCTCCTCGCCCTGGTCATGACAGCCTCCGCCGTGCTTTCGGCCCTTTTCCTCAACGACACCATCTGCATCATGTTCACTCCCTTCGTGGCCCTCCTCTGCCTCCGCTCCCGGCGTGATCCCGTGCCCTACCTCATCGCCCTCGCCCTCGCGGCGAACATAGGCTCCGCGGCCACCATCATCGGAAATCCCCAGAACATGCTCATCGGCGCCGCCGGCGGCATCACCTTCCTGCGCTTCCTCGTCCGCATGGCGCCCCCCTCCATCCTGGGCACCGCCGCGGCCTACCTCGTGGTCCTCGCCGTGTTCCGCCGCGAGTTCTTCGGCCGCCGGGCCACGACCGCCGGCCTCGGCGCCGCCGTCCTCGTGCCGACCGTGTCGCCGACCGTGTCGCCGACCGTAGCGCAGCTCCCCTACACCCACCCCTCCTGGGCTCCTACCGCCGTCAAACCTCCCCTCACGGAGATCCGGGCCTCGCCGGACGGCGGTTTCGCCGTCAAACCTCCGGCCACGGAGGTCCGGGACTCTCAGGACGGCGGTTTCGCCGAAGGCGACGTTCCCGTCGTCAAGCCTCCCGCCGCGGGGCCCAACGCCCCCGCGGGCGCCGCCCAGGCCGCCTCCTCCGTCGAGCCTCAGGGTCCGGAAGGGCGGGTCTACAAGCCCCTCCTCTACAAGAGCCTGGCCGCCGTCGCCCTCATGACCGCCGCCTTTCTTATGGACGCCCCCGTATTCGCCGCCGCCATGGCCGGCGCCGCCCTGCTCCTGGTGACCCGCAGGGTCAAGAGCGAGCGCGTCTTCGCCGAGCTCGACTGGACCATCATCGCCTTCTTCGGCGGACTCTTCATCATCACCGCCGCGGTCGCCCGCACCCCCGCCTTCGCCTTTCTCGTGGACCGCGGCCTCCCCGCGGTGGGCCAGTCCATGGCCCGTTTCTCGGTCTTCACCCTCATCCTCTCAAACCTCGTCTCCAACGTCCCGGCGGTCATGCTCCTGCGCCCCCTGGCGGAGCACTTCGCCGACGCCGAAAAAGCCTGGCTCGTCATGGCCATGGCCGCGACCTATGCGGGGAACCTCACCCTCCTGGGCTCCGTTGCGAACCTCATCGTGGCGGAGATCGCCGGCCGCTACGGCATCACGGTCTCCTTCCGCGCCTACCTCGCCGCAGGCCTCCCGGTCACCCTGGTCACCACGGCCATAGGCGTCGCGTGGTTTGCCCTAACCTGATTTTTCTGCTATAAGGGGTACCCTATGGACGCCGTAACCCTCTTTTGGACCATCTTCCTCGCCTTCCTCCCCATCTCCGAGCTCCGGGGAGCCATACCCTTCGCCCTCGCCCACGGCACCCCCTGGCCCGCCGCCTACCTCGTCGCCGTGTCGGTCAACGCCCTGGTCGCCCCGGCGGTGTGGATCTTCCTCTCCACCTTCCATCGCCTCTTCTTGCGCATGGCCTGGTACCGCAGCTTCTTCGACCGCTTCGTGGAGCGCGCCCGGGCCAAGGTCCACGCCGGGGTTGAAAAGTGGGGCTGGCTCGGCATCGCCCTCTTCGTCGCCGTACCCCTGCCCATCACCGGCGCCTACACCGGAACCCTGGGCGCCTGGGTACTGGGCCTCTCCAAGCGAAAGACCCTGGCCGCCGTGATCGTCGGCGTCCTGACCGCCGGAGCCGTGGTCACCGCCGTGAGCGTCCTCGGCCTCGCCGCCTTCGACCTCTTCGTTAAACGGGTGTAGGACCGCCCTTGTCCAAGCTCAACTTCGAGGCGGAACTCAACGACAAGCAGATCCAGGCCGTCAAGACCATAGACGGCCCCGTCCTCATCATCGCCGGAGCAGGCTCCGGCAAGACCCGCGTCATCACCTACCGGGTCGCCTACATGCTCGAACGGGGCATCCCCCAGTCCGCCATCCTCGCCCTCACCTTCACCAACAAAGCCGCCCGGGAGATGGAGGAGCGGGTGCGGGAACTCACCCGCAAGAAGCTCCAGAACCTCACCGTCTGCACCTTCCACGCCTTCGGCGTCAAGATACTCCGGGAAGACATCGAGCGCCTGGGCTACCGCAAGAACTTCTCCATTTACGACGAGACGGACCGCAACCAGCTCATCAAGGATTGCGTCCGGGAATGCGGCCTCTCCACGGAAAACCTCGACCTCTACGCCGTCGGACAACTCTTCTCCAACGTCAAGATAGGCCGCGCCTCCTGGGGCGACGGAGCGAACGACGCCTACGAAAGCGTCTACCGGGAATACCAGGAATGTCTCAAGATCTACAACGCCGTGGACTTCGACGACCTCCTGGTCCTCCCCATACTCCTCTTCGAACAGCACCCCGAGGTCCTCGCAGCGTACCGCGAGCGCTTCCGCTACCTCATGGTGGACGAGTTCCAGGACACCTCGCTCACCCAGTACCGCATGATGCGCCTATTGGCGGACCGCAACGTCTGCGTGGTGGGGGACGACGACCAGTCCATCTACTCCTGGCGCGGGGCCAACTTCGAGAACATCATAAACATCGAGAAGGACTTCCCCGGCCTCGCGGAGATCAAGCTCGAACAGAACTACCGCTCCACTTCCACCATCCTGGAAGCCGCCAACGGCGTCATCGCCCACAACACCAACCGGAAGGAGAAGAAGCTCTGGTCCGGCAACGGCGGCGGCAAGCCCATCGAGGTCTTCCACCCCGAGAACGAGAGCGACGAGGCGGACTTCATCGCCCAGCGCATCAAGAACCTCATGATGGTGGACAAGCTCAAGTACGACGACTTCGG